>NZ_JBOHDT010000189.1:0-5179 GCF_050700635.1 Aeromicrobium sp.
ACGTCGACCCTCAAGACGTTCTCACCGAGCTCGATCGGCCCCGGCATGAACTGGATCGAACGCGACGTCACCGAGGGACTCGACCCGGATGCTGCGGACGTGAGCCGGTAGGAACGGGTCGTCCATCGCGGCACGCCGTCGAGGCTGAACGTGATCTGGGCCTTGCCGTCGGCGCCGGTGGTCGCCGTGCTGTCGACCGACACCCAGGACGAGCCGCTCAGGCGCTGGAGCTTGATCACGCGCCCCTGCTGGGCTGGTTCGAGCTCTCCGTAGGCTGTGGCGGTCATCGCGCAGTGATTGCTGTTGTTGCAGTCTCGCTGGATGCTCAGCGTCACCTCGGGAGTCGGAGTGACGGTGTCGACCTCGGTGCGCTTGCCCGTGCTGGCGAGAGCGAAGACCTTCCTCGAGCCGGTGACCTCGAAGTCGTGGAAGTACGCGTTGCCAGAAGTGTTGGTCCTGTCGACACCGATGGACGACCACACCCCCGGCGTCTTCTCCTCGTACAGCGTCACGTCGAACGTGCCGGACGGGAAGTTCGCGAGGAAGTAGACGGTGTCCCCGTTCTTCGCGGTTGCCGGGTTCATCGTGAGCGTCCCGCCGACCGTGAAGTTGGTAGGAACGATCACGGTCGGTGTCAGCGTCAGCTCCTGGGTCACCCCACCGTCGGGAGTGCGGGCAAACACCTTCTGCTCCGCATCCACCGTCACCGGCTCGAAATAGGAGTTGCCGTACTGGTTCGCGACGTCGGTGCCCAGCGAGGTGTAGTCCTTGGACCCGGGCGAGGTCTCCTTGAAGAACTCGACGATCTCCGTCGCCTGGTCGGAGGGGAAGTTCGCCATCAGCTCGATCTGCTGACCCGCCGTGAACGTGCCCGGCGTCGCCTTCAACACACCGGTCACAGGGCCTTCGTAGGGCACGGCCGACGCCGGGGAACCGGCGATCAAGGCGGACGCCATCAGCGCCAACGTCACGACAACGACAGGGGAACGACGCACGGTAGTGCTCCCTATGGAATCTGAGTGAATCCCCCGTCGCTCACAGAGTAGGGCTGCAATTCCGTCTCGTCCGGCGAATCAGAAAGTCCTGACGGAGTGGACACAACACCCGGCAGAGCTCAGAAGACCCGCTCGAAGCACCGCGAGTAGGTGACCGCCTCGTAGGTCGGGAAGACGTCGATCGGTGTGTATCCGTGTCGCTGGTAGAAGCGCAGAGCGGCGAGCTGGCGGTCGCCGGTGTGGATCACGACCCGCGGCACTCCCTCGTCGCGAGCGCGTTGCTCGACGGCTTCCAGCAAGGCATCCGCGACGCCACTCCCCGAGCGTCCGGCTCGACGAACATCCGCTTGATCTCGAGCTCACCGGCCATGACGCCACCGAGTCGACGCAGGCACGCGTGTCCGACCGGACGGTCGTCGTCGTAGGCCACCATCGGTGACGAGCACCGACGCCGGATCGAGCTCCTCGGAGCCGAGGCGGTGGACGGACGCAGGGTCGAAGACAAGAGCTCGTCGCCGTAGGCCACCTGCGCGGCCCCTGAGCGCGACGGCGTCGGGATGGTCGAACGGGACGCGCTCGAGTATCAACCGACGACGACCTCGACGCGCTGGAACTCCTTGAGGTCGGTGTAGCCGGTGGTCGCGAGCGCGCGGCGGAGCGCTCCGATGAGGTTCATCGTTCCGTCCGGCACTGACGAGGGCCCGAAGAGCACCGCGTCCAGCGTTCCGACGGTGCCGATCTCGACCCGCTCGCCCCGCGGCAGCTCGGGGTGCCAGGCTTCGGCGCCCCAGTGGAAGCCGCGCCCGGGTGCCTCGACGGCCCGCGCGAACGGCGAGCCGATCATGACGGCGTCCGCGCCGCAGGCGATGGCCTTCGCGATGTCACCGCTACGGCCGATCGAGCCGTCGGCGATGACGTGGACGTACCGCCCGCCGGACTCGTCGAGGTAGTCGCGTCGGGCCGCGGCGACATCGGCCACCGCCGAAGCCATCGGCACCGCCACCCCGAGCACCGAACGGGTGGTGTGCGCTGCTCCCCCGCCGAAACCGACCAGCACTCCGGCGGCGCCGGTGCGCATGAGGTGGAGGGCCGCCTGATGGGTGGCACAACCTCCCACGATGACGGGGACGTCGAGCTCGTAGATGAACTCCTTGAGGTTCAGCGGCTCGGTCTGGCCCGAGACGTGCTCGGCCGAGACCGTGGTGCCGCGGATGACGAAGAGGTCGACGCCGGCATCGACCACGACGTCGGCGAACTGCTTGGTGCGCTGCGGCGAGAGAGCCCCCGCCACGGTGACGCCCGCGTCGCGCATCTGCTGGAGACGAGCCGTGATGAGCTCAGGCTTGATCGGCTCGGCGTACACCTCCTGCAATCGCCGGGTGGCCTGCGGAGCGTCGATGGACGCCAGGTCGACGAGCAGCTTGTCGGGGTTCTCGTAGCGCGTCCAGAGACCTTCGAGGTCGAGGACGCCGAGCCCACCATGGCGTCCGAGGGCGATGGCGGTCTCCGGGCTCATGACCGAGTCCATCGGGGCGGCCACGACCGGCAGCTCGAAGCGGTACGCGTCAATCTGCCAGGCCGTCGAGACCTCCTCGGGGTCGCGCGTACGCCGGCTGGGCACGATGGCGATGTCGTCGAAGGAGTAGGCGCGGCGGCCGCGCTTGGCCGTGCCGATCTCGGTGTCCATGCGCTCAGGGTACGCAACCATCCGGGGCGATCAGGCGCTTGTGGGTGAGCCGCACCACTCGCTCACCAAGTGGACAGAGGTGACGACCGATGGAAGGATTCCCACCCAAGAGGGTGGATTTCGGCGGCTATGGGCCGCCCTGAGCAGGAAGTTTTCGGTACCAACATGCGCAAAGACCGCTTCGCCCCTGATCCGGAGACGATTGCGCGACTCAAGGAGCTGTCGGGCTTCAGCGACCAAGAGGTGAAGCAGGTCGCCGAGGCCGGCCGCCTCGTGCACCTGCCCGACAGCTGGTCGCTCATCCTGGAGAAGACTCCTGCCGACGCCGCCTACTACATCCTCGAGGGCGAGGTCTCGGTCCGTCACAACAAGGAGGAGGTCGCCACGATGGGTGCCGGCACCTTCATCGGTGAGGCCGCCGTCATGAACCACCAGCTGCGCTCCGCCGCGGTCGTCACCAAGACCGCGGTCACCGCGCTCAACTTCACTCCCGAGGCCGGCAGAGCGCTGGCCAACAGCATTCCCGCGATCCGCGAGGCATTCGAGGCCACGGAGAAGATGCGACTCGAGGCCGCCGGCGGCGAATGACGGCCGACGAGCCCGGGTTCGATCCTGGCGACGTCATCCGTGCGATCACTGAGCTGATGCTCGGTGAGGCGCCGCACCTGAAGCGCGCCGACGTCTCTGAGCTGTCGGGCGTCAATCCCGACATCGCTCGCCAACGATGGCGAGCACTCGGTTTTCCCGAGGCCGATGACGACGACGCCGCGTTCACCGAGGCCGATGTCGAGGCACTCCGTCTGACCCAGGAGCTGATCGAGCTCGGCGTGATCGAGCCCGACACCGAGCAGGCGTTCATCCGGACCATCGGCCGGTCCTTCGCCCGTCTCGCAGAGTGGCAGGTTCGTGCCTTCCTCGGCTCCATGGGAGCCGGATCCCAGGAGGATGTCGCCGCGGGCGATCTCGATGAGCTCGAGAAAGTCGTCCCGCTCGGGGAGCAGGTGCAGGCGTACGTATGGCGCCGGCACCTGATCAACGCGGCGAGCCGGCTGCTGCTGACCGACTCCGCCGACGTCGATGCGTCGCCGATGTGCGTCGGGTTCGCCGACATCGTGGGTTACACGTCCCGCAGCCGCAAGATGAGCCGTCGGGAGCTGACCGACATGGTCGAACGGTTCGACGAGGTCGCCGCCGGTCTGATCACCGACCACCACGGGCACGTGGTCAAGACGATCGGCGACGAGGTGCTGTTCGTCGTCGACGACCCCAAGCAGGCCGCGCTCCTCGCGCTGGCGCTGCTGGACGAGCACGAAGCGGATGGGACGTTCCCAGAGGTCCGCATCGGCCTGGCCCACGGCAACGTCCTGAACCACATGGGGGACGTGTTCGGCCCCGTCGTCAACGTCGCGTCACGTCTCACGTCGGTGGCTCGGCCTGGCAGCGCCGTCGTCGACCGCGAGATGGCCGAGCACCTGCGCGACGACGACGACCTGCGTCTCAAGCGAATGCGGCGGACGTCGGTGAAGGGCTACGAGCACCTCGAGCCGTGGTCGCTGAAGCGTCCCCGCGAGAAGCGCGACCCAGCCGGCTAGACACCGCTCGACGTGGTTCGAACGGGTCATGTGCGGCGGTTCACCCGGTCCTACGTTGAAGGCATGAGAATCTGGCCCGCTGCCGGACCTGTCGGAGTCCTCCTCGTGGAGTCGCGGGCGTTCGTCCACACGCCGAGCCTGACCAAGGCGCAGCAGAACGCGCCGAGTGCATCCACCATCGACTACATCCACGACAACACCGTCGGCCTCTTGATCGGGTCCGGCGTCACTTTCCTCGGGATGGCCTGCATCGTCGTCTTCGTCGCCGGATTCGCTGACCACCTGTGGAGAACAACCTCTGGAAGAGTTCCGGTCCTCGTCATGGCGGTCGGCGTCGCAGTGACGGCCGCCGCAGTGCTCGTCGGATACGGCCTTCAGGTGGTTTTGGCGGCAGCGGCCGAAGAGTCGAGCCCGAGCACTGTTGCAGCGGTGTACATCATTCAGGACAGCCTGGGGTACATCGGGTGGACGGCCATGGGGCTGGTCTCCGGTGCCACCGCGGCCGTCTACCTGCGCGCGGACCTGGGATCGCGGTGGATCGGATGGTTCAGCCTCGCGGTCACCATCATCCTCGCCCTCGCCGCCTTCGCTCCGTTCCTCAGCTGGTTCCCGGCGTTGCTCTGGGTCCTGGTGGTCGGCCTGGGGTTGACCCTCTCCAAGAACGCGCCAGAAACGAGTCCGGCCGAGGACTAGCGCGAGCTGTAGTTGGGGGCCTCGGCGGTCATCTGGATGTCGTGCGGGTGGCTCTCCTTGAGGCCAGCCACCGTGATGCGGACGAACCGGCCGCGTTCCTGCAGCTCGGGAATCGTCTTCGCGCCGACGTAGAACATCGACTGGTGCAGGCCGCCGATGAGCTGGTGGGCGACGGCGCCGAGCGGGCCGCGGTAGGCGACCTGACCCTCGAT
>NZ_JBOHDT010000190.1:0-28793 GCF_050700635.1 Aeromicrobium sp.
ACGTTGGACAGGATGATCAGCTGGTAGTGCTTGGCCAGCCGGTCCAGGGCCTCTGCGGAGTCGGGGAACGCTGGCCAGTCGGGGACCGAGTTTCCCGGCCGCTGCGCCCACTCATCGCTCACCGCGCGACCGAGCCTGTCCCCGGTCGCGCGGAAGGCGCTGGCCAGCACCTCGGGGTAGAGCGCCGAAGGCGTTTCCCGCTCGACGGCCGCTCGTTGTCGGCGTAGTCGAGTAGCAGCTCTTCCTCTGTCAGGTCGAGGCGCTGTTCGCGGGCCCACGGCGCCAGCACCGCGGCGATGCCGGCTTCCCAGTCGATGAGGGTGCCGTAGCAGTCGAAGCTGAGCGCCTTGTAGCTGGTCAGATCCAGGTCGGTCGTCATGAGGCCACCTTGGCGCACGGTCAGGATCACCGAGGCTTTGGGTGGATCCATTCCGCTGCCGCGGACTTCTCCGCCTCCCGCCCGATCGGACGGTCCGAGGGGGGTCGGAACCGCCTGCCGGACGCGACCATCGCGGTGAGCAGGACTACCGCGACGGGCACCTGCCATTCCCAGTCCCCTCCGTCGACCGCGTCGAGGTTCAGCGCCGCATTCCAAGAAGCATGCTGGACGCCGACCGCGAGAATGCTGCCGCCGGTGTCCAGGAGGTGCATCCCGATCAGATAGCGATAGACCGGGGCCATGGCGAAGAGGATGGCCAACCCGATCGCGACCTCCGACCGGGTCGGATCACCCTCGAGGTACAGCGGCAGGTGGATGACGGCGAAGAACACCGCCGTGATCAGCGACGCCACGACCAGGCCGTGGCGCGCCATCAGCCGGGACTGGGCGAAGCCTGCCCAGGCCATCTCCTCCCACAGGTTGAGGATCAGCGCACCGAAGATCAAGGTGTTGAAGAGGTACCAACCCACCTCAATGAGCCAGCCCTTCTCCGGAGTGCTGAGGGTGCCTGATGCTGCCGCGACGGCCATGGTGAGCACCGGCACCCCGAACAGGACCACCGCCCACCGCCCGACGCCGAAGCGCCAGATGAGCACGCGTGACAACAGGTGCCGCACGGCGCCGGCACCGTCTGCGAGACGCGTGACGAGCAGCGCCGACCCCAGCAGCGCGACGAACACGAGCACCAGGAGGAACGGCTCGGTCGGAAGGCCAAGGACCACGGGGATCGCGAGGACGGGCAACCCGATGGCGAGCGCGAGCAGCAGGAACACGGTCACCGGGCGTCGTGCCGGGAGACCGCGCTCGCCGGGCGACTCCCCCACCGGCCGGTTCGTCGCCGAATTGGTGGACATGACGGTCAGCATTCTTCCGCATGCGTCCAGGCTTGTACTGGGAATCTCGCCTCAGAACACGTGCCCGTAGCGGGCCAGCACTCCCTCCGACTGGGTCTTCGTCGAGGCCGTCGTCTGGGCTGGTGACGTGGCGAGGCTCGCCGGCAGCGGTACGCTGCACGCCGTTCCGGCGCAGTCCTTGTACCTGTGCCACAGCCGGGTGAGCTCGCTGCGGATCGCGCGGTACTCCGGATCGGTGGCCACGCTGTTGAGCTCGTTCGGGTCGACGTCCAGGTCGTAGAGCTCGACTGTCCCGGACGCGTCGCGGATGAGCTTGTAGCGCGCGGTGCGGATGCCGATGGTGGTGCGCACGTCGGTGAAGCCGCGCTGGTGCTTGCTCGTGGTGGGCAGGTACGCCGGACCGCCGATGATCGCTTCGGTCACCACCGGTGCGGTCCAGCCGCGGTCTGCGGCGAAGCTCGGCACCAGTGACCGCCCGTCGGCCGGTCGCGGTGCCTTGGCATCGGCCAGGTCGAGGATCGTCGCGGTGAGGTCCGGCGTCTTGGCGGGGTCGTTTCGGACGCCGTGCGGGATGCCGGGCCCTGCGATGACCAGGGGCACTCGGATCGAGGGCTCGTAGGCCTTGCGCTTGCCATTGCGGAATCGGTGCTCGCCGAGGAAGTAGCCGTTGTCCGAGGTGAAGACGAAGACCGTCTCGTCGAGCTCGCCCCGTTCGCGCAGGGTCTGGACGAGCCGCCGGACCTGGGCGTCGAGTACGGCGATCGACTCGGCACGCTGCCGCGTCAGTGCAGTGGCGAGGCGACGCTCCCGCCGGTTCAGCTCGGGCTTGCGGAAGGCCCGCGGCTTGTCGCTCACGTTGGCCTCGCTCGGTCCACCGTTCGCGGGCAGGCCAGGGCTTCGGCGTACCTGGTGGTCGAAGCGTCCCTTGACCCACTCGGGACGCGCCGGGGTCTCGAACTCGGAGACCCGGCCGTCGCGCCGGCGGATCGAGTCGACGTCGTCGGGCTCGTGCGGCCCGCCGTAGTGCGGCGCCAACGCCGAGAGGTAGAGGAAGAACGGCTTGTTCGTACGGCTGTACCTGGTCACCAGCTTGCGGCTGAAACGGCCGAGCACGCCGGTCTGGTACTCGCCCTTGTGGCTGTCGTCGGTGCGGCCGTTCACGTTGAAGATCGTGTGGAAGTAGTTGTACGCGCCGCCGTCCGGGTAGCGGTCGTAGAGTCGGCGGGGCCGCTGCAGGGCGGCGTGCCAGTTCGTCCAGCCCGCCGGGACGTAGCGCCACGAGTGCTCGCCGGTCACCCGGGAGCGGTCGATGCCGTAGTTGTTGAGGTACTTCCCGACGAAGCCGGTGCGATAGCCGGCGTCCTGCAGCGCCGTGGCCACGGTACGACTGTCGTCGAAGCTGCCGAAGCCGAACGGTGCGTCATTGGCGAACACCTTGTGGTTGTGGGCGTACTGGCCGGAGAGGAAGGACGCGCGCGAGGGGCAGCACAGCGGGTAAGGGCTGAAGGAGTTGCGGAACTTCAGGCCCCGGGCAGTCACGAGCCTGCGCAGCGACGGCATGAAGCGGAGGTCGTCGGCCCGCATGTCATCGGCCATCACGACGACGATGTTGGGCTTCGTGACCGAGTCGGTCTCGGCCGCGGCTGCGAAAGGCGGGTCACCGCTGCTCTCGCGGATCCCCAGCAGCGCGAGTGTCAGGGTCGCGGCAACGGTGGCCGCCACCACGCTGGTCAGCGTTCGATGGTGCAAGGTGTGTGGTCCTTCCCGAGTGAGGATCATTCACCATAGTCTAGTAAGTCACTACACTTTCAACCGACTCGCGGGTCGGCGGCCGGGCCGTTCGGAAGACCTCGTGTTGTGAGACATCGTGGCCCATCCCGAAGGTTCTTCGTGGACGTTTGCCGAGGTGGCGCGAATATTCGGACCGACGGCTCATACGTGCTGGCCTGTGCTGGTCCCGTAGTCTCTTGACCAATCAGCACGAGAGGCTTTCGCAGTATGGGCTCAGTCATCAAGATCAACGCCATCACCGTGCCTGAAGGCGCCGGCGATGAGCTCGCGCACCGGTTCGCGGCGCGCGCAGGCGCTGTCGACGACGCCGAGGGGTTCGAGGGCTACGAGCTGCTCAAGCCCACCGACGATCGCGACCAGTGGCTCGTGCTCACCCGGTGGCGCGACGAGGACGCATTCGAGGCCTGGGTCAACTCACCGTCGTTCGCCGAGGGACACCGCTCGGCGGTCGAGCGGGCCGGTGGCGATGCGCCGAAGCCGGTCTCCACGCACAGCGAGGTCTGGTCGTACGAGATCGCCGGCGGCTCACAGCCGGGCTGATCAAACTGTCTCTGGCCGCACCCATGCTGGGGGTATGAAGTCGCGCAGCGCGGCTCCGGCACCAGGGCCGGTCAGGCGACTACCGTGATGGGTATGTCGTCGATGACGGCGCGCTCGCCCGTCGCCATGGCGCGACGCGACCTCTCCGCCCAGGGAGCCGTCGTCCTCGCCAGCGGTTCGCTCGCGGCCGTCACCGCTCTCGACCTCATCGATGGGCGTCTCGGGTTCCTGTTCTCGCTCGGCTTCGTGCTCGCCGTGGCCACCGCACCAATGAGCGTCGACATCCGCTCCCTCATCACCACTGGAGTGATGCCGCCGGTGCTGCTGATCGGCGCGCTCTTCGCGGTCGCGATGGTCGCTCCGGAGGCCATCGTGGTCGACGGACTCCCTGCCGGCGCCGGAGCCTTCGCCCACACGGTCGCCGCAACGATCGATCATGGAGTCACGCTCGTCGTCGGGCACGTCCTTGCCCTTGCCGGCATCGGCATCCGCGTGGTCACCGCACCGGCAGCCTGAGCCCCATGGACGTCGCCCTCATCCACACGGCTGACCTCGACGGCGCCGCCCTCGACGAAGCACGGGCCATGACGTTCGAGGCGTTCGAGAGCGAGTTCACCGACGACGACTGGGAGCACGGGCTCGGCGGCCTCCACGCGATCGCCCGCGACGGCGACACGATCATCGGTCATGCCGCGGTCGTCCAGCGACGCCTGGCGCACCGGGGTCGAGCCCTGCGCGCCGGCGGCGTCGAGGCCGTTGCCGTGCACAGCGACCACCGCCGCGACGGGCTGGGCGACGAGCTCCTCGAAGCCCTCGAGTCGGTCATCGTCCATGCCTACGACCTCGGTGTCCTCAAGGCGACCGAGATCGGCATGCCGTTCTACCGGAACCGCGGCTGGGAGCCGTGGCGTGGCACGCTGCATGCCTTCACCCCTGACGGAATCATCCACCAGCCCGATGTCGAGGGTGCCGTCCTGGTGTTCGGCGTCGGCGACGACATCGATCTGGACGCCGACCTCACCTGCGACTGGCGTAACGGCGACCTCTGGTGACCTGGGCGGGTTACCCGATGCGGTTGTCGACGAAGCACCAGCGCCAGGCCTCGCCCGGCTCGAAGCTGCGCATCACCGGGTGACCGGTCTCCTCGAAGTGCCTCGTGCTGTGCAGCTGGGGTGAGGACTCGCAGCACCCCACGTGGCCGCACTCCATGCACAGCCGCAGATGGACCCACTCGGTGCCGTCGCGCAGGCACTCCTCGCACCCTTCCGGGCTTGTCGGCGTCGGCGTCGACGTCGCCGCCGCCAGGTGCTCGCAGCCGCCTCCCGTGGTGCGCGGCCGCAGCTCGGTCTCCCGCTCCGCCGTCGACTCGTCCTCCGACAGCCGGTCGAGGATTGACTCCTCGACGTCGAGCGCGTCGAGCACGCGGCGCAGGACACTCTGGTCGATCGACGCCTCGTCGCGGAGCCGGAGCACCTCGGTCCGCTCGACCTCGAGCATCGCCGCTCGGGCCCGGGAGTACTGCGCGCTCGGCGTCTCCGCCCCGCCCAGCCGCTCCCACACGGCGTGGACGCGGTCGGTGGCACGCTGCCGCAGCCGTTGCCGGACGCTCTCGGAGATGCGTCCGGCCTCGTGCTCCTCGAGGTAAGCCAACCCGGCATCGGATGCCGCCTGCTGCACCTTGGCCTCCTCCAGGTTGTCCTCGTGCGGGTCCGGGGGCTGCAGGCCGAGCCGCCTGACGAGGACGGGAAGAGTGAGGCCCTGGATGAGCAGGGTGCCGATCGTGACGACGAACGCCACCATGACCAGCGCCGGTCGGTGATCTGTGTCCTCGGGCAGCAGGAACACCGCGGCCAGCGTGACCACACCGCGCATACCGGCCCAGCCGACGACCATGGGGTACTGCCACGGCGGCATCGGATCGGACCGGCCGACGGCCGGGATCAACCGCGGCAGGTACGTCGATGGGAACACCCACACGATGCGCAGCACGATGACTCCGACCAGCACGACGGCGCTGGTCGCCATGACCCGCCCGAGGGACAGCTCGTCGTCGCCGAGCGCATTCACGATGTCGCGGATCTGCAGGCCGATCAGCAGGAAGACGACGTTCTCGAGGACGAAGGAGATCGTGGCCCAGTTGGTGCGCTCGAACATCCGCGACGACGCCGACTGGATGAGGTGCGACTTGTGGCCGAGCAGCAGGCCGGCCACCACGACAGCGAGCACGCCGGACGGGTGGAAGTCCACGCCCGGCAGATGAATCTCCTCGGCCGCGAGGTACGCCAGCCAGGGAGTGAGCAGTGAGAACGCGACGTCGGTGAGGGTGTGGTCGATGCGTCGACGGATCTTGCCGACGACGAGCGCCACAAGTACCCCCACCACCGCTCCCCCGACGGCCGACACGACGAAGCCGAGCCCGGCCTCCCACACGCTGACCGTCCCCGCGGCCGCCGCGATGGACACTCGTAGCGCGACGATCGCTGTGGCGTCGTTGACCAGGCTCTCGCCCTCCAGGATCGTCACGATGCGGCGCGGCATACCGACGCGGCGCGCGATCGTCGTGGCCGCCACGGCGTCTGGAGGAGCGACCACCGCGCCCAGCGCGAACGCCACCGCCCAGTCGACCGGCAGCATGGCGTGAACCAGCACCGCGACACCAGCGGCGGTGAACAGCACCAGACCGACGCTGAGCAAGGCGATCGGCCGCTTGTTCGCCCGGAAGTCCACGAGCGACGTCCGGATGGCCGCTGCGTAGAGCAGCGGAGGCAGCAGGCCGATGAGCACGATCTCGGGCGTCAGCTCGAACTCCGGCACGAACGGCAGGTACGAGCCGGCGATGCCGACGACGATGAGTCCCAGCGGTGCGGCGACGGAGAAGCGCTCGGACGCGGCGCTGACCGCCACGGCGATCGCGACGAGGCTCACCAGCGTCAGCGCGACGTCCACATCGTCATTCAACCAAAGTCACGGTGCGTCGATTCCCGGGACCACAGCCACTCGTTCGACCGGTCAGACCCCGGCGGCCTTCATGTCGCGGCGCAGCTCGGGGGGCAGGGAGAACGTGAGGCTCTCCTCGGCGGTGCGCACGGCGTCGGCGTCGGGGTGGCCGTGCTCGGCGAGGTAGGCGAGCACGGCCTGGACGAGATCGTCGGGGACGGACGCGCCGGAGGTGACGCCGACGCGCTCGACGCCCTCGAGCCAGGCGTCGTCGAACTCGCTGATGTCGTCGATCCGGTAGGAGGCCTTGGCCCCGGCCTCGAGGGCCACCTCGACCAGGCGGACCGAGTTGGAGGAGTTCGCGGAGCCGACGACGATGACGAGGTCGGAGTCGCGGGCGATCTCCTTGACCGCGACCTGACGGTTCTGGGTGGCGTAGCAGATGTCGTCGCTGGGCGGGTCCTCCAGCTGGGGGAACTTCTCGCGCAACCGACGCACGGTCTCCATCGTCTCGTCGACGCTCAGCGTCGTCTGCGACAGCCACGACAGCCGGGCGTCCTCCGGGAACTTGAGTCCGTCGACGTCGTCCGGGTGCTCGACGAGGGTGATGCTCTCCGGCGCCTCGCCCGCAGTGCCCTCGACCTCCTCGTGGCCGGCGTGGCCGATGAGCAGGATGTGCTTGCCCTCACGGGCGAAGCGCTTGGCCTCGTGGTGCACCTTCGTGACCAGCGGGCAGGTCGCGTCGATGGTCTTGAGCTGGCGGTCGGCAGCCTCGGCGTGCACGGCCGGGGAGACGCCGTGGGCCGAGAACACGACGGTGGCGCCCTCGGGCACCTCGCCGAGCTCCTCGACGAAGATCGCGCCACGGGCCGCCAGGTCGTTGACGACGTGCTTGTTGTGCACGATCTGCTTGCGCACGTACACGGGCGCGCCGTAGAGATCGAGCGCCTTCTCGACGGTGATGACCGCACGGTCGACGCCCGCGCAGTAGCCGCGCGGGTCGGCGAGCAGCACGCTGCCGCCCACCGGGGGCATGCCGAGATCGACGTTCGTGGTCATGGTGGCGAGTCTAACGGCCCACCATGAGGCCCCAGACCGTCCGTCCGTGGCTCTACTCTGACCGCATGGCCCTCGAGACGAGCGCGGACTCACCCGCCCCGCTGCGCCAGATCTCGACCCTCATCGGCCAGTACGTCGGCCGGCTCGGGGCGGTGTGGGTCGAGGCCGAGGTGGCCTCCCTCAACCGTCGTCCGGGCAAGTGTTTCCTGGTGCTGCGCGACCTCCGCGCCACGCTGTCGATCAGGGCAACCTGTCACGTCAGCATCCTCGACGCCGCTCCTGCGCCGGTCACGCCTGGCGCCAGGGTCATCGTCCACGCGAAGCCGACATTCTACGAACCCAGCGGCGAGCTCTCGCTCGAGATCCGCGAGATCCGTCCGGCCGGCGAGGGCGAGCTGCTGGCCCAGCTCGAGCGCCGCAAGCAGCTGCTGGCCGCCGAAGGACTGTTCGACGCACGGCTCAAGAAGCCGTTGCCCCTGCTCCCCCGGGCCGTCGGACTAGTCACCGGACGCGACTCCGACGCCGAGAAGGACGTGCTCCAGAACGCCCGCCTGCGTTGGCCGGGCGTGCAGTTCGTCGTGCGGCACGCCCTCGTGCAGGGCGCCGACTCCGCCCGCGCCGTCATCACCGCGCTCCGCGAGCTCGAGGCGGGCGGCGCCGTCGAGGTCATCGTGATCGCCCGCGGCGGCGGCTCGATCGAGAGCCTGCTTCCCTTCTCCGACGAGGCCCTCGTCCGCGCAGTGCACTCGTGCTCGCTACCGGTTGTCAGCGCGATCGGGCACGAGGCCGACAGCCCGATCCTCGACCTCGTCGCCGACGTGCGGGCATCCACGCCCACCGACGCCGCCAAACGGATCGTGCCTGACGTACGCGAGGAGCTCGCCGGCGTGACCGCCATGCGCGGACGCGCCGCGCACGCGGTCCGCCGCCTGCTGGAGCATGAGGCGGCCGGTCTGGCGCACCTGCGGTCGCGGCCCGTTCTCGCGGCTCCGCACGTCATCGTCGACAGGGAGCGCATGCTGGTCGTGGACACCCGGGACCGGGCCCGCCGGGCACTGGACCATCGCCTCGGCCGAGAACAAGACCAGGTCGGATCCCATCTCGCCCGGGTACGCGCCCTCTCGCCGCTCGCCACGCTCGAGCGCGGCTACGCCGTCGCGCAACGGCCCGACGGCAGCGTCATCACCGCGCTCGACCAGGTGCCCGAGGAGTTCGGCATCCGGCTGTCCGACGGCAGCGTCGCGGTCCGCACACTTTCCACGAAGGAGATCCCGCATGCCTGAGACGCCCGACATCCCCTACGAGCAGGCCCGCGACGAGCTCATCGCCGTCGTGCAGAAGCTCGAGACGGGTGGCACGAGCCTCGACGAGTCGCTGGCGCTGTGGGAGCGCGGCGAGCACCTGGCCGCCGTCTGTCAGGAGTGGCTCGACGGGGCGCGCGAACGCCTCGCCCGGGCGTCGGGTGAGGTTCAGGCTCAGGACGCCGAGAGCGATGAGACGTAGCGCTCGATCTCGGAGCGTGGAGCGCTGCCGGTCACGAGGTTCGTCATCCCCCCGTCGCGGCGCAGGTAGGTCGTGTCGTCGTCCGGGCCCGCGCGTCGCGACCAGCTCACCCCGTCGATGACGGCCGTACCATCGGCCCGGCTGCCTTCCGCGAACCGCTCGACGGCCCGCTCCTCGCTGATCCGCACCTGCTCCAGCCCGATGTAGGCGTCGTCGTCGGTGAGCACGCCGAGATGCCAGGAGCCCTCCTCGTACCGCACCGATGTCGCGCGCCAACCGTCCGGGAGGCTGGTCGGGGCGAGGAGCTCGAAGTCGGCCACGGTGCGGCTGCTCTCCGCGGCCGTGCGGTAGTCGACCGTTCTGGTGGTGGGCCGCTCGGGCGTGATCGTGACCAGCTGGCCGATGCCGAACAGCACGAGCACGATGCCGCCGAGCACACCCACGGATCGGGCGATGTCACCCATGGACGGGTTGCCGCGGCTGCTGGTTCCGCTCATGCGCCTCCTCCTCCCGTGGTCATCTCCGCACATGCGGTCACTTGGGCTGAATTCCCACGATTCTGCGGTTACAGTCTCGTTCATGACCGACTACCGGATGTCCGAGGCAGCCGACCTGCTGGGCGTCAGCGATGACACCCTACGACGCTGGCAGCAGCACGGACGGTTCGAGACCACGACCACCGGTTCCGGGGTGACGGCGATCGCCGGCCCCGAGCTCGCCCGCCTCGCGACCGAGGTGGCCGAGTCGCCCGACCACGGCCCCAAAGGTGGGAGCGCGCGCAACCGGCTGCGCGGCATCGTCACGAAGGTCACGAAGGACACCGTGATGGCGCAGGTCGAGCTGAGCTGCGGCCCGTATCGGGTGGTGTCGCTGATCAGCCGTGAGGCCGCCGACGACCTCGGCCTCGAGCCCGGCTCGCTCGCGTGGGCGACCGTCAAGTCCACCAACGTCTCGCTTGAGGTGTCGCCGTGAGGCTTCGGGCCCTTCCTGTCCTCCTCGTGCTCCCTCTCGCCCTCACCGCGTGCGGATCCGACGACACCGGAGGCGAAACCTCCTCGCTGCGGATCCTCGCTGCGGCCTCGCTCACCGAGTCGTTCGCCGCCCTGGAGAAGGTCTACGAGAAGGAGCACCCCGAGGTGGACGTCACCCTCTCGTTCGACTCCTCGGCCATCCTGGTCGAGCAGCTCTCGCAGGGTCTGGAGGCCGACGTGCTGGCCACGGCCGACGAGAAGTCGATGGACGAGGCAGTCGCTGCCGGTGTCATCACCGGAACGCCGGTGGCGTTCGCGACGAACACGCTCGTCATCGCGACCCCCGCCGGCAACCCGGCGAATATCACCGGCCTCGACGACCTCGCCGACGCGACTTTCGCCGTCTGCGTGCCGGCCGCGCCTTGTGGCGACGCCACGCAGCGATTGTTCGAGCTCAACCAGATGTCCCCGAAGCCCGCCACCGAGGAGGAGAACGTCAAGGGCGTGCTGACCAAGGTCACGATCGGCGAGGTCGATGCCGGTCTCGTCTATGCGTCCGACGCCCAGGCCGCCGGCGACAAGGTCGAGGTGGTCCAAGCGGAGAACGCCTCCGAGATCGTCAACGTCGACCCGATCGCGGCGGTCAAGGGCAGCGAGAACGGCGAAGCGGCACAGGACTGGATCGACCTCGTCACCGGTGAGCACGGACAGGAGGTGCTGGACTCGTATGGCTTCGGACCTCGCCCCTGAGACCCGCCGGGCCCGTCGTGGTGCCTGGACTCCGTACGGTGCGGTGCCGCTGCGGATCGGGATACCGGCCGCGCTCGCGACGCTGGTGCTCATCGTGCCGCTCGTCGCCCTGGTGGCACGAGCGCCGTGGGGTGGGATGGCCGGCCTGCTCGCCTCGGAGTCGTTGCAGTCGGCCCTCCGGCTGAGCCTGGTCACCGCGACCATCGCCACCGTCATCTGCATCATCGTGGGCGTGCCGCTCGCCTGGGTGCTGGCCCGCGTGCGGTTCCCCGGCCGCCGCTTCGTGCGCGCCCTCGTCACCGTGCCCCTGGTGCTGCCGCCCGTCGTCGCAGGCGTGGCGCTCCTGACCGCGTTCGGTCGCCAGGGCTTCATCGGCGCTCCGCTGCGCGACGCCTTCGGCGTCACGATCCCGTTCTCGACGACGGCAGTGGTGCTCGCCCAGGTGTTCGTGGCGATGCCGTTCCTCGTCATCGCTGTCGAGGGCTCGTTCCGCACCGCCGACCCCACGCTCGACGAGGAGGCGGCCACAGCCGGTGCCAGCCGCTGGCAGACGTTCCGGATCATCAACGTGCCGCTTGCTCTGCCAGGCATCCTCAGCGGAGCGGTGCTCGCCTGGGCCAGATCGATCGGCGAGTTCGGCGCGACCATCACGTTCGCCGGCAATGCTCCAGGCGTCACGCGCACGATGCCGCTGGAGATCTACACCGCTCTGCAGACGGACCCGGAACCAGCGATCGCGCTCAGCATCGTGCTGCTGGCGCTCAGCGTCCTCGTGCTCGCCGCCCTGCGCGAGAAGTGGCTGACGAATCCGTGGGAGTAGCAGGGCCGGTACCCTGACCCCGTGGACAGCATGCAGCCCGCCGCCCAAGCCCCGGACCGCAACCTCGCCCTCGACCTCGTGCGGGTCACCGAGGCGGGCGCCATGGCCGCCGGCCGCTGGGTCGGCCGCGGCGACAAGAACGGCGCCGACGCAGTGGCCGTCAACGCGATGCGCACCCTCATCAACACCGTGCAGATGAACGGCGTCGTCGTCATCGGCGAGGGCGAGAAGGACCAAGCGCCCATGCTGTTCAACGGCGAGCGCGTCGGCGACGGCACCGGGCCCGACTGCGACGTGGCGGTCGACCCCATCGACGGCACCACGCTGGCGGCCAAGAGCATGCCGAACGCGGTCTCCGTCATGGCCGTCGCACCGCGCGGGACCATGTACGACCCGTCGGCCGTCTTCTACATGGAGAAGCTGGTGGCAGGGCCGGAAGCGGCCGACGTCGTCGACATCCGCCTGCCGGTCGCGGAGAACATCTCACTCGTCGCGAAGGCCAAGGGCGTGCAGGTCAGCGACGTCACGGTGTGCGTGCTCGACCGTCCGCGTCACGCCGATCTGGTCGAGGAGATCCGCGCCACCGGCGCGCGCATCAAGTTCATCATGGACGGCGACGTCGCCGGCGCGATCACGGCCGTACGACCCGACACCGGCGTCGACATGCTCGTGGGTGTGGGTGGCACGCCTGAGGGCATCATCACGGCCTGTGCCATGAAGTGCATGGGCGGCATCATCCAGGGCCGGCTGTGGCCCACCGACGACGACGAGCGTCAGCGTGCGATCGATGCCGGACTCGAGCTCGGCGTCGTGCTCGACACCGACGACCTCGTCATGGCCGACGACGTCTTCTTCGTGGCCACCGGCATCACCGACGGCGAGCTGATGACCGGGGTCCGCTACGGCGCGGGAGTAGCCTTCACCGAGTCCATGGTCATGCGCTCGCGCAGCGGCACGATCCGCAAGATCACCAGCGAGCACCAGCTGCACAAGCTCAAGGCGTACTCGACCGTCGACTACGAGCACTGAGTCCCACATGGCCGGTTCAGGTGAGCAGTTCGCGTCGTTGCCCTACGGCATCGACATCTGTCACGAGACGTTCGGCAAGCCGGACGACCCTCCGGTCCTGCTGATCATGGGGCTGGGCGGCCCGATGAACTGGTGGACGACCGACTTCTGTGAGCGCCTCGCCTCTCGCGGCTTCTTCGTCATCCGGTACGACAACCGGGACACCGGGCGCTCCACGAAGCTGGGCCAGCACCGCGTCACCAAGGGCGATCTGCTCCGCGCCTTCGTCGGCCGGGGCCGGGCGCCGTACTCGATCGGCGACCTCGCCGTCGACGCCACCGGCCTGCTCGACCACCTGGGCATCGACCGCGCCCACGTCGCCGGCGTCTCGATGGGCGGCATGATCGCTCAGACGCTGGCGCTCGACCACCGCGACCGGGTGCTGTCGTTGACGTCGATCATGTCGACCACCGGTCGTCGCACGGTGGGGCGAATCCATCCCAGGCTTCTCCCGATGATGCTCGGCTCCGCCGGCAGCACGCGCGACTCCTACGTCGCACGTGCCATCCGCTCAGCCGAGGTGATCGGCTCACCCGACTATCCGCCCAACCCCGAGGCGTCCCTCGCGCGCGCCCACGAGACGTACGACCGCGGATGGAGCGCCAGTGGCGTAGCCCGACACATGCTGGCGGTGCTCACCCAGCCCGACCGCACCAAGCGCCTCGGCGAGATCGAGGTGCCTGTCACGGTGATCCACGGCCTGTCCGACCCGCTGGTCAACCGGTCCGGCGGACGCGCCACGGCACGCGCGATCCCGGGCGCCGAGCACCTGGAGATCAGGGGCATGGGACACGATCTGCCGCCGGCGCTCTACGACACCTACATCGACGCGATCGTGAAGACCGCCGAACGCGCTGCAGTTCGCTGATGCTCCGCAACCCGTTCCATCAAGACGACGACCCGGAGATCGTCCGAGAACTGATCCGCGACAACCCGTGGGCGATCATCGTCAGCCAGAAGGACGGTGACCTCGTCGCGTCGCACTATCCGGTGCTCCTTGACGAAGGCTCCGAAGGACTTGCGGTCGTCACCCACATGGGCCGGCCCGATGACAAGAACCACGCGCTGGATTCCGAGGTGCTGCTCATCATCCAGGGACGCCACGGCTACATCTCGCCCAGCTGGTACGTGCCCGGCACCACCCCGGCCCCGACGTGGAACTTCAGCGTCGTCCACGCCCACGGCGTGCCCGAGATCCTCGCGCCCGAGGAGAACCTGCAGGTCCTCACCCGGCTCGTCGCGCACTTCGAGCAGTACGTCGACTACCCGATGTATCTCGATCCGGAGCTTGGGCGTCCGCTGTCCCGCGGAACCGTGGGCCTGCGCATCCCGATCACGCGGTTCCAGACCCAGGTCAAGATGAGCCTCGACAAGGACCCGGTCAGCCGGCAGAACGTCATCGACCACCTGCGTCAGCCCGGTCCCTACTCCGATCCTGCACTCGCGGACGACATGGAGCGGGCGCGCGACCGCCGCGGAGTGCGTTGAGCGACGAGGTCGTGGTGCGGCGCCGTGATGACGGCGCCACCGAGCTCCGGGTGAGCGGTGTCTTCGTCATGGACGACGTCGAGACGAGCTCGGAACGGCGTCTGGCCCGGGTCGCCCTCGAGAACGGTGCGCGCGACGTGCTGGTGGGCGGGCTCGGTCTCGGGTTCACGGTGAGCGCCCTGCTCGCCGACACATCCGTTCGGCGGGTGCTCGTCGCCGAGCTGCACGACGAGGTGGTCGCCGAGAACCATCTCGACGACCCACGCCTGACCGTCGTCGTCGGCGACGTCCGCGACGTGGTCGCCGCGCAGCCCGATGCGTCGATGGACGCCGTGCTGCTCGACGTCGACAACGGGCCGGACTTCCTGGTCCATCCGGACAACGCGGCGGTCTACGAGGGGGCCTTCCTCGCCGAGTGCGCGCGGATGCTGCGTCCGGGCGGCACCCTGGCGATCTGGTCGATGGCCGACTCCGAGGCGTTGCGTCGCATCCTCGCCGCCCACCTGACGGACGTGCTCGCCGAATCGGTCCCGGTCACCCTTCAGGGTCGCGCCGAGGCCTACTGGATTCTCAGCGGTCGCGCCGGACTATCGTTCGCTTCATGACCGAATACCGCATCGAGCGCGACACCATGGGTGAGATCAACGTGCCTGCCAACGCCTTGTGGCGTGCGCAGACGCAGCGAGCCGTCGAGAACTTCCCGATCTCCGGCACCACCATCGAGTCGGCGCAGATCCGTGCCCTCGCCCAGATCAAGGCGGCCTGCGCCCAGGCGAACGCCGAGCTGGGCATCCTCGAGCAGGACATGGCCGACGCCATCGTCGCCGCGGCCGAGGAGGTCGCCACCGGCGCGCACGACGACCAGTTCCCGATCGACGTGTTCCAGACCGGCTCTGGCACATCGAGCAACATGAACACCAACGAGGTGCTCGCCTCGCTGGCCACGAAGTTGCTCGGCCGCGAGGTCCATCCGAACGACCACGTGAACGCCAGCCAGTCGTCGAACGACGTCTTCCCGACCTCGATCCACGTCGCCGCCACGGCTTCGGCCATGAACGAGCTCGTCCCGGCGCTCGATCACCTCGCGCAGTCGTTGGAGGCCAAGGCCAAGGAGTTCGCCGAGGTCGTGAAGTCCGGACGCACGCACCTGATGGACGCCACTCCGGTGACGCTCGGCCAGGAGTTCGGTGGCTACGCCGCGCAGATCCGTCGCGGCATCGAGCGCGTCGAGGCGTCGCTCCCCCGCACCGCGGAGGTCCCGCTCGGCGGCACCGCCGTCGGCACCGGCATCAACACCCCGATCGGCTTCCCACAGCGCGTCATCGAGCTGCTCGCCGAGGGCACCGGACTCCCGGTCACCGAGGCGGTCGACCACTTCGAGGCCCAGGGCGCCCGCGACGGGCTTGTGGAGATGTCCGGCCAGCTGCGCACCATCGCCGTGAGTCTCACCAAGATCTGCAACGACCTGCGCTGGATGGGTTCGGGCCCGCGCACCGGCCTGGCCGAGATCAACCTGCCCGACCTGCAGCCCGGTTCCAGCATCATGCCCGGCAAGGTCAACCCGGTGCTGCCGGAGGCCACCCTGATGGTGGCAGCGCAGGTGATCGGCAACGACGTCACCATTGCCACGGCCGGGGCGTCCGGAGCGTTCGAGCTCAACGTCATGCTGCCGGTCATCGGCCGCAACCTGCTCGAGTCGATGCGCCTGCTCGGCAACGCTTCACGCACCCTCGCCGATCGCTGCGTCGACGGCATCACGGCCAACGAGGAGCGCTGCCGTGAGTTCGCCGAGTCCAGCCCGTCGGTCGTCACCCCGCTGAACCGCCACATCGGTTACGAGAACGCCGCCGCGGTCGCCAAGAAGGCCGTCAAGGAGCGCAAGACCATCCGCGAGGTTGTCATCGAGGAGGGCTACGTCGAGCGTGGCGTCATCTCCGAGGCAGACCTCGACACCGCTCTCGACGTCATGTCGATGACCCACCCCTGACCCTCGCCCGATGTCACCGTCGTCTGACCCGGCCCTCGAGTCAGTTCGAGGGCCGGGTCAGACAGTCAGCGCGGGTTTGCCTAGACCCAGGAGACACACTGCCCTTGGTTGCTGAACCGGTAGTTCGCGTAGCCGCCGTCCTTGCAGTCGTCCTTGGTCACGTCGGCGGCCAGGTACAGCTCATGGTTGTCCATCTCGGTCCCGCCGGCGACGTTGTTCGTGGCGAACCAGCCATAGCGGTTCCCACCGACGAGGCTCATGTCGTCAGCCGCGTTGGACCGCGTGGTCTTGAAGACCACCTGATCGTCGCTGTCCAGCAGGGTCAGGTCGACCGCAAGCACTCCGTTGTCGTCGCGGAAGGTGTGCTGCATCGTGTACCAGCCCTTGTCGGTGATCTGATTCCCCTGCGCAGCGATGAACGCGTTCCCTCCGGCGCCGTACGTGTTGTTGTCGCCGTTGACGTGCAGGCCGTTGGCGGTGCTCGCAATGTGGAAGACGAAGTCCCGAAGATGTCCACCGCTGCTGTTGCTGGAGGCGACGGTGTACTCGAACCCCTGCCCGGCCGTCCAGGTCGGGTCGAGGTAGACGTCCAGTTCAGCGACGTAGTTGCCTGGGAACTCGGGTCGGTACTCACCGAACTTGGTGAACGCCCCTTGGCTGGCCGTGGCAGTGCCGTCGGTCGCGTCGTGCGCCACGGGTCCCTGCCAGTCCGTCGTGCCGGTCGTGAAGTCCTGCTGCGACAGGTAGTACGTCGCTGCCGACGCTGGTCCGTTCCACGTCAGCGTCAACAACAACGCCGCGATCATGACAAGTAGTGCGCGTCTCATTAGTCCCCCGGGTAGGTCCGAAAATCCCGGTGCACGTTGGCCCGGGCCTGAGTGTCGAAAAACACCGGGAGATGTCCGGCCGTATCGGCTTATGAAAAGAATCGTGAGGTTTGGCCGTCAGCCTCTCTGCCGCAGCCACTCTTCGTAAGGAACCGGCGCGGCGTCCTCCTCCGCCTGCGTGGCGATGCACTCGCTGATCCAGGTGCGCAGCGACACCATCTCCGGTGTGGACCGCGGGGTGAGCAGCTGGTGGGTCTCGCAGATCTCGTCAGCCAGGTTGTCCGCGGCCAGCAGTTCCCGGACGCTGGAGGCCATCTCGCGGGGGAGCGTCATCTCGATGTCGACGTACTCCAGCCCCGCCGCGGCGGCGTCCAGCGCAGTACGGCGCCCCATGTGTCGCGCGAAGGCCGGGCGCGACACCAGCCGCTCGATGAGCCGGCCCAGCTCCTTCGGCGGGGTCGGGCCCTCTTCGGAATCGATGAGCTGAAGCTCCCGAATCAAGTCGTCGAGTCGCTGGTCGATCCGAAGCCCGAGCTGCACCGGGCACTGGAGCATCCGCACCGTCGCCCAGTCCGCGGGCAGGACGGCAGGCTCCGGTGTGGCCGGGTCGTGGAACGCCACCACCGGTGGCCTGACCTCGTGCTCGACGCCGTCACCGGCAAGGTCGGCCCAGATGCGGCGTCCATCGACGCGCTCCTCGATCCCCCAGCCCTCCGCCAGCACCGACACGATCGCCAGCCCACGCCCGGTGGTACCCAGAGCCTCGATCGGAGGTAGATCGCCGGACCTCGGCGCAGGAGGCGGGGCCACCGCCGGGAGCGGGACCAGCCCACCGGCGTCCTCGACGCTGAGCCGCACGGCCGGCTCGAGGTCGCTCAAGCCGACGTGCATGTACGGGCTACCGCTGTGCAGGGCGGAGTTCGCTGCCATCTCGGTGACGCACAGGGCTGCGTCGTCGACGAGGCGCTCGCGGCCCCAATCCAACAGCCCGTCGATGACGAACCTCCGCGCTCCGGGGACGCTGGAGGCTTCCGCGGCGAGACGGACGCGCAGCTCCGGATGAACACCTCGGGGCTCCGACGTCATGGAGGCATTGTGCCCTGTGTCGGCGCCGTCCGGAGAAGTTCCGCCGATGGCCCTCGGGACTCGCCGATGTCGACGTCGTGTGCTCGAGCGCTACTGGCGGCGGGCGAGCTGGTAGCCGTCGACTTCCTCGACCAGCGTGAAGGGCACGCCGTAGCGGTCTTCCGCGTAGGCGACGGCGTCCGGTGGTGAGCCGATGCCGGAGCCGTGGTCGAGCAGCACCCAGTCGGGCGTCGCGTTGCGCGGCGTACCGATCCAGGTGACCACGTGATCCGTGGTCAGGTGCGTCATGAGACCGATGTCGGTGTCGACCGTCGAGCCGTCGGGTAGGAGCCCGATCACCCGCTCTGCGGCTTCTGCGCGAGCCGGACGCTCATAGGTGTCGGGATCGACGAGCGTCGCGAGCGGCGAGGTCACCTGCATCGCCGCCGTGAAGACGACCGCCCCGATGGCGGCGAGACGAAGCCGAGGATGCCGGCCGATCGCGTCGATCGCCGCGACGGCGACGATGGTCATGAGCAGGATCGAGTAGTGGAAGTCGGTGCCCCAGTAATACGGGTTGTCACCGGCGAAGCGCCACGCGAAAGTCGGCAGCACGAGCAGTGCCCACGGCGACGCGAGGGCGGCGAACCCTGTGACGGCGAACGTCATCACGACGGTCAGCAACTTGCGCCCGGGCTCGTCGAGCACGGTCTCCAGCAGGCCGCGGTCGCCACCCACCGAGCCCGTGTAGGCATAGACGCCGTCGGGGTTGAGCGACGGGATGATCACGAGGATCACCAGGAGGAATCCCGCTCCCCCCGCCAGCGCGAGACCAGTTCCGCGACGACGCTCCCCTGCCAACCAGAGCACGAGACCGATGAGGGCGACCGTGAGACCGAGATCCTCCTTCACCAGCAACAACGGGAGCGACCACGCGACCACGCGTCCGTAGTGACCCTCGACGTAGGCGGCTCCGGCCAGGGCGAGCAGTGGCACTCCGAACGCCACCTCGTGGAAGTCCGCCGTGACCGCCGACTGCAGCCCGAACGACAAGCCGTACGCCAGGGCGATCCCACCACCGGCCCAGACCCCGAGCCGGCGCAGGCCCAGCGATGCGACGACGTACACCGAGACGGCGATCAGGACGGCCTGGACGACCAGCAGTGTCTGCGCCGACGGGAACAACCGGTACATGGGAGCGACCAGGGCGATCACCGGAGAGAAGTGGTCGCCGAGCAGATTGAAGCCGGGACCCTTGATGGCGACGATCGGCGCGTTCAGTTGGGCGTAGCCACGGATCGCCTGCTCGAAGATGGCGTTGTCGTAGGACGCCGGCTCGAACCGGTCGAACCGAACCAGCGACACGGTGACGTAGCCGGCGCCGCAGAGCACCGCCCACGCCGCGGCGAACGCACGAGCGCGCTTAGCGCCCATCACCCGTGCGTCAAGCTCTCGCCGGTCTCCGCGTCGAACAGGTGGACGCCCTCACGGGGCACGACGATGCGAGCCGTCATGCCCGCGCGCAGGTCCGAGCCCGCAGACAGCTCCGCGACGAAGAAGTTCTGGAACAGGTCGAAGTCGAGGATGTCCTCGATCTCGGCAAGCGTCTCCTCGACCTCTTCGGGAAGCTCATAGCCGAGGTAGACGAGCTGGGTCTTGGGGCGCCACTCGACGTCGTCGATCAGGGTCGTGAAGTCGACCCGGTCGTTGATCTCCCGCCCCTCCGGCGAGTTGGCGTCGTAGCAGAGCTCAGGACGGATGCCGACGATCACCCAGTCGCGATCCCCGACGCGGCGCCTGAGTGACTCGTCGAGTGCAATGTTGGCGAAAGGCAGCACCAGCTGGCCCCCCGAGACCCGAGCCGGGACGAGGTTCATCGACGGTGAGCCGAGGAAGCTGGCGACGAAGACGTCATGGGGCCGGTCGTAGAGGTCGCGTGGCGAGCCGACCTGGTGCACGTAGCCCTGGTGCATGACCGCCACCCGGTCGGCGAGCGACAACGCCTCCTGGACGTCGGACGTCGTGAAGATGGACGTGCGATTCCGTTCGGTCTGCCAGCGGGTCGTGACGGACCGGACGTGCGAGCGAACGCGATCGTCCTGGGCGGTGAACGGCTCGTCGAACAGATAGCCTGCCGCATCGCGCACCAGCGCACGGCCGATCGCGACGCGCTGACGCTGACTGTCATCGAGATCGGCCGGTTTGTCATCGAGCAGGTGACCGAGCGCCAGGAACTCCGCCACCTCCTCCACCCGGTCGTCGAGGTTGTTCCTGTTGCTACCCCGGCGCAGTCGGGCCGCGAACGCGAGGTTGTCGTAGACGTCGAGATGCGGGTGCAGCGCATAGTCGGAGAAGACCAACGCCAGGTCGCGTTGGCGAGGGCTCGCCGAATTCACCAGATCTCCGTCGATCAAGACGTCACCGTCTGTGTGCTCGTCGAGGCCGACGAGCACTCGCATCAGCGCGGTCTTGCCGGCCCCCGGCGGACCGCAGACGGCCAGCCGGGAGCCGGACGGGACGGACAGGCTGACGTCGTCGAGGAGACGGCGCCCGTCAGGGGCGTCGAGACTGACGTTGCGGACCTCGATCGTGGTCATCAGTACGTCCTTCCCAAGAGTCGGATGGTCCGGCGGGGCAGGGCAAGCAGCACGAGCACGGCCGGCACCAGCCACAGCAGTCCGGTGGCCGCCACCGCGGCTGATGGCTGTTCGAGCTGGTCGGCGGCCAGCAGGAGGGTGGCGGGAAGCGTGCGCGACTCCTCGTCCGTCAGGGTGGCGCCGATGATGGCGTCGTTGCAGGCTGCGATGAAGGTGATGAACGCGACGGTGAGCAGGGTCGGCGCGGCGGCCGGGAGCACGAAGGCCCGGATCTGCTGCCGGCGGGTGCCCCCGTCGGCCCGTATTGAGTCACGCAGCGTCCACGGCAGGTCGCGCATCCACGTGATGCTCAGCCACATCGCGAGCGGAAGGGTGATCATCATCGTGGGCGCGACGAGGACGAGGCGGGACCCGAAGACCCCGAACGCCCGCAGCAGTTCGCCGAACGGACCGGCCAGGGCGATGAGCGGGGCGAGCAGCGCGGCCAGCACGAAGAAGTAGACGGCGCGCCGACCACGCACGCGGCGCCGCACCAGCGCGTAGGCGGCCGGCACCGCGACCAACAGCGACAGGACCGTGGCGATCAGGGCCACGAGAGCCGACGTGGTGGCGGACTGACGGATGGCCTCCGTGCCCAGGGCGTCACCGAACACCGACCACCGGACGTCCTGGGGAAGCAGCGACGTCGGGGTCTCCTGCCTCGAGGTGGCGAGCGTGAACGTCCAGAGCAGAGGCAGGGCGGTGAAGACCACCAGCAGCTCCGCCCCGATGACGGCCCACATCGAGATCCGCCGACGCGAGTCGGCCAGCAGGACACCCACGACGCTGGTGAGCATCAGCACGATGGCCACCGCGAACCACAGCCATCGGTCGCGACCCGGTATCCGCAGGATCCCGTAGTTCGCGACCCCGAAGCCGAGCACGAAGGCCGTGGCCGAGGCCACGATGCGCGATCGGATCGACGGCCTCACAGCACCCTCCGCACCCGGAGAAGCAGCATCAGCATGACGCCGAGCACACCCGCGAGGGCGAGCAGCACGATCGACATCGCCGCACCGAGGCCGACCTCGAACGACGTGAACGTGGTGTCCCAGAGCATCAACGGAGCAGTGCGGAGCCGCGGCAGCGACGGCTCGGCGAGCAACGGCCCCTCAAACGCCCGGAACGCGTCGAGCGAGCGGTAGACAGCGGCGACTGCGATGGCCGGTGCCGCGGCGGGCAGCACGATCCTGGTCAGGCGCTGACGTCCGGTGGCTCCGTCGGCGACCGCCGACTCCAACAGTGAATGCGGCACCCGTGACAGGCCGGCGAGCAGGATGATGGTCGTGATGCCGGTGCCTCGCCAGATCTCGCCGGCCGCCACCGCGGCGAGGGCAGCGACCTGGCCGTCTCCGGAGTAGTGGAACCATTCGGGCGCGAACCCCGCGGTGACGCCCTCACGCCACACGAACGCGACGACCGTGGCCATCAACGCAAACGGCACCAGCACCAGCACGCGGGTGTAGGGGGCGATGAAGGTGATGCGGCGCAGAGCCGCCGCGAACGCACCGGCCAGCAGGAGCTGGATGACGACGACCGCGGCGACGAACACGAGCGAGAGAGCCACCGCAACCCACCACTTGGTGCTCGTGACCACCTCGAGGTAGTTGCCGGGTCCGGCGAAGGCGGTGTCGTCGGGAGTGGTGAGCGACTTGGTGAACAGCGAGGTGTGGATCGCCCGGCCCAGCGGCCACAGGATCACGACGGCGAGCACGAGGACGGCCGGCGCGGCCAGGCCCCACCCACCCCGGAGCGGGTGCCGTCGAACGCGCGCGTGCGGATGACGGCGGCTCATCACAGACCTCCCCCGACCAGGTCTTCGACGGCTCGCTGTGACTTGCTGGGGGTCGTCGACGGACTCACGCCGGTGATCGGGGTCCAGGAGTCGCGAAGACCCGCGCGGACCCGCTGCCAGTACGGGGTCGAGGGCACGTTGACGCCCGACGTCACGGCCTTGAGCGCCACCTCGCTAGACGCCAGCGCGCTCTTGACCTCGTCATCTTCGTAGGTGGCTTCCCGGGTCGCGCCGTGGCCCGACCCGATCATCATCTGCTGCTGCGACTCCGCCGAGGTGAGACAGGTGACGGCCTCGAAGGCCAGGCCGGGATCCGGAGCGTCCTTGGGCACGGCGAGGGAGACACCTGACAGCGGCGCCACGCTCTCGCCCTCGATCACCGGGTAGGCCACGGCGGTCATGTCGGACGCGGTCGTCGAGAGCGCCGGGTCGGACACGACCGCACTGCTCGCGAGCAGGAATCCGCCGCTCGTACCGGCGAACTCGGTGAGGGCGTCCGGCGACGGACCGGGCCCGATGCCGGCTCCGGCGTAGAACTGGACGATGCCTGCGGCGACTCGCCCTGCTTCCGTGGCGAGCCCGATCTCGGGCTCGCGTCCTGCGCCCTCGAGGAGGTTGCCGCCCGCCCCGGCCAAGAGTGCCCTGACCCAGTCGGCGAGGCCGTTGCCGCCTGCGTCGTCGATCTGCACCGTGGTGCCGAGCCGCTCCGCGCCGGCCAGCAGGTCGTCCCAGCTGACCGGCTTCGTGGTGTCGATGCCGGCACGCTCGGCGGCGGTGCCGCGGAACCAGAGCACCTGCGGGTCCAGCCACCACGGAGCGGCCACCAGGCGTTCGTCGTGACTGGCGGCCTCGACCGCCTTGGGCAGCGCACCGCTCGTGAGCTCGGCCTCGACCTCGGTCGGTACCCCGGCCAGGTAGCCGGCGGTGGCGATCTCGGCGGTCAGGGAGGTGTCGAGACTGAGAATGTCGATCGAGTCGTCGCCGGCCGCGAAGCGGCGCACGATCTCGGCCCGACGCTGGTCGATGTCGGGCGGGAGTTGCTCGATGTCGATGGAGTAGTCGCCGGCGGCACCGCTGCACGCCTTCGCGATCGCGTCGGCATCGACGCGGTCGGGCACCACCCACCACGTCAGGACGCGCGCAGTGGCCGGTTCGGAGCCACCGCATGCGGCCAGCGTCAACGTCACGAGTACGAGGACGACGCCGACGACTCCCCTCCTGTTCACGGGCGCAACTCTGCCACAGGGACAGTGCCGTACATCGCGACTTGAGTCAGTACCCGACCATGGACGGTTGAAGCGTCACCACGCGGTCACGTGAGGGATTCAGAGAGTCACATCTTCAAGCATTTCGGTGACGAGTGCGGCCACCGGTGAGCGCTCCGACCGGGTGAGCGTGACGTGGGCGAAGAGCGGATGGCCCTTGAGCTTCTCGACCACCGCGACGACCCCGTCGTGTCGACCGACGCGCAGGTTGTCCCGCTGTGCGACGTCGTGCGTGAGGACGACCTTCGAGTTCGCGCCGATGCGCGAGAGCACCGTGAGCAGGACGTTGCGCTCGAGCGATTGCGCCTCGTCGACGATGACGAAGGAGTCGTGCAGGGACCGCCCGCGGATGTGCGTCAGCGGCAGCACCTCGAGCATCCCCCGATCGAGGATCTCCTCGACGACCGGCGTCGAGGTGACGGCGCCCAGGGTGTCGAACACGGCCTGGCCCCAAGGTCCCATCTTCTCGGCCTCGGTTCCCGGCAGGTAGCCGAGCTCCTGACCGCCGACGGCGTACAGCGGACGGAACACCACGACCTTCTTGTGCTGGCGCCGCTCCATGACGGCCTCCAGTCCGGCGCAGATCGCGAGCGCCGACTTGCCGGTGCCCGCGCGACCGCCGAGCGAGACGATGCCGACGTCGGGGTCGAGCAGGAGGTCGAGCGCGATCCGCTGCTCGGCCGAGCGTCCGTGGATGCCGAAGGCGTCCCGATCACCGCGCACCAGCTGGACGTGCTTGTCGGGCGTCACCCGTCCGAGCCCGCTGCCCTTCTCCGAGACGAGCACGAGCCCGGTGTGGCACGGCAGGTCGCGGGCCTCCGGAAGGTCGATCTCGTTGGCCTCGTAGAGGGCGTCGAGGTCGGCGCTTTCGACGTCGATCGCGTGCATCCCGGTCCATCCGGACTCCAGCGCGAGCTCCGCGCGGTACTCCTCCGCGACGAGACCCACGGCCGACGCCTTGACCCGCATCGGGAGGTCCTTCGAGACGAGTGTGACGTCGTGGCCCTCGTTGGCGAGATTGCGCGCCACCGACAGGATGCGGGTGTCGTTGTCGCCGAGCCGGAATCCCGCGGGGAGTGCCTCGGGGTCGGTGTGGTTGAGCTCGACCCGGATCGTGCCACCTTCGGCCCCGATCGGCAGTGGGACGTCGAGGGTGCCGTGCTGCACCCGAAGGTCGTCGAGGAACCGCAGAGCGGTGCGAGCGAAGTAGCCGAGCTCGGGATGGTGCCGCTTGGCCTCAAGCTCCGTGATGACGACCACGGGGATGACGACCTCGTGTTCATGGAACCGGGTGACCGCCGCAGGATCGGCCAGCAGGACGCTGGTGTCCAGGACGAAGGTGTGGCACTTCCGGGAGGTGGTGGGACGGGTGCTCGCGTTCTTCTTCACAACCACGGCTGTCTCCTCGGTGAGCCCGCGCGCGCCCTGCGCCGGCCCTTAGTCGTTGGTGCGAGTGGGGCGGCTGGGCTCAGGGGCGAGCATCAACACACCCCGACGTTATGTCCGAAGGTGCGGTTCAACAGTGACGACACGCCCGGCGCCCTGTTGCGGACCCACCGCTCGCGAGAGAGAAATGCACCACCGGTGAGAGAGAAGTTTCCTTGTTCAGGACCGGGCCCGTGAGAACATCTCTCTCCCGACCGGGGAATTTCTCTCTCGCGACGGGGGAACTTCTCTCTCGCGACGGGTCAGGTGCCGAAGCGGCGCTCGCGCGACGCGTAGGACCGCATGGCGCGGAGCAGGTCGACGCGGCGGAACGCCGGCCACAACGCGTCGCAGAAGTAGAACTCCGAATGGACGCTCTGCCAGAGCAGGAAGCCCGACAGGCGCTGCTCCCCCGAGGTGCGGATGACGAGATCGGGGTCGGGCTGGCCCTTCGTGTACAGGTGCTCGGCGATGTGGTCGACCTCGAGCGTGCGGGCGACCTGCTCGAGGTCGCACCCGGCTGCCGCCTTCTCGAGCAGCAGCGACCTGATGGCGTCGGTGAGCTCCTGGCGGCCGCCGTAGCCGACGCAGATGTTCACCTGCATGCCGTCGACGCCGGCCGTGCCGTCGGCCGAGCTCTTGAGGCGTCCGGCCGCCTCGGCCGGCAGGAGCTCGAGGCTCCCCATCAGCGTCAGCCGCCAGCGACCGTCGGCCGCAAGGCGGTCGACGAGGGTCTCCACGGCGTCGAGGATGCTGGCGAGCTCGCCCGCCGGGCGCTGCAGGTTGTCGGTGGACAGCACCCAGAACGTCACGGTGCCCACGCCGAGCTCGTGGCACCAGTCGAGGAACTCGTCGACCTTGGCGGCGCCGGCCTGGTAACCGCTCTCCAGGTCCTGGCGGGCGTCCTTGGCCCACCGCCGATTGCCGTCGATGATCGCGCCCACGTGGCGCGGCAACCTGCTCGTGTCGAGCTGACGCAGCAGCCGGCGCTCGTAGGCACCGTAGAGGACGTCGCTGACGTTCATGTCGCTAATCTCATCACATGACGAAGCACGGTCACGACACGCTGAGAGAGGAGGCGTCCGAGGCCGTTCGCGAGACCGCCCGCGAGATCAAGCCGAAGCTCCGCGGCTGGCTGCATGCGGCTACCTGGCCTCTCGCGTTCTTGTCCTTCGTGGTGCTGCTCGTGCTCTCCGACAACCTGCTCGTGCGCGCCGGCGCGGCCGTGTTCATGCTGAGTGCGCTGGCGCTGTTCGGCGTCAGCGCGATCTACCACACCGGACGCTGGAGCGACCGTGCCCGCATGATCTGGAAGCGCGTCGACCACGCGACCATCTTCGTGCTCATCGCCGGTTCGTACACCCCGTTCTCGCTGCTGCTCCTGACACCCACGCACGCGACGATCCTGCTCTCCGTGGTGTGGGGCGGTGCGCTCCTCGGTGCGGCTTCCCGCATCTTCTGGGTCGGTGCGCCGCGGTGGTTCTACGTGCCCTTGTACCTCTTGCTCGGCTGGGCTGCGGTGTTCTACTTCCCGGAGTTCGCGCGGGAGGCATCAACGCCCGTGCTCGTCCTCCTGATCGTCGGCGGCGCGCTCTACACCCTCGGTGCCCTCGTGTACGGATTCAAGAAGCCCGACCCGTGGCCCACCTGGTACGGCTTCCACGAGGTGTTCCACACGCTCACGATCGCTGCGTTCATCGTCCACTACATCGGCGTCAGCTTCCTCGCCTACTCCAGTTGACCACCCAGTGCCTCGGGGTCCGTCACGGGCACTCGGCACACAAAGTCCCGGCACACGTACGCCGCCGGTCTGCCGTCAACCTCGGTGCGACCTTCGAACAGAGCCAGTGGCGTGCCGGGCTCGCCTCCGATCACCACGGCACCGGGTGAGGTGAGTCGAAGCGCGGCACGATGCAGCTCGGCGCGCTCCCCAGGCGGTCCGACGACGGCTACCTCAGCCGGCCCGGCGAGCATGGCCTCGGCGACGGCGAGGCTCCAGCCGGCGAACCGCGGAACCTGACGCGCGACCGCGGCGGCCGACGCCAGCCCGCTCTCGGCGGCCTCGCGGTACCGGTGCTCGCCGGTGACGGCTGCAAAGGCCACCAGCGCCGTCACCGCGGAGGACGTGCCGGACGGGTACGCGTTGTCTGAGACGTCCTTGGGACGCACCAGCAGCGTCTCGGCGTCGTCCGCGGTGTCGAAGAATCCCCCGGCCGGATCCGCGAAGTGCTCGAGCACGCCGTCAAGGAGCGCCCGGGCGCGGTCGAGCCAGACCGGGTCGCCGGTGATGCCGAGCACCGCGATGAACGCCTCGGCGACGCAGCCGTGGTCCTCGAGCACAGCGGCGTGGCGACCGGCGACACCGTCGCGCGACGCCCGCACGAACTCGCCCGATCCAGCGCCGTGCACGTCGACCAGCAACGTCGCGGCTCGGACGGCCGCCTCGCCGAGCGCCCGATCGTCGAGCAGAACCGATGCCTCGGCCAGAGCCGTGATCGCGAGGCCGTTCCACGCCGCCACGACCTTGTCGTCGCGAGCCGGCCGAGTGCGCTCTGCCCGGGCGGCGAGGAGGCGCGCGCGGACGTCCGCCCACCGGTCGGCGTCGTCGGGATCCTCCAGGAGCTGAAGCGTGGAGAACCCGCGCTCGAACGTCCCCTCCCCTGTGATGCCGAGCAGCTTCGCCGCCCAAGCGCCGTCCTGGGCACCGAGCAGGCGCATCAGCTGGTTCGGGTTCCAGACGTAGTACGTGCCCTCGTGGCCGTCGCTGTCGGCGTCGAGCGCCGAGGCGAACCCGCCCTCGGCAGTGCCGAGCTCGACGAGGATGAACTGCGCCGTCTCCCGGGCCACGCGTTCGGCCAGCGGCGAATCAGACTGACGCCAGACATGCAGGTAGATGCGCAGCAGCTGGGCGTTGTCGTAGAGCATCTTCTCGAAGTGCGGCACCCGCCAGAAGCGGTCGACGCCGTAGCGCGCGAAGCCGCCACCGAGCTGGTCGTACAGGCCGCCCCTGGCCATCGAGTCGCTGGTCCTTTCGACCATCTCGAGCGACCGGGTGTCGCCGGTGCGCGCATGGTGGCGCAGCAGGAACTCCAGCACCATCGACGGCGGGAACTTGGGGCTGGCCCCGAAGCCGCCGGCCTCCTCGTCGTGCTGCGTGGAGAGGGTGGCCGCGGCGGCGGCGAGGTCGCCTGCGCCGAGCGCCTCACCTCCGTGCTCGACCGACTGCCGGAGATGATCGATGACGTCGGCGCTGACTGCGCTCACCTCGTCGCGCCGATTCTTCCAGGCGTCCGCGAGGGCTTGCAGTACCTGGGTGAAAGCGGGCATCCCCTGGCGGGGTTCGGGTGGGAAGTATGTGCCGGCGAAGAACGGCTCACCGTCCGGGGTGAGGATGCAGGTCATCGGCCACCCGCCCTGACCCGTCATGGCTTGGGTCGCACTCATGTAGACGGCGTCGATGTCGGGTCGCTCCTCGCGGTCGACCTTGATGTTGACGAAATGTTCGTTCATGAACGTCGCGGTGGCCGCATCCTCGAACGACTCGTGCGCCATCACGTGGCACCAGTGGCAGGC
>NZ_JBOHDT010000191.1:0-5057 GCF_050700635.1 Aeromicrobium sp.
TGCGGGCATCGCGCCGTCACCGGGCTCGCCGCCGGGTGCGGGCGCGGGTCCGGCGCTGGTTTCGCCGCATCCGGCTAGCAGCGCCATCGCGGCGGCGGCGAACGTGAGCCGAGCCAGGTAGCGGAACCCCACTGCGACCTCCAGTCGTACCTCGCCGATGAGACGGCATACCAGGTCAGCCGGTTCCCGGTGACCCGGGGCGGTTACGACGGCGGGTGCGAGCGTGCGCCGGTCGCGGCGGCCAGATCGGCGCGGAGCTTTGCCAGCTCGGCCGCCGCCTGCTCGCGGGCGGCGGTCACGTCCGATCCGGTGACCGGGACCACCACCTCCGCATAGCACTTGAGCTTCGGCTCGGTGCCGCTCGGCCGAACGACCACCCAGGCGCCGCCGGCCAGCCGGTACCGCAGTCCGTCGGTCGGCGGCAGGTCCGGGCTGCCGGTGGTCAGGTCCTCGACCGACTCGACCGCCCGGCCACCGAGGTCGGCCGGCGGGTTCGCGCTCAGCCGGGTCATCATCGCATCGATCTCGGCGAGATCGTCGACCCGGATCGACAGCTGGTCGGTGGCGTGCACGCCGTACCCGGCGGCCAGCTCGTCCAGCAGGTCGGGCAGCCCCGCACCCGCGGCCCGCAAGGATGCGGCCAGCTCGCACACCAGCAGTGCGGCGCTGATCCCGTCCTTGTCACGCACCGTGTCGGGGTCCACGCAGTAGCCGAGCGCCTCCTCGTAGCCGTAGCGCAGCCGTGGTACCCGGGACAGCCACTTGAACCCGGTCAGCGTCTCGGTGTAGCCGAGGCCGTGTTTGGCCGCGATCCGGCCGAGCAGGGTGGACGACACGATCGTGGTCGCGAACACGCCGGACCCGGCCGGCGCGCGGCCGGACCGCACCAGGTGCGCGCCGAGCAGTGCACCGACGTCATCGCCGCGCAGCATTCGCCAACCGCCGGAAGCCGGATCCGGAACCGCGACCGCGCACCGGTCCGCATCCGGGTCGTTCGCGATCACCAGGTCGGCATCGGATGCGACCGCCCGGGCCAGTGCGAGGTCCATCGCGCCCGGTTCTTCCGGGTTCGGGAACGCAACCGTGGGAAACTCCGGATCCGGCTCGGCCTGTTCCGGCACCACGTCGGGAGCCGCGAACCCGGCCCGGCCAAGCACCGCGACCAGCACGTCCCGCCCGGTGCCGTGCAGTGGCGTGTACACCACCCGCAGGTCGCGCGGCGTGTCCGGCGCGGCGACCGCGGCGGTGCGGCGCACGTACGCGTCGACGACCTCCTCGTCCAGCGTGATCCAGTCGGTGCCGAGCGGCACGTCGGCGAGCCGCCCGACCGCGTCGATGCGCGCGGAGATCTCGCCGTCGGCCGGCGGCACGATCTGCGAACCGTCGCCGAGATAGACCTTGTAGCCGTTGTCCTGCGGCGGATTGTGCGATGCGGTCACCATCACGCCGGCATCCGCGCCGAGGTATCGGATCGCGAACGCCAGCACCGGTGTCGGCAGCGGTTCCGGCAGCACCATCGCGCGCAGCCCGGCCCCCTCGACGACCGCGGCGGTATCCCGGGCGAACTGGTCGGACTTGTGCCGGGCGTCGAATCCGATCACGACCGCCCGGCCGCCGGCATCGCGGACGTAGCTCGTGAGTCCCGCGGCAGCGCGGATCACCACGGCCCGGTTCATCCGGTTCGGCCCGGCGCCGAGCGCGCCGCGAAGCCCGGCGGTGCCGAACTGCAGACGTTCGCGGAAGCGGTCCTCGAGCCCGGTCATGTCCTCGGCGTCGAGCAGCCGCTGAAGCTCGTCGCGCGTGACGGGATCGGGATCCTGGCTGAGCCAGTCGCGGGCGCGGGCGAGCAGGTCCATCAGATGCGCGGCAGGACGTCGGCGAGCAGTGACCCCATCCGCGCGGCCGACGCACGTCCGGCCTCGAGAACCTCCTCGTGGTTCAGGGGTTCGCCGGTGATGCCGGCCGCGAAGTTGGTGACGAGCGAGATGCCGAGCACCTCCAAGCCGGCCTCGCGCGCGGCGATCGCCTCCAGCACGGTCGACATCCCGACGAGCGTGCCGCCAATGGCCTTGACCATCGCGATCTCGGCAGGTGTCTCGTAGTGCGGCCCGGGGAACTGCACGTAGACGCCCTCGTCGAGCGACGGATCGACCTCCTGGCAGAGCGCGCGAAGGCGCGAGGAGTACAGGTCGGTGAGGTCGACGAAGTTGGGTCCCTCGACAGGGGAGGTGCCGGTGAGGTTGATGTGGTCGCGGATCAGCACCGGCGTGCCCGGCGTCCATGAGGTGTCGAGACCTCCGCAGCCGTTGGTCAGCACCACGGTGTCGACGCCGGCTGCGGCGGCAGTGCGGACACCGTGGACGACCGAGCGCACTCCGAGCCCCTCGTAGAAGTGCGTGCGCCCGAGGAAGATGAGCAGCCGCCGGTCGCCGAGCCGCACGGAGCGGATCGTGCCCCCGTGACCCACGACCGCGGGGGCGCTGAACCCGGGCAGGTCTGCGGCGGCGAACTCGTGCTCCGCTTGGCCCAGCGCATCGGCCGCCGGCAACCATCCGGACCCCATGACCAGGGCGACGTCGTGCTTCTCCCCGCCGGTGCGCTCGGCGAGCGCGTCGGCGGCCTGCAAGGCGAGGTCGGCTGAGGTCACCGTCCGTACATTACGGACCCCGGTTCAGGTAGGACACAATGGCTCGCGTGACTCATGTGGCGATCATCGGCGGCGGGCCCGGAGGCTACGAGGCCGCGCTCGTGGCGGCGCGTTCGGGAGCGGACGTCACGCTCGTGGAGCGCGACGGGCCAGGGGGCTCGACGGTGCTCACGGACTGCGTGCCGAGCAAGACGCTGATCGCCACGTCCGACGTCCTCACCGAGGTCGAGTCATCGGCCGAGCTCGGCGTCGACCTTCCGCGTGAGGCGCGTGCCGACCTCGCGGCGGTCAACTTCCGGGTGCTGTCGCTGGCGAAGGCCCAGTCGGCCGACATCGGCGACCGTCTGGAGGCCAGCGGTGTCGACGTCCTGGCCGGCACGGCCACGCTCGACCCTTCCGGTCACGTGATCGCGACGACGGCCAACGGCGAGCGTCGCATCGAGGCCGACGGTGTGCTCGTCGCCACCGGCGCCCACCCGCGGGTCACCGAGTCCGCAAGACCCGACGGCGACCGCATCCTCACCTGGGAGCAGGTCTACGGACTGCGCGATCTGCCCGAGCACATGATCGTCGTCGGTTCCGGCGTCACCGGCGCGGAGTTCGCCAGCGCGTACAACGGGCTGGGCTCGCCAGTCACCCTGGTGTCGAGCCGCGACCGGGTGCTCCCCGGTGAGGACGGCGATGCCGCGACCCTCATCGAGGACGTCTTCACGCGGCGGGGCATGACCGTCATGGGCACGTCGCGCATGGCCGCGGTCGAGCGCCGTGGCGACGGGGTCCGCGTCACGCTGACCGACGGACGCGAGGTCGACGGGTCGCACTGCCTGCTTGCCCTCGGGTCCTTGCCGAACACCGGTGGCCTCGGGCTGAAGGAGGCCGGGGTCGAGCTCGACGACGGCGGTTTCGTCACGGTGGACCGGGTGTCACGAACGTCGGCCCCGGGTGTCTACGCGGCGGGCGACTGCACCGGTGTGCTGATGCTCGCCTCCGTCGCGGCTCAGCAAGGACGCATCGCGATGTCGCACCTGCTCGGCGACGCCGTGCGCCCGCTCGACCTGACCAAGGCATCCTCCAACATCTTCACGTCACCGGAGATCGCGACGGTCGGTCTCTCCCAGGCCAAGCTCGAGGAGGACGGGGTTCCGTTCGAGGTCGAGATGCTGCCGCTGGCGGCCAATCCGCGCGCCAAGATGCAGGGCATCCGCGACGGTTTCGTGAAGCTCTTCTCGAGCAAGGCCACCGGGATCGTCATCGGCGCGGTGATCGTCAGCCCCCGGGCCAGCGAGCTCGTCCACGTCGCCTCGTTGAGCGTCTCGGCCTCGCTGACGGTCGATCAGGTCGCCGACGCCTTCACGATCTACCCGTCCCTGTCCGGGTCCGTGGCCGAAGCCGCGCGGCGTCTCCATCGGCACGCCTGACCTTTCCTTGCTTGAACGGCTCCTGAACGAGGAGTCACACTGATGTAATTCCGCAGGTCAGCGATGAGAGTTGCGAAACCGCTGTTCAGCCCGCTGAAAGTGCTGTCTAATTTCCACAGCGGCGTCCCTACCACTTCCCCGTTCGGCTGCACTTACTCGATTGGACACGACATGCGTTCTCGGCGCGTGATTATGCGTTTCCTGCCCCTCAGCCTCGTGGCTGTCCTGCTGGGATCCGTCATGGTCTGGCAGGAAAGCATCGAGCGACGCCTCGGTGAGGATGTCAACGCCGAACCAGAGGTGATCGTCGTCGAGCACGACGTCCCTGTGGTCGGAGCGAGCGAACCGCAGGAGCCGGAGACGAAACAGTCATCGCCGGAGCCAGTTCCGTCCGGTCCTCGCACCGTCGCCGAGCTCGCTCCCACAGACGTCAAGCCGTACTCGATGCTCGGTGTCACCTGGCGGTCCGGCGTCCCGAACGACTCGGCAGTCGAGGTCCGGTGGCGTCAGGACGGTCAGTGGTCGAAGTGGAACGAGCTTCATCTCGACGTCGAGAACACCTGGACCGAGGGTGGCCGTCCGGGCACCGAGTCCGAATGGGTGGGTCAAGCAGACGGCGTCGCGGTCCGCGTCCGCACGTCGGAGGCCGCCGTGCCCCGCGACCTCCAGGTCGCGACGATCGATCCGGGCAAGGACTCGGCAGCAATCTCCAACGTCGCCGTGAGCCAGCCGTCGATCATCAGGCGCAGCAGCTGGGGTGCCGCCAGCACGGGCACCTGCGACTCGCCGGTCTACGGCGCCACCACTCGCGGCGCGATCATCCACCACACCGCCGGCTCGAACTCCTACGACAAGAGCCAGTCGGACAACATCGTGCGGGCGACACAGGCCTACCACACGAAGAGCCGCGGCTGGTGCGACATCGGCTACAACTTCCTGGTCGACAAGTACGGACAGATCTTCGAAGGCCGCAAGGGCGGCATCGACAAGCC
>NZ_JBOHDT010000192.1:0-7832 GCF_050700635.1 Aeromicrobium sp.
GTGTTACGGCCTTCATCGCGAGGTCGAAGCCGAGCCCGAGGTGGGAGTCGTCGCGACCGGACGTGGTCACCGACCACTCCAGGAGAATCGAGAAGTCGGTGGGCTCCTGCACCTCCGCCACGAACACCCCTGCGCCGATGGAGTGCGGCAGTCCCGCCGGCACCAGCACGCCGTCACCCGGACGGACCTCGACGCGATGGAGGTGGTCGAGCATCCACTCACCGTCCTGGTCGTCACGACGACGGGCGAGCTCGTCGGCATCGACGTCTTCGGTCCAGCCGAGGTGCACGGCGGCTCGGTCGTCGACGTCGAGGACGTACCACGCCTCCGTCTTGCCGTAGGCGCAGCCGAGGTGCCGAGCAGCGAACGCCCGGTCCGGGTGGACGTGTACCGGCAGACGCTGGCCGGCGTCCAGGAGCTTCACCAGCACGCCGGTGTCACCGTCGGCGCGATCAGTGCCGGTCCACGAACGGGAATCGGCCGCGACCAGGTCGCGCAGAAAGTCACCATCGGTGGTGCGGGCCAGCCCGACTCCCGGCTGGCCGGCGCGCGAGACCGTGGCGGCGATCCATTCTTCCGGCTGGCGTTCCGACGTCGCCTCGATTCCCCGCAGCGCCGCGATGCGAGCCCCGCCGGTGTAGAAGTGTTCGACGAGATTCGGCTGCAGGCGTACCGGCCTCATGCTGGCACCGCCAGTTCACCGGAGCCGCGAGGGATCAGCTCGGTCTCGACGATCAGCTCGCGCGGCTCCAGGCGATCCCGGTCACGAGCGTCCAGGTGGACGAGAACGCGCTCCGTCGCCGCGACACCGATGCCGTGCGGATCCTGATTCACGCAGGTGATGGCTGGCGACAATGTCTCCGCCATCGGGAAGTCGCCGAAGCTGATCATGGCGACGTCCGTGCGTGCTGCGGTATGCAGTGCATGCGCGGCTCCCATGCCGGCCCGCGGGTTGGCGGCGAACAGCGCCGTGGGCGGTCGGGGCAGGGCGAGCAGTCGCTGAATGTGATCGATCGCCTCGTCCTGGTCGCCGTGTCCCTCGGCATACCAGGCGGGGTCGGGCTCGACGCCGGCGGCGGCGAGGGCGTCCCGGTAGCCGAGCAGCCGGTGGCTCGTCGTGGGAAATCGGACGTCGTTGCCGACAAACGCAATCCGGCGGTGGCCGCGCTCGACGAGGTGGTCGACCGCGCGACGGGTGAGGCCGCGGTCGTCGACGGCCACGATGTCGAACCCGCCGAGCTCGACCTGGCGGTCGACCATGACGATCGGGAACGTGAGCCGTTCGAGGTAGGCATGGTCGCCGGTGACCGGTGCGAGGATCAGGGCCCGCACGCGCTGCATCGCCATCCGTTCGACCTGCTGACGCTCGCGATCGGGGTCGGAGCCGGTGCTGCCGAAGATCACGCTCAGCCCGGCCTCCAGCGCACGTGACTCGACCGCGCTCATCAGTGCCGCGAAGAACGGATCGGCGATGGAATCCATGACGACGCCGATCGTGTCGCCGCCGCCGGACTTCAGGGACCGCGCGAACGAGTTCGGCACGTAGTGCAGCTCGGCGATGGAGTCCGTCACCCGAGACCTGACTGCTTCTCGCACCGAGGGCGACCCATTCACGACGCGCGACACCGTCTTGATGCTGACGCCGGCGTGGGCGGCGACGTCGTGGAGGGTGGGGCGGCGGGTCACGCCGCCCATGGTCCAGGCGAATGACAACGTTGTCAAGCATCGAAGCCCTGACCAGCCGACGGCCCCGAACCTCAGGGGTCCGGGGCCGTCGTGGCTGTTGCGGGGTTGGCTAGAAGCCCATGCCGCCCATGTCGCCCATGTCGGGAGCGCCACCGCCGGCCGGAACGGGCTCCGGCTTGTCGGCGACGACGGCCTCCGTGGTGAGGAACAGGGCCGCGATCGACGCCGCGTTCTGCAGCGCCGAGCGCGTGACCTTGGCCGGGTCGATGATGCCCGCGGCGATGAGATCGACGTACTCGCCGGTCGCGGCGTCGAGGCCGTGACCCAGTTCGAGGCCGGCGACCTTCTCCGCGACGACGCCGCCCTCGAGGCCGGCGTTGATGGCGATCTGCTTCAGCGGAGCCGAGGCCGCCGCCTTGACGATCGCGGCACCGGTGGCCTCGTCGCCCTCGAGCGTGAGCTTCTCGAACGCCGCTGCCGTGGCTTGCACGAGCGCGACGCCGCCACCGGCAACGATGCCCTCTTCGACGGCCGCCTTGGCGTTGCGGACGGCATCCTCGATGCGGTGCTTGCGCTCCTTGAGCTCGACCTCGGTGGCCGCGCCGACCTTGATGACGGCCACGCCGCCGGCAAGCTTGGCCAGACGCTCCTGGAGCTTCTCGGTGTCGTAGTCGGAGTCGGAGTTCTCGATCTCGGCGCGGATCTGGTTGACCCGTCCGGTGATCTGCTCCTCCGAGCCGCCGCCCTCGACGATCGTGGTCTCGTCCTTGGTGGTGACGACCTTGCGGGCCGTGCCGAGCAGCGAGAGATCGGCGTTCTCGAGCTTGAGTCCGACCTCCTCGCTGATGACCTCACCGCCGGTGAGGATGGCGATGTCGGCGAGCATGGCCTTGCGGCGGTCACCGAAGCCCGGAGCCTTGATGGCGACGGACTTGAAGGTGCCGCGCATCTTGTTGACGATCAGCGTCGCGAGGGCCTCACCCTCGACGTCCTCGGCGATGATGACGAGCGGCTTGCCCGACTGCATGACCTTCTCGAGCACCGGGACGAGGTCCTTCACCGAGGCGATCTTGGAGTTGACGATGAGGACGTACGGGTCCTCGAGCACCGTCTCCATGCGCTCGGGGTCGGTGACGAAATAGCCCGACAGGTGACCCTTGTCGAACCGCATGCCCTCGGTGAGCTCGAGGTCGAGGCCGAAGGTGTTCGACTCCTCGACGGTGATGACGCCTTCCTTGCCGACCTTGTCCATGGCCTCGGCGATGATGTCTCCAACGGTCTGGTCGGCCGCGGAGATGGCCGCGGTGGCCGCAATCTGCTCCTTGGTCTCGATGTCCTTCGCCAGGCCGATCAGCTGCGAGCTGATGGCCTCGACAGCGGCCTCGATGCCCTTCTTCAGGCTCATCGGGTTGGCGCCGGCGGCGACGTTGCGCAGTCCCTCGCGCACCATCGCCTGGGCCAGCACGGTGGCGGTGGTGGTGCCGTCGCCCGCGACGTCGTCGGTCTTCTTGGCGACCTCCTTGACGAGCTCGGCACCGATCTTCTCGAACGGGTCCTCGAGCTCGATCTCCTTGGCGATGCTGACACCGTCGTTGGTGATCGTGGGGGCTCCCCACTTCTTCTCGAGGACGACGTTGCGGCCCTTGGGACCGAGCGTCACCTTCACGGCGTCGGCGAGCTGGTTCATGCCGCGCTCGAGGTTACGACGAGCTTCCTCGTTGAAAGCAATGGACTTGGCCATGTGTGGATCTCTCCGGTCGACGTAGTGCGATCGGCCCGATCGGACCGATCTGGTGGTCTGGCACTCTCATCATACGAGTGCTAATCAACCGGGTGCAACGGGGTCTGGCACCCGCTCCGGTCACACCGAGAACAGCAGGAACAAGCCCGTGAACGTGTACGTGACCATCAGCAGCAGCATGCCCATCTGACCGGACAGCCGGTGCGCGCGCGGCAGCACGACGAGGGCCCGGTCGTGGGCCGCGACGACCGCGAGCACGTGCCCGGTCACCACGAACGAGACCTTCAGGGCGGCCAGCGTCGACGTGTGCGTCGACAACACATAACTGACCTCGGCGTCCGACCCGACCAGGGCGAAGACCACTGCCTGCCCCTTCTCGACGAGATACGTCACGTAGTGGGCGAGGATGTAGCCCACGACGATCGGTACCAAGGAGTGCGCGAGCTTGCCCGGGAGCGCCGCTCGCTCCTCTGGAGTGACTCCACCGGTGGCACGCGACGCGAGCTGGAACAGCGCGGCCACCACGAGGCAGAAACCGAGCAGCGTCAAGCTGTGCGCCAGCACCGACAGCGACTTCGACTGCCAGAACGCGGACGCCGAGAAGCTGTCGTACGCGGTCGAGCCGAGCAGGGTGGCGAGCAGCGCCACCAGTCCCGGCTCGATCGGGATCTGCGGCAGCGTCCGCAAGGGATTGTGCAAAGCCCATCGGCCGTCGCGCACGAACGGCGACAGCCGGGCGACGACGGCGCTGTACACGTCGAACGGGTCGGCACGGTCGTACCAGCGCGGCCCGAACACGACGCCGCCGATGATGGTGACGGCTACGTACCCGACCACCCAGACTCGCACCGCGCCCACGTCGCCGGGATCGGGCGAAGCCAGCTCGAGCCACACGAAGGCGAGCAGGCCCACGACCGCCGGCCAGTAGCCCAGCCGGCGCGGATAGGCGACGAGTCCGTTGGGACGGCCGGACAGGCGCCCGACCAGCGACTGGATCGTCCGCCACGGCGAGAGGTCGCGCCACACGTGCCCGGCCACGAGCGCCAGCGGCACCAGACCCACCCACACCAGGACGTAGAGCGCCCCGATGCCTCCGTTGGTGGCATCGTCGGGTCTGGCGAACAGAGCGACCAGGAACAAGCCCGTGAGCAGCGCGCCTTCGACGGCCAGCCACGGACGTCGCGGCGGCGGGTCTGCGGGGTTCGGCTCGGCATCGAACCGCGGCTCGCGCCAGGCCAGCGCGAGCACGGCGAACGAGATGGTCAGCGCCCAGGAAGCACCGACCATCGCGTAGAGGAACGGGATCGGGAGGTCCGTCGAGCCGCCGACACCGTGGGTGACGAAGTCGGCCGCGATCACGGTCAGGGACGGACGACGAGCTGGACGATCGTGGCGTCGACCTCGTGCGCCTCGACGGCCACCTGGCCGGGTGTGTCGATGGTGAGCATCTCCTCGACCTGATCACCCGCGCGCACCTTGAACTCCTTCTCGGGCTCGGAGTGGACGTGGATCTCCTCATCGGCATCGGACGTGATGCGCAGGATGACCGGCTGCCCGACCAAGACGTCGACGCGCTCGCCCTGCGGCGTGACCTTGCCGTCCTTGATGGCGATGTCGACAACGACGTCCTTCACCGGATCGGTCACCTCGGACTCGCGCGGTGTGGGTGAGGACGAGACGGAGCCGGTGTCGGTGCTGTCGGAGCAGCCCGTCAGGAGTACGCCAGCGGCGAACACGGCGGCAAGAGCCTGCCTCATGAGTCCTTCCTGGGATCACCGTCGGTGGGTTCGTCGTCGAAGGCGCGCTCGATGATCTCGCGCTCCTCGCGTTCCTCGCGGCGGTCCTTGCGGGCGATGTACAGCACGACCGCGACCACCACCACCGCAGGAACGAGCGCGGGGATCGCGAGGAGAGCTGCGTGGTGGGCCCACAGCTGCTCACCAACGGGAATCATGACGTCAGGGTAGGCGCATCACCCGACTGCTTCTGACCGGCCCCGTGAGCGCTGATGCTGCGCGAGACCCGCCCGACGGCTACGGAGATGCCGGCGAGGATGGCGATGCTGCACAGCAGCACGATCAGGTTGGCCACGCCCCACATCCAGGCGGGGGCGTCGAACTCACGCTCACGCTGGAGGATCTCGATCTCGGGCACGAAGTCACGGGTGAACTGCGGCTCGGCCGGGACCTCCTCGGCGTCGAGCGGGGCGTCGGCCGGCATGAAGATCGGCACGCCGGCGAGCATGCGTCCGTCCTGCACGCGCAGCAGCGTCTTCCAGTTGCCGCCGACGGGAACAGGCTGGGTCGACTCCCAGGTGTTGTCGCCGGTGCGCTGCAGCTGATGCGTGACGATGCCCTTCTTGTCGTCGGAACCGCCTTGCCACGCGGTGAGCTGAACCCAGGTGGGGTTGTCGTCGATGAGGTCGGCCGGCACCGAGACCTTCGCCATGATCTCGGGCTGAGCGTCAGTGCCGACCTGCGTCGTGGTGATGGTTGCCGCGGCGTCGTCCGGGACTGTGGCGTACAAGCCGTTCGCGGCAGCCGCGCCGGTGACCAGTATCGATCCGACGACGATGGCCCGGCCGACGTTCGGCGAGGGCAGCTGACCCCGCAGGCCCATGGAGAACAACGCACCACAGAGACCGGCGCCGATCGCCACGGGCAACGTCATCGCCAGGCCCTCGAGCCAGATGTCCTGCGGCCAGGGGAACGGGAAGACGAGGTCGTTCCACAGCTTCTCGATGACGGTGCCGACGGTGCCGATCACCAGCCCGCCGACAGCGCCGAAGACCAGTGGTTTGTCCTTCAGCCTGGACAGCGCGAGCAGCTCGATGATGACGGCGCTGCCGAGGTAGAGCGGGAAGACGTGGTGGGCCTGTCCGAACACGTCGGTGACGACGAACGAGACGATGCCGCGGACGATGACGAAGAAGAACGCCGTGTACAGAGCGACACCCACGCCGCCGTACAGCCGTGCGGCGACCAGCGCGATGGCACCGGCAGCGGCGATCATCATCGGCTCGAGCACCATGCGGAACTGGGCGACACCGAAGTCGAACTCGGCCTGGAAAACCGAGAGTCCGATCAGCAGACCGCCGAACGCCGAAGCGAGCGCGATCTTGTGAAAGATCTCAGAACCCTCCGACGGCACACGCTGCCGCCATTCCTCGGAGAACTCCGCCTCGCGGTGCAGCAGGATGATGCCGGCGGTCGAGAGGCCGGCGCCGCCGATGAGCATCAGGTGGGTGGGTCCCCACAGCGTGACGTCCTGGCCGAACAACCGGTGCCAGACATCGTCGAGCGGGAAACCGATCAGGGCGTAGAGGCCGCACGCGGCGATGAAGATTCCGCTCACCGGCGCGTACCAGTTGCGGGTGATGCGCACGGAGGCGATGCCGGGCTTGGCGCCGTCGCGCGGGTAGACGACGGCGGACATCCCGGCCACGAAGAGGGCGAAGAGCCCGTAGAGGATCAGGTAGTGAGCCGGGTTGGCCAGCGGTCCGGCGTCGCGCCCGCGACCCGCATGGAGGCTGACGTCCCAGAGGAAGCCGAGCAACGCGACGATCAGGGAGCTGGCGACGAACAGGGTGGGAATGGAGGACCAGCCGGGCTCGTCCGTGCGCTCTCGCAGGCGCTCGCCGGCCGCCTGGAACCACTCGATGCGGTGGGTGCGGTGGGCCCAGGCGATCCACAGCAGGCCTGCGGTGACGATCGCGGCACCGGCGGTGAGGCCGATGACTTGATCGAGGGCGGCGCCTCCGGCTGGGGGAGGCTCGGTCGCGGCGATGAACATACCGCGAGTATTGCCATGACCATGTGACACCGCAAGTGACACATAGGCCTGGACGGCGGTGTCGTCCGTCACGTGGGCGGGCCCACATCAGGCCCGGTGATCAGTGGCCGACGACCTCGTGAGCCTCGCGTCCCTTGGGCCCGTCGACGACCTCGAACTCGACCGGCTGCCCGTCCTCGAGGGTCTTGTAGCCCTCGGACTTGATCTTGGACCAATGGACGAAGACATCGTCCTGACCTTCGACTTCGATGAAGCCGTAGCCCTTGTCAGCGTTGAACCACTTGACGGTGCCTTGCACCATGGCCGAACTCCCACTCACGTCTGCGATGGACCCGTCGTCGGGGGAAGGATCCGAAGTCATGGGGTGAGCCTACCGGCCGTCATCCACCGGCGACGGCCGGGATTATCGAGATCTGTGTGCCCTCGGGCGTGGGGGTGTCGAGGCCGTTGGAGAAGCGGACGTCCTCCTCGGCCACGTAGATGTTGACGAACCGGCGCAGCGCGCCCTGCTCGTCGACGACCCGGGCCTTGATGCCCGGGAAGCTCGACTCCAGGGAGTCGAGCACGGCGGCGAGTGTGGCGCCGTCGGCGTCGACCTGCGACTGGTCCTGGG
>NZ_JBOHDT010000193.1:0-16512 GCF_050700635.1 Aeromicrobium sp.
CGGCCTCGACCAGGCCGTCGGCGACCTCGGCGATCCGGCCGACGGCCGAGAGCAGCACGAGCGTGTCGGCAGTGGTGTGGGCGGACCAGTCGATCGTGGAGTCACCGACGCTGACGACCGAGTACTCGCGGTTGGCGCGGTTGGTCAGCGGCACACCGGCGTAGGCGGGAACCGCGGAGACCGAAGAGATGCCGGGCACGATCTCGAAGCCGATGTCGGCCTTCGCGCAGGCGGCGGCCTCCTCCGGACCGGTCGAGTAGGTGAACGGGTCGCCGGAGATCAGCCGCACGACGTGCGCGCCGGCCTTGGCGTGCCGCACGACGAGTCGGGCACGGGCGGCGTGCGTGAGCGTCTCGCCGTCCTCGCCGACGCTTCCGTCGACGATCTCGGCGTCGGTGTTGACGAGCGCGGCGTGCTCGGGCAGCTCGGTGATGACGACGTCGGCCTGGGCGAGCAGCTCGGCCGCACGAACGGTCAGCAGGCTCGCGTCGCCGGGCCCGGCGCCCACGAAGCTGACGTGCCCGAGCGGGACCTTGCGCTTCACGGTTGCCGGTGCTGGACGGGTGGCTGTGGCAGTTGCTGGTGTCACGGTGCTGGATTCCTTCTTTTTCTGCCGGCTGGTCATGAGGTGACGCCCATCAGGGAGGCGGCGCCTTCGGTGAGCATCTCGGCAGCGAGACGCTCACCGACCGCGACGGACTCGCTGGGCGAGCCGGTCGCGGACAGGCGGATGGACGGTGCGCCGCTGGTGTCGGCGACGACTGCGCGCAGCCAGAGCTCGTCGCCATCATCGCCCCAGGCGATTTCGGCAAGCGCTCCGACGGGCGCGCTGCAGCCTGCCTCCAAGGTGGCGAGGAGGCTGCGCTCGGCGGTCACGGCGGCCCGGGTGTCCGGGTCGTCGAGGACGTCGAGAAGGCGAGCGGTCGCGACATCGTCGGCGCGACACTCGCAGGCCAGGGCTCCCTGGCCAGGTGCGGGAAGAACTTGGAGCGGATCGAGGACCTCGGTCGCCTCCGCAGCGCGGCCGAGCCGGACGAGTCCTGCCATCGCCAGGACGACGGCGTCGTAGTCGCCGGAGGCGACGCGACCGAGGCGCGTGTCGACGTTGCCGCGGATGTCGACGATATCGACGCCGAGTCCGAGCGCGTTGATCTGCGCGGCGCGGCGGGGTGAACCCGTGCCGATGCGCGAACCCTGCGGCAGCTCTCCGAGGGTGAGTCCGTCGCGGGCGACCAGCGCGTCGCGAGCGTCCGCACGGACCGGGATGGCCGCGAGCCGCAGCCGCGGATCGGCAGTGGTGGGGAGGTCCTTGAGCGAGTGGACGGCGACGTCGACCTCGCCAGTGGCGACAGCATCACGCAGGGCAGCGACGAACACGCCGATGCCACCGAACGACGCGAGCGGAGCGTCGCTGCGGTCGCCCAGGGTGGAGATGGTGACCAGCTCGACGTCGATGCCGTGCAGCTCGCTGAGCCGGGTCGCGATCAGCTGAGACTGGGTGGTGGCGAGGAGGCTGGCCCTGGTACCGATGCGCAACGTCATGCGTCGTCACCCCCGATCTGGGTGACGGCCTCGACAGCCGCCTGGTCGAGAGCGAACAGGTCGGCGAGCGCGTCGGCGTAGGTGAGACCGGCCGGCCCCTCGACGAGCTGCTGCACCCGCACGGTGGGCGCATGGATGAGCTTGTCGGCCACCCGCTGCAGCGAGCGGCGCACCTGCTCGACCTCGTCCGGTCGGAGCGCCGGCATCCGGGTGAGGATGCGGGTGACCTCGGCGTCGACGACCTCGGTGGCCATGCCGCGGAGGGCGACGACGGTCGGGGTGATGCGGGAGGCCGACTTGACGGCCAGGAAGGTGCGGACCTCGTCCTCGACGATGTCGCGCACCTGCTCGACGTCGGCGGCGAGCTCGGCGTTCTCGGAGCGTTCGCCGAGCACGACGAGGTCGATGACGTTGACGCCGTCGATGAGTGCGGCGGACGGGTCGACGTCGCGCGGAAGGGCGAGGTCGACGAGCGTGAGGGGTCGCCCTGCCGAGGCAGTGGCGATGCGCTGCCGGTCGAACACCACGCCGGCGGCGCCGGTGCAGCTGATGACGACGTCGGTGGCGGCGAGCTCGGCGTCGACGTCGTCCCAGTCGATGGCACGGACGCCGAAGGCGGCGACGAGCTCGAGCGCGCGCTGCACGGTGCGGTTGGCCACGGCGACACGATCGGGTTCGATGCCGCGTTCGATGAGGGTGCGCACGGCGAGGCTCGCCATGGTGCCCGCGCCGGCGACCAGGAACCGAGTAGTGGGCGACTCGACGACTGCGCCGGCGGCGGCGAGCCCGGCCGTGACGGTGGACGGGGCGAGGCGGTCGATACCGGTCTCGGCATGGCCGCGCTTGCCGATGCGGAGGGCCTGCTGGAACAACGCGTTGAGCACCGGGCCGACCGTGGCCTCTGCCTGGGCGCTGTGCAGGGCTTCGCGGACCTGACCGAGGATCTGGCTCTCACCGAGGATCATCGAGTCGAGGCCGGCGGCGACGGCGAAGAGGTGGGCGACGGCGGAGTCGTCGTAGTGCACGTAGACGTGCTGGACGAGCTGGTTGCGGTCGAGCTCCGCGTGCTCGGCGAGCAGGCGCGACACCTCTTCCACCGCGCCGTGGAAGCGCTCGGCCTCCACGTAGATCTCGACCCGGTTGCAGGTGGAGATAACCGCAGCCTCGGTGACTGAGGACGTCTCGAGTGCGCGCTGCGACAGCTTGACCGCGGCGTCGGTGTCGAGCGAGGCACGCTCGAGCAGCTCGATCGGCGCGGACTTGTGGGACATGCCGACGATGAGGACGCTCATGCCGTCACCTCGTCCGCAGTGCCGATCGATTCTGGGCCGTTCGCGGCCTTGCGCTGCTCGTGGTAGGCGAGGATCTGCAGCTCGATGGAGAGGTCGACCTTGCGGACGTCGACGCCCTCGGGAACGGTGACGATCGCCGGCGCGAAGTTGAGGATGCTTGTGACGCCGGCAGCCACCAGGGCATCTGCGACGTCCTGCGCAGCCTCGGCCGGTGTGGCGATGACGGCGATGGCGATGTCGTGCTTCCGCACGATCTTCGTCAGGTCCGTGAGCGGCGCGACCGTGATGCCGCCGACCTTCTTGCCGATGCGCGCCGGAGCGGTGTCGACGAGGGCGGCGATGCGGATACCGCGGGTGCTGAATCCGTCATAGGTGGACAGCGCCGAGCCGAGGTGGCCCACGCCGACGATGACGACGTCCCAGTCCTGGGTCTGACCGAGCTCACGGGCGATCTGGTAGCGCAGGTACTCGACGTCGTAGCCCACGCCACGGGTTCCGTAGGAACCGAGGTAGGAGAGGTCCTTGCGGAGCTTCGCGGGGTTGACGCCGGCCGCGGACGCGAGCTGGTGCGAGGAGCAGACGTCGATGCCCTGGTCCGCCAGCGTCGTCAGCGCTCGCAGGTAGATCGGAAGACGGGCCACGGTGGCGTCAGGGATGCCACGCTCGGCCGCACCGGCGGTGAGCCGGTCGCTGCGAAGTAAGGTCACGGTGCTCCATCGCGACACGGCCTTGGATTGTCCCTGCATTGCAGTGGTCGTCGTGCGGTGTTGCTGGTCTTGGGACTGGCGCGCGGCGCAAGTATCAGTTTAAGAGCTTGTGAACGTGAGAACAAAATCGTCTCAGGTGCTGAGTGGGTCAGATCACACGCTATTTCAGGGCTCGCCTGAGCCGATCGGGATCCACGCGCCAGAAGTCGTGCTGGGCGCCGTCGACGAAGGTCACCGGAACCTGGTCGGTGAAGCGCCGCACCAGGTCGTCGTCACCGCTGATGTCGACGGTCGTCCAGGTGTCGCCGGTCTGGCCGCACACCTCCGCCACCACTTGTTCGGCCACCTCGCACAGGTGACAGGCCGGGCGCGTGTACAGCACGACGCGGGCCGCGTTCGCGTGTTCCGGTGCCGGTGTCATTGGGGTTTGAGGCCGAGGCCGAGGGCGTCGCTGCGCGCGAGCGCCCGCAGTCGCCCCTTGGCCACCTTGCCGGTGGCCGAGTGCGGCAGCCCGCTCACGATCACGATGCGTGCGGGCTGCTTGAAGCGGGCCAGGCGCTCGCGACAGTGCTCTTGCACCGCTGTCCGCACGGCATCCTCCCCGACTCCCTCGCCGGGCACGACGAACGCCAGGACCGCCTCGCCGGTCTGCTCGTCTGGGGTGCCGACGACCGCGACTTCCGCGACCCCGTCGACCTCGCCGATGACGTCCTCGACCTCAAACGGGTAGACGTTGAAACCCGAGACGATGACCAGCTCACGGAGCCGGTCGACGAGCGTCAGGTCGCCGTCGGCGTCGATGAGGCCGACGTCGCCGGTGGGGTACCAGCCGTCCTCCCGAGGGCCGTCGGCGCCGTCGGGCCAGTAACCCGAGAACACGTTGTCGCCCCGGACCCACAGCTCAGCCGGGTCGCCCGCCGAGGCGTCGTGGCCGTGCGAGTCGATGACCCGGACCTCGATGCCGGGCAGCGGACGTCCGACGGAGCCCGGCTTGGGCGCGTCACCCGGTCCGCGCGGAGAGCCGAGCGTCGTCGCGATGACCGGGGCGGTCTCGGTGAGGCCGTACCCCTGCTCGACGTGGTGACCGGACGACTCGAAGAACGTGGCGGCGAGGTCGGGGTCGAGCGTCGAGGCTCCGGACATCACCAGCGAGACTCCGGCGAGCTTCTCGCGGAGGTCGTCGCGCCCGGCCCAGCTGGCGACGATCGGCGGGGCCACCGGGAGGTTGGTGACCCCCTCCGCCTCGATCGAGTCGAGCAGGCCGGACGGATCGAAGCCGTCGACCATCAGCACGCAGGCACCCTGCCGGACGGCCTGCCCCAGCACGGCGTTGAGCCCGTAGATGTGGAACATCGGCAGCAGACCGAGGCACACGTCGTCGCGCGTGACCGGTGGCGGGTCGATGGCGGCCGTCTGCTCGATGTTGGCGATCAGAGCCCGGTGGGTGAGCATGACGCCGCGCGGCCTGCCGCTCGTGCCGGACGTGTAGAGGATGACCGCCAAAGCCTCGGCGTCGCGCGGGGCGGCGGGGTGGACGTCGGGCGCGTTGTCGAGAAAGGTGGAGAATGCGGTCTCGCCCTTGAGCGGCTTGGTTCCATCCACGACCACGGAGCAGTCGGACGGACCATCGCCACCGGCGATCGCTTCGCGGACGGGAAGGGCACCCGCCTCGTCGCACAACACCACCTTGACCTTGGCGTCGTCGAGCATGCGCCCGATCTCGCGCGTGGTGGACCGAGGGTTCACGGGAACGGCGACCATGCCCCCACGCAGGATGCCGAAGTAGGCGATCGGCAGATCGACGCGGTTCGCCATGACGACCGCGACACGCTGCCCCGCGACCAGACCACGACCGGAGAGAGAGCGCGCGATGGCGTCCGCGCAGGAGTCGAGATCGGCCCAGCTCAGCTGGTGCCGCTCGTCCCGGTGCTCAACGAGGGCCGTACCCCCCGGATCCTGCTCGGCCGCCTCGCGAAGAAAGTCGCTGACGTTGACGGTCACGTGCCGAGTCAACCACACGCCCGACCGCCCCAAAGGGAGCGCCTTCCCCGTTACTGTCGGGGCATGCCCAGCACCCCGGCCGGCGACCGCAAGCGCAATCTTCAGTCCCGATCGGTGCTGGCCGGACAGGCCGCCGCGGCGACTGCGGAGGTCGAGCACGCGCTCGCCGCGCAGCCCGATCCGGCGGCTGCGGCCTTCTTCGACGTCGACAACACGATCATGCAGGGCGCGTCGATCTACCACTTCGCGCGCGGGCTGCATCGGCGCAAGTTCTTCACCACCCGCGACATCCTCGGAGCGATCTGGGCGCAGGTGTACTTCCGCGTCGTCGGGGTCGAGGATCCCGAGCACATCGCGAAGGCACGGTCTTCGGCGCTCGCTTTCATCGCCGGCCACCGGGTCAGCGAGCTGGAGGATCTCGGCGTGGAGATCTTCGACGAGCACATGGCCGAACGCATCTGGCCCGGAACCCGTGCGATCGCCCAGCAGCATCTCGACCGCGGCGAGCGGGTGTGGCTGGTGACCGCTGCACCGATCGAGATCGCGAACGTCATCGCGCGACGGCTCGGTCTCACCGGCGCCCTGGGCACGGTCGCCGAGCACGTCGACGGCGTCTACACCGGCAAGCTCGTGGGCGAGATGCTGCACGGCGAAGGCAAGGCGGAAGCCGTCCGATCGATCGCCGAGCGCGAGGATCTCGACCTCGAGCGGTGCTCCGCCTACTCCGACTCGAGCAACGACCTGCCGATGCTGTCCCTCGTCGGCCATCCGTGCGCCGTCAACCCGGACGCCAGGCTCCGCGCCCACGCCAAGGCGAACGGTTGGCGCATCCGCGACTACCGCACCGGCCGCAGGGTCGCGGTGGCCGGCGTGAAGGTCGCCGGTGCCGGAGTCGTGGTGGCTGGAGCCTTGCGGGCGTCCCGGCGGCTCCGGGGTTGACGCGACATGCCCCCCGGATGCGGCTAGACTCACGTCGATCTGGGGAGGGACATCCAGTCATGTGGTCGACGTCTGCGCTTCGCACAGCGCTGGCGCTTGCCCTCGACATCCCTGACGACCGTTCCCTCGCCATCGCCCTGGCCACGACGCACGCCCATTCTGCGCGCACACCGAGCAGCAGTGGGCCGGCCGGGACCGACCCGGACGTCGACCCCGAGTCCGACCGGCTCCGCGCCCTCGTCGATCTCGCGCGAGACGGTGACGCCGAGGCGTTCGGGCAGCTCTACGACCACTACGTGTCAGGCGTGTTCCGCTTCATCTACTACCGCGTCGGCTCGCGCGAGCTGGCCGAGGACCTCACCAGCGAGACGTTCGTTCGCGGCTTGAAGGCCATCCAGCGCTTCACGTGGCAAGGCAAGGACTTCGGCGCGTGGCTCACGACCATCGCCCGCAACCTCATCGCCGACCACTTCAAGTCGAGCCGCTCCCGCCTCGAGATCGTCTCGGACGAGGTCCCGGAGAGCCGCACCCCGGCGAGCAGCCCCGAGGACGACGTCCTCTCGCTCATCTCCAACGAGCTGCTCTTCGAGGCCGTCAACTCCCTGCCGCCGGAGCAGCGCGACTGCATCCTGATGCGTTTCATCCAGGGCATGTCGATCGCCGAGACGGCAGCTGCGCTCCAGCGCAGCGAGGGTGCCATCAAGCAGCTCCAGCTGCGTGCGGTTCGCAGCCTGGCCAAGCGCGTTCCGAGTGATCTGCGATGACACACATCACGGTCCCCGGGCGTAACCTGGCCAGCGCTTTCGTCGTTGATCCCAGTACACCCGCAGCACCGATAGTGAGGACGTGGCGATGATCCGCCGCCGGCACCACGTTGACGCCGAGGCCTTCGAGAAGGCCTGGGAAGGTCGCGCGACCCGCAACGCCGAGATCGCCGACCTCGTCGCGTGCGCCGAGCAGCTGTGCAGGGCCGCCGTCGTCGAGCCCTCCGCCGAGTTCCAGGCCTCCCTGCGCGAACAGCTCATGACCGCGGCGACCACCGTCCTCGTTCCCGCGCCACCGAGGATCCGTGCCCCTCACCGTTCACCGGTTCACGCCCCGTCCTACGCCGTCCGCCGTCGGCTCGCCGGCGCCACCGCAGCGATGGTGGGCGCCGCAGGCTTCGTCGGCATGGTCGGCGCGAGCGCCCAGGCCCTGCCAGGCGAGATGCTCTACCCGGTCAAGCGCGGCGTCGAGAACGTGGAGCTCGCCTTCCAGAACGACGATGTCGCCCGCGGCGAGTTCCGCCTCACCCAGGCCTCCGAGCGCCTGGCCGAGGCTCGCCGCCTCACCGACGACAACTCGCCGCAGTCCCGGGATCAGGTGGCCGGTGCCCTCGACGACTTCACCCAGCAGGCCAAGGACGGTTCCGGATCCCTGTTCCGGTCCTTCAACCAGAGTGGCTCCGAGGCGTCCATCACCACCGTGAACGACTTCTCCGCAGCGGCGGCAGCCGACCTCGCGGTGCTCTCGAGCCGAGTGCCCAGCGACGCCAGCGCATCCTTCCAGGCCGCCGCCGACACCCTCAGCCAGCTCGTCGCCAAGGCTTCGACGCTGTGCGCCAGCTGTGGCTCGGCCGACGTCACCGGCCTCACCGGCGCGATCTCGCCACTCGACGGTGGACCGCCCGCCTCGGACCCAGCCGCCGAGTCGAACGCTGCCCAGCAGGACACCGCTCCCTCGACCACCAAGAACCCCGCGAGCGTGACCGAACCCTTGCCCGGCCTCACGTTCCCCGATCTGATCGGTCAGTCGCCTACCGGTCAGTCGCCTACCGGCCAGTCGACCGGTCAGTCGCCGCCCGGGTCGGCAACCATCAAGAACCCACCCAGCCTCGAGCAGGTCACCGAGCCGACGACCGGTGCCATCCTGGGCGACGAAGAGCAGCCCGGCCTCGTGGGCGGCCTGGTCGAGGGCCTGCTCGGCGGCCAGCAACCGTAACCTCACGGTGGTTGAGTAAGGCGAGGAACGAGCCCTGGGGGCACCTCCCACGGGCGGCTTCGCCGCGACACGCTCAACCTGGCCGGACGCTTCTCGCTGCGCTCGACGGCCCGTCTCAGAAAAACGCGTTGCCACGGTCGACGAGCAAGGCGTACAGCGTCTGCTGGATGGTTTCGCGCACCTGGTCGGTGACGTTGAACAGCAGCATCGGGTCGTCGGCGGCCTCTGGCTCGTAGGCATCGGTACGGATCGGCTCGCCGAACTCGATGATCCACTTGCTCGGCAGCGGGATCATGCCCAGCGGCCCCAGCAACGGGAAGAACGGCGTGATCGGCAGGTACGGCAGCCCGAGCAGACGAGCCAGCGACGGCACGTTGCCGACCAGCGGATAGATCTCCTCGGCGCCGACGATCGAGATCGGCACGATCGGCACCTGCGCACGCATCGCGGATGACACGAAGCCGCCCCGGCCGAATCGCTGCAGCTTGTAGCGCTCGGCGAACGGCTTGCCGATGCCCTTGAACCCCTCCGGCCAGACGGCGGCGAGCTCGCCCGCGAGGAGAAGACGCTCGGCATCGGCGGTGCAGGCCAGCGTGGCGCCGACCTTGCGTGCCATCTGCCCGACGAACGGCAGGGCGAACACGAGGTCGGCGCCCAGCGGACGAATGTTGCGGCCGCTGTACTTCTTGACCGCGTAGCCGGTGATGATGCCGTCGAGGGGCACGGTTCCGGAGTGGTTGGCTACAAGGAGTGCGCCGCCCTCGTCCGGGATGTTCTCGATGCCACGCACCTCGAGCCGGAACCACTTCTCGGCCAGCGGCTCGACGGCGCCGGTGAGGATCTCCGTGATCTGCGGGTCGAAGCCGAACTCGTCGACCTCGAAGTCGCCGCCGAGCCTCTTGCGCAGCGCCGCCATCAAGGCGGCCAGGCGGCCCTCCCAGTCCGAACCGAGCACACGCTGAGCAGCTTGGGCGAGCGCGACGACGACCTCGTCGAGCGGGATGCCGGCCGGCATCGCCCCCGGCCCGGCCGTGCGGGTCTTGCGAGCGGCCTCCTCGGCGGCAGCCGCCGCTGCTGCCGCCGCATCCTCGTCGGTGACGGCCCGCAGACGCGGTGCCTTCGGTGGCTTCGCCGGTTCCGGCGGCTTCTTTGCGTCCGAGGGCGGCTTCTTGGCGGCCGGCTTCTTGGCCGGCTTGGGAGCGTCAGCAGCAGCCTTGGCCGCCTTGGCCTTCGTGACCGGCTTCTTCGCCGGCGCAGCACCGGCCAAGGAACGAGCGGCCGACGACGGCGAGGTGGACCGGTTGCCGCGGCCCGCCTGTCCGCCGGATCCGATGGTGCGGCGTTCGTCGGTCATCGGCTTCCTCCGATGCCGGCCAGCATCCCGGGACGCTGGGTGGCGCGGAACTCCTCGAACGTCTCCTCGGTGGTGTGCTTCGGGTCGAACCCGAAGATGTCGCGGAGTGCGGAGGTGTCGACCGCGCGTCCGTACATGAGCACCCGGTGGAGGTCGGGCGACATCTGACCGCCCATGGTGCGGATGGCGCGCCCGGCCAGCGCGCCGAAGCCGGGAGGCGGCAGCGGGATGACCGGCTTGCCCAGCCTGCGAGCCAGCTGCGAGAGCAGCATCACGCCGTCGCCGGCGACGTTGAACGTGCCCGGACGATCCGCCACGACGGCCTCGGTGAACACCTCGAGCGCGTCGTCGAGGTGGGTGAACTGGATCCTCGGGTCGAAGCCGAGCGCGGACGGCAGCAGCGGGTTCGCGAGGTAGTTGCGCAGTGGGGTCTCGATGTCGGGGTGCAGGATCTGCGCGAGTCGCAGCGTCGTGATGATGACGTCGGGACGACGCCGGGCGAAGCCGCGGACGTAGCTCTCGACCTCGACGGCGTCCTTGGGGAACCCGGAGCGCACGCCGCCCTGGGGAGACGTGGACTCGGTGAACAGGGCCGGGTCGCGGGGCGACGTGCCGTAGACGGCGGTCGAGGAGCCGAGCACCAGCTTGGCCACGTGGGAGGACCGCTGGCAGGCGGCGAGCAGCTGCATCGTGCCGATGACGTTGCGCTCCTTGGCGCCGCCACCGGGGGCGAGATCGGAGGGATTGACGTCCAGGTGCACGACGAGGTCGACGTCCTCGACCGCCATGACCTTGCCGATGACCGGGGTTCGGATGTCGGCGCGCACGAACTTGACGCCGCCGAGATCGCCTTCGGGCAGCCGGGTGTCGATGCCGACGACGCGGTCGATGCCGGAGCCCGCGCCGAGCTCAACGAGGGTACGCGAGACCCGGGCCGCGAACGTGCCGGCGACACCGGTGACGAGTACGACCCGGCCCATGGGGTTACTTGCCGAGTTTGCGGCGCTGCACCCGCGTGCGCTTGAGCATCTTGCGGTGCTTCTTCTTTGACATCCGCTTTCGACGCTTCTTGACTACTGAACCCACAGGTGACCCTTTGACATCGGAGACGGAGGTCCCAGCGTACGTGGTGAGCAGCCAGAAACCTCAGCCGGCCTGGAAGAAGGACTTGGAGAGGTACTCCTGGACGGCTCCCTCGGGCACCCGGAACGATCGGCCGACACGTACGGCCTCAAGCTCTCCGGCATGAACGAGACGGTAGACCGTCATTTTCGATACACGCATCTGAGCCGCCACTTCAGCGACGGTCAGGAAGTTCGGCCCCGATGCCATATCCACCACCTGCTTCCAATGGGGGCACGCGCGCTCTCCGGCTTCCCCACCGGAGAGGAAGCGCGCGTGCTTGAATCGAGCGTAGTGCCTCGTGGGGTTCCAGGGGTACCAGAGTCCAAAGTTGCTCGAATCACGGGACGGAATGCGAAACGGCGTTTCACACCGTGAGATCGATGCCGAGCAGCGGAAACGACTCCGTACGGGTGGCCTGGACACATCGATCGAGCCAGCTCTCTGGGTCGTACCCGAGGTCCCAGTCGCGGAAGCTCGGCGCGCGACCTTCGGTCATGCTCTGCGGGGCGCTGCGGCCGCTCAACCGCTCGACCTCGGCGCGCCATCCGGACGTCGTGGCGGTCTCTGGCTCCACCGGCGAGCCGGCCAGGATGGCGAGCAGGTGCGTCCAGATGCGTGGCACGACGGTCGTGACGGCGTAGCCGCCGCCGCCCGTGACGACCCATCGACCTTCGGTGAGCTCCTCGGCAAGCTCCTCGAGAGCCAGGTACGAGGCCCGCTGACCGTCGATGCTGAGCATGAGGTTGGTGAGCGGGTCGTCCATGTGGGAGTCGCAGCCGTGCTGGGTGACAAGGACGTCCGGCCCGAACGCACGCACGACCGCCGGCACGACCGCGTGGAACGCGCGCAGCCAGCCGGCGTCGGATGTGCCTGGAGGAAGGGCCACGTTGACGGACGTGCCCTCCGCACCAGGGCCGCCGGTCTCGGAGGCGAAGCCGGTGCCGGGGAACAGGGTCTGCGGCCCCTCGTGGATCGAGACCGTGAGCACACGCGGGTCGTCGTAGAAGATCGCCTGGACACCGTCGCCGTGATGGGCGTCGACGTCAACGTAGGCGACTCGCTCGGCGCCGTGGTCGAGCAGCCACTGGACGGCCAGAGCGACATCGTTGTAGATGCAGAACCCGCTGGCCGTGCCGGGCATCGCGTGGTGAAGGCCGCCGGCGATGTTGGCAGCGCGCTTCGCCTCGCCGGTCCAGACCCGACGGGCCGCCTCGACGCTGGCGCCGGCGATGAGCGCGCTCGCCTCGTGCATGCCGGCGAACACCGGGTTGTCAGAGGTGCCGAGCCCGACGGACGGGTCGGCCGCCGTGGCGTCGGCGCTCAGTTCCTGGACGCGCTCGACGTACTCGTCGGTGTGCACGGCGCACAGGGCGTCGACGGTGCACGGATCGGCGCCCACGACGTCGAGGAGGTCGATCACGCCGAGCTCTCGGGCCAGCTGCATCGTGAGCTCGACCCGCACCGGAGCCATCGGATGCGCCTGCCCGAAGTTGTAGCTGGTGAGCCGGTCGTCGAAGACGAGACTGGAGCGGTCGGACATATGCGTGAGCCTAACCCTGCTCGTCCGTGGGAGCCGAGAGCTCGGCTGACCGCCGGGCCGCGGCCAGCACGCCGGCCACGAGTCCGTCGCGGACGCCACGCTCGTCGAACGTCTCGATGGCAGCGGCCGTGGTGCCGTTCGGCGAGGTGACGCGGCGTCGCAGCTCGGTGGCGTCGTCGTCGGACGTCGCGAGCAGTTTGGCCGCACCGACCAGCGTCTGGGTAGCGAGGGTGCGGGCCGTGTCGGCCTCGAGTCCTGCCTGCACGCCGCCGTCGATCATCGCCTCGGCGAGGTAGAAGACGTAGGCCGGTCCGGAACCGGAGACGGCCGTGACGGCGTCCTGTCCAGCCTCGTCGACGACAGCGACCTTGCCGCCGGTGGACAGCAGCTCCCGCACTTGCTGCAACCGTTCGTCGGTGCATGACGAGCCGGGTGAGATGCCGAACATTCCCTCGCCGACCAGGGCCGGCGTGTTGGGCATGGCCCTCACGACGGCGATGCCGTCGGGCAACGCGTCCTCGACCGTCGCGATCCGGATGCCGGCAGCGAGCGAGACGACGGTGGCGTCGGGATCGACTGCGGTGGCTATCTCCTCGAGCACGGCCGGAACGTCCTGCGGCTTGACGACGATGAGCACGACATCCGCGCCGTCAACGGCCTCGGTGTTGCCGGTGACGTCGACTCGGTGCCGTTCGCGCAGCTGGTCGGCCCGCTCCTCGAGCTTCTCGCTGACGACGAGATCTGCGGTGGCATGGCCGGCGGCGAGAAGGGCCGAGAGCAGGGTCTCGCCCATGACGCCGCCACCGAGGATCGCGATCCGAGTCGACATGCGGGCCACCATAGCCACCCCATAACGTCAAGGAGTGCGCCGCCTGCGGATCGATCCCTTCATCGTCGCCCTGGTCGTGGCCGCGCTGCTGGCGTCATTCCTTCCTGCGACCGCAGCCGTCATCGACGTCCTGAAGATCGTCTCGCTGGTGGCGATCGGGTCGCTGTTCTTCCTCTACGGCACGCGCCTGTCCATGCGAGAGACCCTGCTCAGCGTCCGTCACTGGCGCCTGCACACCGTCATCCTCGTCACGACGTTCGTCGCCTTCCCGCTCGCTGGTCTCTCCGCCCAGCTGCTGGAACCGGCGATCCTCACGCCCGCACTCGCTGCCGGCGTGCTGCTGCTCTGCCTGTTACCCACCACCGTGCTGGCGAACATCATCTACACCCGGAGCGCCGGCGGCAACGTCGCCGGGGCCGTCGTGACCGCGTCGCTGTCCAACCTCATCGGCGTCTTCCTGACCCCGGCCCTGGCGGCGCTGCTGATGTCGGCGGACGCCGACGTCGACACCGGCTCGGTGCTGCGCATCGTGCTGCTCCTGTTCGTGCCGCTCGTCGTCGGCCAGGTGCTGCGCCCGGTCATCGGACGTTGGGTCTTGCGGCAGGACAGACGGCTCCGGCGCTTCGAGCGCGGCAGCATCGTGTTCGTCGTGTACGTGGCGTTCAGCCAGGGCGCGAACGCCGGGATCTGGACGACCCTCTCGGTCTGGTCGGTGCTCGCACTCGTGGCCGTGTGCGTGGTGCTGTTGGTCACCGCGTTCGGCTGGATGTGGGGCCTGGGCCGGGTCCTCAGATTCTCCCGTCCCGACCGAGTCGCGATGCTGTTCTGCGGCTCGAACAAGAGCCTCGCCAGCGGGCTGCCGCTCGCGACCGTGCTGTTCCCGGGCGACACGCTCGCACTGCTCCTGCTGCCGCTCATGCTCTACCACCAGCTGCAGATCGTCGCCGGCGCGTTCCTCGCCACCCGACTAGCCCGCGGGGGCGGTGAGTCAGCGTCCATCGAACCCGGAGGGCGGTGACCCTGCGTCCACCGAAGGCACCCGCGTGGACGCCAGGTCACCGCTGCGCGAGCGCTCAGCGGGAGGCGTGGAGGCGAGCGAACGCCAGCGACTCGAGCAGATCGGCCTCGCGCGCCTGCTGGTCGGTGGTCTTGCGGGTGTTGATCTCGATGACGATCTCGCCGTCGAAGTCGGAGGCCGACAGGTGCTCGAGGAGACTCTGCGCGGGCTGCGCGCCCCGTCCCGGGACGAGGTGCTCATCCTTCGGCGAGCCCGACCCGTCCGTCAGGTGCACGTGGGTGAGCCGGTGGCCGAGGGCCATGGCCATCTGCAGGGCGTCCTCGCCGGCAGTGGCGCTGTGCGAGAGGTCGAGCGTCACGTGTTCGTAGACCTCCTGCACCGGGTCCCAACCGGGCGCGTACGCCTGGAACTCGCGCTTGCCCGTGCGCCAGGGGTACATGTTCTCGACGGCGATCGTGATGCCGTACTGCTTCTCGAGGTCGCCCACGCCCTCGACGAACCCGCGCGAGTACTCACGCTGCCAGCGGAACGGTGGGTGCACGACGACGACCTCGGCGCCGACCTCCAGCGCCATCTCTGCACTGCGGTGCAGCTTGCCCCAGGGGTCAGTGCCCCAGACGTGCTGAGTCAGCAGCAGGCACGGAGCGTGCACCGACACGATCGGCACCTCATGGAACTCGCTGAGCGACCTGACCGCCTCGACGTCCCCGCTGACTTCGTCGACGCTGACCATGACCTCGACCCCGTCATAGCCCAGTCGCGCAGCCGCCTCGAACCCGCTCGCCGTGGATCCCGGGTACACCGAGGACGTCGAGAGGGACACCCGCAGCTCCCCTGCGGACTGGTCGGACACAAGGTCCAGACTAGAGATGGTCGAGGTGCTGGAGGAGGACGCCCTCGCGCAACGCCCATGGACAGATCTCGAGGTCGTCGAGCCCGAACAGGTCCATCGTGGCCTCCGCCACGACGGCCCCGGCCCTGATCTGGTGAGCACGATCCGTCGAGACGCCTGGAAGCTCGGCGATCTCGTCTTCGCCCATGACGGCGAGCTGGTCGATGAGTCCGTGGAGATCCGCGCCCGCCAGCTCGCGCTTGACGAACTGTCCTTCGTCGGACGGCGCGGCTCCGCAGATGCGAGCGAGGGATCGGAACGTCTTGCTGGTCGCGACGGCGTGGTCGAACCCGCCGCCCCGCAGGATCGCCCCGGCGTCGTCGGCGATCACGGACCGCACGTGCCGACGCAGGTCCTCGTTGGAACGTCCAGCCGCCAGCCACTCGCGGGTTAGCCGGCCGGCGCCGAGCGGCATCGACTGCGCGACTTCGGGCTTCTCATCGGTTCCCACAGCGATCTCGAGAGAGCCGCCGCCGATGTCGAACACACCGAGGCGTCCGGACGACCAGCCGAACCAGCGCCGGACGGCGAGGAACGTCAACCGGGCCTCGTCGTCGCCGGGCATGACTTGGATGTCGACGTCGCTGGCTTCTCGGACCGCGGTGAGGATGTCGTCGGCGTTCACGGCGTCGCGGACCGCCGACGTGGCGAACGCGATCACCTTCGAGCAGCCGTTGTCTTCCGCCTCGGCGCGCGCCTCGACCACGTACTTGACCAGCCGGGAGATGCCTTCGGCATCGACGGCGCCGTCGTCGTCGAGGTGCTCGGAGAGACGCAGCGACTCCTTGAACGAGTGCGCCGGAATCGGCGGGCCGCCACGGTATGCGTCGACGATCAGCAGGTGGCCGGTGTTGGACCCGATGTCGAGGACGCCCATGCGCATGCCCTCATTCTTCCGCACAAGAACGACGTAGGCTGGACGGATGCCCGAGGTCGATCTGGGATTTCCCCGTCAGTGGGTCGAGTTCCCCAACCCCAGCGACGCCAGTGAGGTGTTCCGCTGCGACCTGACCTGGCTGACCTCGCGCTACACCTGCATCTTCGGACGCGGCTGCGCCGGCATCTACGCCGACGCCCCCGACACCGGTTGCTGCACTCTCGGAGCCCACTTCTCCGACGCCGACGACCAGCGCCGCGTCGCGGCGCACGTGAAGGAGCTGACGCCGGACCTCTGGCAGTTCCACCCCGGCCGGGCCGTGCGCAAGCGCGACTGGATCGAGAAGGACGACGAGGGCGAGCTCAAGACCCGCACCGTCGACGGCGCCTGCATCTTCCACAACTCCCGCGACTTCA
>NZ_JBOHDT010000194.1:0-2389 GCF_050700635.1 Aeromicrobium sp.
CTCTCGGCCTCGGCGGTCGACACCTCGACGTCGGTCAGCTGCCCGAGGAGGAGCACGTCGTGCTGGCCGATCCCGAGGGCAACGAGTTCTGCGTGATCGAGCCCGGCAACAGCTTCCTGGCCGACTGCGGGTTCATCGGGGCCGTCTCGGGTGACGGCTCTCAGGCGTGTGGGTACTTCTGGAGCGCCGCGCTGGGCTGGCCGCTGGTCTGGGACCAGGACGAGGAGACCGCGATCCAGTCAACACGCGGCGGATCGAAGATGTCGTGGGGCGGTCCGCCGGTGAACCCGAAGATCGGGAAGAACCGGCTGCATCTCGACATCGCTCCGCCTGCCGACACAGATCAGCAGGCGGAGGTCGACCGTCTCGTCTCCCTCGGAGCGACACGCATCGACATCGGCCAGGGCGACGTCAGCTGGGTCGTGATGGCCGATCCCGACGGCAATGAGTTCTGCGTCCTGACCCCTCGCTAGCACGGCCACGTGCCGGGGTTCCTTGACAAGCCCTGCGTTCATTCATACATTCATCCAAACTTTGTATGATTGACCTTGAGGGGTCGGCATGAGCCTGGGCAGGACTGCAGTCGTTCTCGGCGGCAGCATGGCGGGGCTGTGCGCCGCGGGCGCGCTGTCTCCGCACGTCGACCAGGTGCTCGTCCTCGAGCGCGACGAGCTGCCGCCTGATGCCGAGCACCGACGCGGCGTGCCGCAGAGCAAGCACCCGCACTTCCTGCTCAACTCAGGAAGGCGTGCGATCAACGACCTGTTCCCGGGTTTCGAGGACGACCTGGTCGCGGCGGGCGGTCTGCACCTGGTGGCGTCCATGGACACGGCCTACCTCGAGGGCCCCGGTTGGGCGCCTCGCAAGCAGGGGGCCCTGACGATGGTCTACGGCTCGCGGATCCTGATCGAGCGGGTCCTGCGCGACAAGGTACGACTGCTGCCCAACGTCACGATTCGTGAGGGCGTGTCGGTGAGCGGGATCGAGACGATTGGCGGTGGTACGCCGCATGGGCGCGTCACCGGTGTGAGCTTCTCGTCGTCCGCCGGTGACGAGCGGATCGACGCCGACTTGATGGTCGACGCGCTGGGCCGTGGCTCGTCCGTCTCCGACTGGCTCGTCGCGGCCGGCTGGCCCGAGACCCCGGTGATGACCCTCGACGCCAAGGTGACCTATGTGTCGCGGTGGTACGACCTGCCGACGCCGGAGGCCCGCCCAGACTCGTGGTGGTGGCAGCACATGGTGCTCATGCCGACCCAGGAGAAGGGCGAGCACCCGAACGAGCACGAGTTCCTGGTCAACTTCTTCCCGATCGAGGGCAACCGCAGCATCGCCTGCTTGGGGTCGTGGGGCATCCAGATGCCGCGTTCCGTCGACGACTTCGTTTCCTCGGCCGAGCGGTTGCGGACGCCGAGGTTTGCCGCAGCGATGGCGGCGTCCGAGCCGACCTCGGAGGTCCATCTGACCCGCTCGACCGGCAACAAGTGGCGGCGCTACGACCGGCGGCCCGCCGCGCCACAGGGCATCGTGTTCGTCGGTGACGCCATCTGCGCGTTCAACCCGTTCTATGGCCAGGGCATGAGCGCAGCCGCAGGCTCGGCTCTTCTCCTGCGGGACTCCTTGCATTCCGTGACCGCGCTGGATCAGACGTTCTTCAAGCGCTTCCTCGCCAAGCAGCGCAAGGCCCTCAAGGTGCCCTGGGCGATGGCGATGGCGCGCGACCGAGGCTACGAGTGCGCCACGGGCACCGAGACCGTGTCGGCGTGGCAGCGTCGGATCCTCGCGTCGATGACCTGGCCGATGTTCAACCTGATCACCGGCGCTGCCCGCGAGGACGCCGTCATCGATGATCACTTCGCGCGCGTCTTCAACATGGATGAATCGCTGGCCGACATGATGACCAGCCCTCGCGTCCTCGCCGGGCTGCTCCGCTACAAGGTCAACTCCGCACTGGGTCGCCACAAACTGCCCTTCGGCTTCGACGCGCAGCAGGAGCCTCCCGGCCGGGACTGGTCGGTGGCGACGCCTTGAGTGCCACCTGCGAACAGGCCGCCGAACAGGTCACCCGCAAGCTGGGCTTCGACTGTCACGACGTCAGCCCGGTCGTCTCGCTGCACAACCCGTTCGACCTGGCCAGCTGGACGATGCCGGTTCTCGAGCTGGTGATCATCGCGGGCGCGGTCTTCGCGCTCGTGCATGCCGTACGCCGGTACCGCGCCGGGGACCCGATCAACCTGGCGCTCTGGTTCGCGCCCCTGGTCTACCTGTTCGTCACCGAACCGCCGCTGTACTTCCCGGAATGGTTCGGTCTTGACCAGCAGTACGGCTTCATCTTCGCCCACAACATCTTCACGGTGCAGTTCATGTGGGACCGTCTCCCGCTCTACAT
>NZ_JBOHDT010000195.1:0-3883 GCF_050700635.1 Aeromicrobium sp.
TCTCGAAAGTGACCGGCGGCTTGAAGTCGACCCGCGGCTTCTCGCCCTCGGCGCCACTCACCGAGATGTCGGCGATCGTGGCTTGCTTGGCGCTCGGAGTGTCGCCCTCGTCGTCGGAACCGCCTCCGCATCCGGTCAGGACCAGGAGCAGGGGCAGCAGGACGGCTGCGACGGTACGACGCACAGGGATACACCTCGAGGATCTACGGGCAGAACGACGGGAAAGCCTAACTCAGCAGGTTGTGAATGCGATCACGAGGCGGCGCAGTCGGTAGCTACATGGACTCGATGAGCCGCTCGACCCGCTCGTCGTGAGAGCGGAACGGGTCCTTGCACAGCACCGTGCGCTGCGCCTGGTCGTTGAGCTTGAGGTGTACCCAGTCGACGGTGAAGTCGCGTCGACGCTCCTGGGCCCGCTTGATGAAGTCGCCCCGTAGCCGGGCACGCGTGGTCTGCGGCGGGACCGATTTCGCGGCGAAGACGTCGAGGTCGCGGGTGACCCGAGCGACCGCGCCCCTGTTCTCCAGGAGGTAGAAGATGCCACGGTCGCGGCGGATGTCGTGGTAGGCGAGGTCGAGCTGCGCGATGCGCGGGTCAGCCCAGCTGAGTCCGTGGGCGGTGCGGTAGCGATCGAGGAGCCGGAACTTGATGACCCAGTCGATCTCACGCTCGACCAGGGAGAGGTCCTCGGACTCGACCGCCTTGAGCGTGCGCTCCCACAGGTCCATCGCACGGTCGATGGTGGGTGTGTGGAGGCCGTGCTTGTCGACGAACTCGGCGGCCTTGCCGAAGTACTCGGCCTGGATCTCCAGGGCGGACAGCTCACGTCCGTTGGCCAGCTGTACCTTGCGTCGCCCGGTCATGTCGTGGGCGATCTCGCGGATCGCGCGGATGGGGTTGTCGAGCGTGAGGTCGCGCATCGACACGCCACCTTCGATCATCCGCAGCACGAGGTCGGTGGTGGCGACCTTGAGCAATGTGGTGGTCTCGCTCAGGTTGGAGTCGCCGACGATGACGTGGAGGCGGCGGAACCGCTCGGCGTCGGCATGCGGCTCGTCGCGGGTGTTGATGATTGGGCGCGAGCGCGTGGTTGCGCTCGAGACACCTTCCCAGATGTGCTCGGCGCGTTGACTGACCGAGTAGATGGTGCCGCGCGGCGTCTGCTGCACCTTGCCGGCGCCGCAGATGATCTGCCGCGACACCAGGAACGGGATGAGGATGTCGGCGAGCCGGCTGAACTCCCCACCACGGCCGACGAGGTAGTTCTCGTGGCAGCCGTAGGAGTTGCCCGCGGAGTCGGTGTTGTTCTTGAACAGGTAGATGTCGCCGTCGACGCCGTCGTCGGCCAGCCGGTGCTGGGCGTCGATCATCAGCCCCTCGAGGATCCGCTCCCCGGCCCGGTCGTGCGTGACGAGGTCGACGAGGTCGTCGCACTCGGGGGTGGCGTACTCGGGATGGCTGCCGACGTCGAGGTAGAGGCGGGCACCGTTGCGGAGGAAGACGTTGCTGCTGCGACCCCACGACACGACACGGCGGAAGAGGTAGCGCGCCACCTCGTCGGGCGACAACCGGCGCTGGCCCTTGAACGAGCACGTGACGCCGTACTCGTTCTCGATGCCGAAGATCCGCCGGTCCATGGAGCCAGCGTAGTCGGGCGATTCGCATTCGGACCGCAACACCGGGGGTGCACCGATTGAATAATCCGTTAGTGACGACTAACGTATCTTACGTGACCGACGTCCTGATCGCTGCCGCGGAGCCGAATCGGCGCCGCATCCTGCAGCTGCTGGCGTCCCGGCCGCGAACCGTCGGCACCATCGCGAGCGAGTTCACGGTGACCAGGTCGGCGATCTCCCAGCACCTCGGCGTGCTGAGCGAAGCCGGGCTGGTGGCAGCGGAGAAAGTCGGTCGCAAACGGATCTACCGAGTCCTGCCCGGGGGCCTGCAGAAGCTGCAGGCCGAGATCGACCGGTTCTGGACCGACGAGCTCGACCTGCTCGTCGCCGACGCACACGCACTGAGGAGCCAACGATGACGTACACCAAGACGACCCTGCTGCCCTGCACGCCCGACGAGGCGTTCGCCCTGATCACCGAGCCCGAGCGCTTGCGCCGTTGGCAGACGGTCTCGGCGTTCGTCGACCTGCGGGCAGGCGGCTCCTACCGCTGGTCGGTGACCCCCGGGCACGTCGCGGTCGGTACCTACCGCGAGGTCGAGCCGGGCCACCGGATCGTGTTCGGTTGGGGCTGGGAGGGCAGCTCCGACCTGCCGCCGGACACCTCGACCGTCACCATCACCGTCGAGCCGGCCGAGGGCGGCTCCCGCATCACGCTCGAGCACGCCGGGCTCACCGCCGAGCAGGCGGTCGCCCATGCCGAGGGCTGGGACCACTACTTCGACCGTCTGGAGACCGCAGCCGTCAAGGGCGATGCGGGTCCGGATGAATGGGCGTTCGCGCCCGAGAACCTCGACCCTGTCGTGGCCGCTGAGGCGACGCTGGCCGTCCTTCAGCCGGTGCTGCGCAACCTCACCGCGCAGGATCGTGACCGGCCGACCCCCTGCGACGACGTCACCTGCCACCAGATGGTCGAGCATCTCGCGACCTCCCTGATCCAGGTCGGGTCGATGGCCGGAGCCGCCGTGGCCGACCCCCAGGACCGGGCGCCGGAGAGCCGCATATCGCAAGTTGCTGCCGACGTCATCGACGCGTGGCGCGGAGTCGACCTCGACAGCAGCATCGATGGCCCGTCCGGGGAGATGCCGGCGTCGTTCGCGGCCGGCATTCTCCCGCTCGAGCTGCTGCTGCACGGTTGGGACATCGCCCAGGCCACCGGCCAGACCCAGCACGTGTCCGACGAGCTCGTCGGCTTCGTCCGCAAGATCTCCGAGGACGTGGTCGCCGGCGGGCGTGGCAAGTCGTTCGGAGACGAGGTCGCACCGCTCGCCGCCGCCACGGCCCTCGACCGTTTCGCGGCTTTCGCCGGCCGCGTCCCGATCTCTGCGTGACCGACCGGTCACCAGATACCCATCACCCGAACGAGCACCATCATGACCAAGTTCGTCTTCGTTTATCACGCACCGCAGACGCCCGCCGAGGCCACACCGCCGACCGCCGAGGAAGGCCAGGCCGTCATGGAGAAGTGGATGGCCTGGGCCGGCGAGGTCGGCGACCGCATGGTCGACTTCGGCACGCCGCTCGCGGGCGGCGTCCGCGTCACCCCAGGTGGCACCAGCGAGTGCGACCGGCAGGTGCCCGGGTACAGCATCATCGAGGCCGCCGACATGGACGCCGCCCTGACACTCGCGGGCAACCACCCGCATCTCGACATGCCGGGCGGATGCGAGATCGAGGTGCACGAGGCGCAGCCCGTCCCCGGCATGTGAGGATCCCTTCATGAAGATGCCCAAGCCCACCGGCGCCGACCTGGACCACTTCCGCTCGCTGGTGCCGGATGGGCCAGGGGTCGAGGTCAAGGCGATGTTCGGGCAGCTCGCCGCGTTCGTGAACGGCAACATGTTCGCCGGACTGTTCGGGTCCGCCGTCGGCGTGAAGCTGGCAGAGGACGCTGCGGCGGTGCTGTCGGCCCTACCTGGCGCGGGACCGTTCGGGCCTGAGGAGCGTCCGATGGGCGGCTATCTGTCGATTCCGCCCGACCTGGACGACGACCAAGCGTCCGAGTGGATCGAGCGAGCCTGCGAGCACGTCGCGACGTTCCCGCCGAAGCAGAAGAAGCGCTGAGGTCAGCTCAGGGCCGCAGCGACGGTCTCGTCGGTGAGGCGCTTGAACTTGCGAGGCTGCGGGCGGGTGCGGTCGAGGGTGGCGACCTCGAGATCGGTGGCCGGGACGGTGCGGGCGGGACTGGTGTCCTGGCCGAGAGCCTCG
>NZ_JBOHDT010000196.1:0-4309 GCF_050700635.1 Aeromicrobium sp.
CCTCGTCCTGGACCTTCGCCATCAGGACGGCCTTGCGGCGCAGCGACGGTGCGCTCGTCAGCCAAGCGCCCTCGGGCTGCATGCCGATGATCTCCGAGTGCCCGTGCTGCGCGATCTGGCGCACGAGCGTGCGGCGGTAGCCGTCGGGCATCCAGTCGCGCGGCTCGATGCGTGAGCCGTGCTCGATGGTCTCGTCGAAGTGCTGCTGCAGCTCATCCATGCGTACCCCCAAACCGAATGATCGTTCGGTTCGAGTGTAACGCAGCGGTCAGGTGCGGATGCCGTCGAGCACCATCGACGTGATCTGGTCGGCGAGGGCGGCCGGCGAGCTGTCGCGACCCGGCCGGTACCACTCGATGATCGAGTTCACGATGCCGAACATCAGGTGCGCCGTCGTGCGCGCATCGACGTCTGACCGCACGTCGCCCTCGTCGATCGCCTCCTGCACGAGCCTGGCCACGGCACGGTCGAAGCGTCGGCGCTGGTCGAGGGCCCACCGCTCCGTCTTGGTGTTGCCGTGCACGCGAAGCAGGAGCGTGACGTAGGGGAGCCGGTCGGCGAGGATCTCGACGTCGCGCCGCACCAGGTGCTGCAGTCGGTCGACGGCGCGACCCGTCGTCACGTCGTCGGCGTCGAGGCTGGCAAGCAGCGGGTCGAGGGCCCGCTCGAGCGCGAGCCTCAGGAGCTGTTCCTTGCCTTCGACGTGGTGGTAGATCGACGACTTCGACAACCCGGACGCCCGCGAGAGGTGCTCCATGCTCGTGCCGTCATACCCGCGCTCGGTGAACACCTCGGCGGCGACGGCGAGCACGGACTCCTGGTCGTACCGGGGCCGCGGCTTACCCGACGGCAACATGCGCGAGCGGGGTACCGAGACCATGCGCCGATCATGGCACGACCACCGTTGGCGGGATCAGACGTCCGACGTCAGCCGCCGCTTGTCGCTGGCGGCCGCACGGAGCCCCAGGGCGCCGAACACCACCGCGGAGATCACCAGTGTCAACTCGTCGCGGAACCATCCGTCCACCTGGTAGACGGACTTGACCGCGATGTCGAGCATGTTCATCAGGATGAACGACAGTGGCACCGCGACCAGGCCGCCGATGACACGGACCCACACGGGGGCGCGACCCAGCAGGAGAGCGACGCCGGTGCCGGACGCGACGAGGAACGTCACCATGCCCGTGGTCCAGAGAATGCCCACGATGAGAGCCTCCGTACCGGCGCCGCCAGTGGCGACGATCGCCACCATCTTGAGCAACCACGAGGCCCCGCAGGCGAGTGACGATGCGATGAAGACCTTCTTGAGAATGTTCATACCTTGACGCTAGGCACGTGGCCGGCTGAGCACATCGCCCTCGCGACTCGACCTGGACTCGTCCGAAAGGCGCAGGTTCGCCGAGGAACGCTCTGTCGCAAGGCCGATGTGCCCACGCGCTTCTCCGACTAGATTCTTGTCGTGTGACGGATGTGTCCGCGGGTGGACTCCCGCCCTGGATGGCTCAGCGTCGGCCCGCCGGCTGGACCCGGCTGGACGCCGCCCTCGCCGTGGCCTTCCTGGTCCTCCTGGTCACGGAGGTCGTGGTGAATCCCGACATGACCCCGCACGTCCCCTTGATCATCTTGTCCGTGGTGATCGCGGTGCCGATCGCCTGGCGTTCGACGTACCCGGGAACGGTTGCCGTCGTCGTCGCCGCCGCCCACCTGGGCGAGACCCTGGTCGCCACCGGCACGTTCGCGCCGCAGCTGTCGGTCGTGCCCTTGCTCGTCGTCCTGTACACGGCGGGAAGCCGCACGCGGGGACTGACCGCGGTCGCCGTGGGCGTGGCCACCTTGGCGCTGACCGTCGGATCATGGTTGGCGACCGAGGAGGGCGACGGCGACGACTTCTGGCCGTGGATGCTCTGGGCCGGCGCATGGGCCAGCGGCACGTTCGTCCGTCGCAAGAGCGACGCTGCTTCCCACCACGCGAGCCGCGCGGCGCAGCTCGAGATCGAGGCCGCGGAGAGCGCCCAGCGGGAACGAGACCGGATCGCCCGCGAGCTACACGACGTCGTTGCGCATTCGGTGTCGGTGATGGTCGTGCAGGCGGGCGCTGAGCGTCTGCGCCTGGGAAGCGACGCCGGCCCGACCAGTGCCGTGTTCGAGGCGATCGAGGAAACCGGCCGACTGGCCCTGGCTGAGCTGCGCACCATGCTCGGTGTCCTGCGGGATCAGCCCGGCGATGTCGTGCGAGCGCCTCTGCCCGGGCTCGCGGACATCCCCACACTGGTCGATCGGGTTCGTGACGCGGGGCTTCCGGTCGAGCTGGTGATGTCGGAATCCGGCTTCGCCGGCGACAACGGCGCCACCGGACTCGCGGCGTATCGCATCATCCAGGAGGCGCTCACCAACGTCGTCCGCCACGCTGGACCAGTGCCGACGCGGGTCGTGGTGGACCAGGAGGCATCCCGCATCCTCGTCACCGTGGAGGACGAGGGAACGGTCGTGTCGAGTGACGGTCCGGTGCGTGGGCGGGGACTGATCGGGATGCGTGAACGCTCCACCGCGCTCGGTGGAGAATTCGACGCCGGACCGACGCCTGCGGGCGGGTTCCGTGTGCGGGCGGCACTGCCGTTCGGAACCGATGCGGTCGTCCGATGACGGCACACAGCATCCGGATCCTGGTCGCCGAGGACCAGCAGCTGGTTCGCGACGGCATCGTGACCATGCTGGGCGTCCGCGATGACTTCTCGGTCGTGGCCCAGGCAGGCGACGGCGCCGATGCGGTCGCCGAGGCGCTCCGGACACGGCCGGACGTCGCGCTGATCGACATTCGGATGCCGGTGCTCGACGGCATCGAGGCGACACGTCGCATCATCGCCGAGCTGCCCGAGACCAGGGTGCTGATGCTGACGACGTTCGGCTCCGACGAGTACGTCTTCTCGGCCCTCGCTGCGGGAGCCAGTGGCTTCCTGCTCAAAGACGTCCGGGCCGAGGCACTGCTCGAGGCCGTGGCGGCCGTGGCTCATGGCGAGGGATGGCTCGACCCGTCGGTCACGGCAGCAGTCGTCGACCACTTCCGGAGTCATGCGGGCTCCCGCAGTACTGATGCCGCGGTCGACGACCTCACCGACCGCGAGCTGGAGGTGCTGATGCACCTGGCTCGCGGCCGGAGCAACGCGGAGATCGCCGAGGCGCTCGTGGTGGCACCCGGCACCGTCAAGACCCACGTCGCGTCGGTCCTGGCCAAGCTCGGTGTCCGGGACCGCGTGCAGGCCGTGATCGCGGCGTACGAGTCTGGCCTCGTACGTCCCTGAGAAGCTCGGAGATGAACGTGTACTCCGCGATGGTCGGTCCGTCGTTCGTCTTGAAGACTCCGAAGCAGCCTTCAGCCGCGCCTTCAAACGCACGATCGGCACGTCCCCCGGCGCCGCCCGCCGTCAGCGCCCGACACCCTGCCCCTCGCCACTGCCTGACGCCATGCGCTGGCGGGCCGGGAGCCCACACCCGACGGATGACAACTTCTGCGTCAGCGCCGCGTCGCGGTGAACAGCAGGAACTCCCATCATGGCTCGACCATCTCGCTGCGCCGGCCTCGTCGCGTCACGCCGCGAGTGCCGCACCGATCACGTCGAAGGCGTCATGCAGCAGGTCGTCGTCGATGGAAAGCGGCGGGAGGAAGCGCAGCACGTTGCCGTACGAGCCACAGGTCAGGACGATGACGCCCTGCTGGTGGACCTGGGCGGCCACGGCGCGCGCCAGGTCGGCGTCGGGTTCGAGCGTGTCGGGTCGGACCAGCTCGATCGCCTGCATCGCACCCCGGCCGCGCACGTCACCGATGCGGGGATCGTCGTTCTGGAGCCGGGTGAGTCGGTCGGTGACGAGGAGGCTGATGTCGCGTGCCCGCTCGACCAGTCCGTCCTCCTCGATCGTCTCGATCGCTGCCAGCGCGGCAGCGCACGCCACCGGGTTGCCTCCGTACGTGCCGCCGAGGCCGGCGGCGTGCGGCGCGTCCATGATCTCGGCGCGACCGGTCACGGCTGACAACGGCAGACCTCCCGCGATGCCCTTGGCGGTGGCGATGAGATCCGGGACGACGCCTTCGTGGTCGCACGCGAACAGATCACCGGTGCGCGCGAACCCGGTCTGCACCTCGTCAGCCACGAACACCACGTCATTCGTGTGGCACCAGCTCGCCAACGCGGGCAGGAAGCCCGGCGCCGGCTCGATGAACCCGCCCTCGCCGGCGATCGGCTCGATGACCAGCGCGGCGAGATTGTCTGCGCCGACCTGTCCCTCGATGCGGTCGATGGCGCGTTCGGCGGCG
>NZ_JBOHDT010000197.1:0-12703 GCF_050700635.1 Aeromicrobium sp.
GCTGAGGATTGGGGCGTTGACTTGTCGGTGGGGCCTGTCAGGGTTGCTTGTGCGGATCAATTTCATACAAAGACTAAGCGGGTAGTTATCCCCGGGGGTCGGCTCCCCACCCTGGCCATAGAGCGCCATACACGCAGCGCCGTTACACACACTAAGACAAGATCCGGTTCGCAGGTCCTTAGACGGACGTGTCTTGGCGCTGCAGCGATCCGGGTGTCAAGACTGGTAAGGCGGATCGTGGTTCTCCCGAAGCCGGGTGTGCCGCGCGGCCGGATCGCACTAGCCGCGTGGCACACCCTTCGGAGGGGTGGGCCAGGTGAGCATCCGGTCCCGGGCTGTCGTGTACGACACGCTGCCTGCCCTGCTGCCCGACATGATCCCCGGCATGAGGTCGACGCTGGACGTCCCGGCGTTGACAGGCCGGGCCGCGGAGCAGGTCACCGGGATGCTCGGGTCGGACGATCTGGACCCGTTCTCCGAAGCCCTCTCCCGGGTGGGGAACTGCTCAAACCCGGTCAAGCTGGTCGGCCGCTCGGAGACCGTCGACACGGCCACCGGCGAGATCGTCTCGACATACTCGAGTGAGGATGAGCCGCGCGGCGTCACATACGTCCGGTGCGGGAATCGGCGAGCAAGCCATTGTCCGTCGTGTTCGCGGGTCTATGCGGCGGACATGTTCCACCTGATCCGCGCCGGCGTGGTCGGCGGAAAGACGGTCCCGGAGTCAGTGGCGGAGAACCCCTTGGTGTTCGCCACGGTGACGGCGCCGTCGTTCGGGATCGTGCACGGCCGACGCGACCATGGCCGCCGCTGCCACCCGGTCACGCGCGGCAGCTCGACGTGTTCGCATGGTCGGCCTCGAACCTGCCAGATCGCGCACACTGATGAGGATGAACTTCTCGGACAGCCGTTGTGCCGAGGCTGCTACGACTACGCCTCCCACGTCGTCTGGCAGTACCGGGCACCGGACCTGTGGCGCCGGTTCACCATCACCCTGCGCCGCCTCGTCGCCAAGCAGCTTGGTGTCCCGGCGACCCGGCTGGATGAGGTGGCGACGGTCCAGTACGCGAAGGTCGCCGAATACCAACGTCGCGGCGCCATTCACTTCCACGCCCTGGTCCGACTCGACGGACCCAAAACACCGGAAGGGTTCGCCCCCGCCCCGGCCAGAGTTGACGCTGACCAACTGGCTCACCTGATCCAGCAAGCGGCTGCGTCCGTTCAATTGACCGTGGATGGTGTTGACACCGACGACCTGGCCCGGGTGCTGGCGTTCGGTCGCCAGATCGACGCAAGGGTCGTCCGGACCAGCCGGCGCACCGACGACCCAGAGCGGGAACTCAACCCAGAGCAGGTGGCCGGGTATCTGGCTAAGTACGCCACCAAATCCGCCGACGACACCGGCACGACCGACAGCCCGCATCACCGGCGGATCCGGGCCACTGTCCGAGCGCTCGACGCCCGAGCCGACAAGTCAGGTGAGTACGCGCTGCTCGGCAACTGGGTGCACATGCTCGGCTTCCGGGGCCACTTCGCCACCAAGTCCCGCCGCTACGCCATCACCCTCGGCGCCATCCGCCGCTCCCGCCGCCGCGCCCAAGCCAAGCTCGCCGAAGCAAACGCCGAAGGTCGGCCGATCGACCTCGCCGCGATGGAAGCCGACCTGCTCGCCGACGATGACGCCGAAACCACGCTGGTGATCGGCAACTGGCAGTACGCCGGTACCGGCTGGAACAACGAAGGCGAATGCGTCCTCGCCGTCGCGGCAGCCGCTCGAGCCCGCGAGTACGCGCAGGAGCGAGCACAGGAGCGCAAAGAACGCCACACACGACATCTCGGAGAGGAAACATCATGAGGAAGCAAGCCACCACGGAATGGCCGCGTCCGCTGCCACCGAAACTGTGGAACATCCACGAGACGGCCGAGTTCCTGGGCGTCCCGACATCGACCCTCTACTACTGGAGCTACATCGGCGAGGGCGGACCCCGCATTCTGCGAATTGGCAAGTCGCTGCGATACAACCCGTACGACGTTGCCGAGTGGGCGCGATCGGAGTCGGACTGACATGGGAAACGTCCAGAAACGACCAAGCGGCAGCTGGCGCGCGCGGTATCGCGACCCGGCAGGTCGCGAGCATGCTCGTCACTTCGGACGTCGACTCGACGTCGAGCGGTGGCTCGCCTCTGTTGAGAACGCAAAGCACCGAGGCGAGTGGATCGACCCCGCCCTCGCTCGGATCACCGTGGGTGAATGGGCGACCCGTTGGCTTGAATCGCAAGTGCAACTCAAGCCGCTGACCCGTCGGCGCTATGAGTCGATCGTCACGGTCCAGGTCATGCCGACGTGGGAGAAGGTCAAGCTCGCGGAGGTGACGCACGCCGATGTGGTCACGTGGGTGGCGCGCCTGCAGGCCGGTGGGTACGCGGCGGCGTCGATTCGGCAGGCACACCGGGTGCTGTCGCTGATGCTGGCCTTGGCGGTTCGCGATCGGCGGCTGACGTACAACCCGGCCGAGGGAGTCCGCCTCCCACGAGCCGCCCGCAAGGAGCCACACTTCCTGACTCACGATCAGGTCGACCGCCTTGCTGACGCCTGCACCGACTACGAGCTATTCATCCGGCTTCTCGCCTACACAGGTCTGCGCTGGGGCGAGGCCACGGCACTTCAGGTGAAGCGTCTCGACCTGATCCGGCGACGGCTCGAGGTCGTCAGAACCGCGGTCGACCTCGGACGAGAGGTCGGATACGGGACACCCAAGACCCATCAGCGTCGTTCGGTGCCGATTCCACGCTCGCTCGTCGATGCCCTGGCTGAGCAAGTCGCGGGAAAGGATCCCGACGATCTGGTGTTCACATCGCCTCGTGGTAATGCACTTCGGAACCAGAACTTCCGGAGCCGGTCCTTCAGACCTGCCGCGGCCGTCATCGGCATACCAACCTTGACGCCGCACGACCTGCGTCACACGGCCGCGAGTCTTGCCGTGCAGGCCGGTGCGAACGTCAAAGCGGTTCAGCGAATGCTCGGGCACGCGTCCGCAGCAATGACGCTTGACGTCTACGCGGGGCTGTTCGGTGACGATTTGGACGCCGTCGCCGACCGCTTGGATGAAGCCGCCGCTCGCGCCCGTGCGGACTCTTTGCGGACTCCAGCCGCTGTTGCGGACGTTCTGCCGTTCGTAAGTGGTGCCCAAAGTGGCCTCTGACCTGCGGTTTCACCTAGTGGGGAGGGCGGGGCTCGAACCCGCGACCGAAGGATTATGAGTCCTCTGCTCTGACCTGCTGAGCTACCTCCCCGCGCGGGGCTAGCCTAGCCAGATGGAGCCTTCACCTCTGGAGCCTGTCGACGAGTCGTGGGAATCCGCGCTCATCGTGGTGGCCCATCCCGATGACGTCGAGTTCGGAGCGGCTGCAGCGGTCGCTCGCTGGACCGATCAGGGCAAGACGGTCGTCTACTGCATGGTCACCAGCGGCGAGGCCGGCATCGACGGCATGACGCCGCCCGAGGCTCGCGAGGTGCGCATCGCCGAGGAGATCGCGTCGGCGCGGATCGTCGGCGTCGAGCAGGTGGAGTTCCTGGGCATGCCCGACGGCACGGTCGAGTACGGGCTGCCCCTGCGCCGCGCAATCGCCGAGGTCATCCGCAAACACCGGCCCGACATCGTCATCACGAACAACTTCCGTGAGTCGTGGGGTGGCACGTTCCCGAACCAGTCCGACCACATCGCCGTCGGCCGGGCAGCGATCGACGCGGTCCGCGACGCCGGCAACCGCTGGGTGTTCGCCGAGCAGCTCGTGGACGGACTCGAGCCGTGGGGCGACGTCCGTCAGGTCTGGGCGGCCAGCTCGCCCGATGCTGCCCACGGCGTCGACACCACCGACACGTTCGACCGTGGTGTCGAGTCGCTGAAGGCGCACCAGGCCTACATCGACGGTCTCGGCGGTGGCTGGGCGAACTTCGACCCGGTCGAGTTCCTGGAGGGAGTCTCGCGGCCGGCGGGGACCCGGCTCGGCGTCACCTACGGGACGTCGTTCGAAGTCTTCTCGATGAGGTTCGGCGAGTAACAGAATCGATGGGGCGTTCCAGGACCGCGATCGTGGTCGGCGGTGGAATCGGCGGTCTCGCCGCAGGCATCGGCCTTCATGAGCGGGGGTGGCAGGTTCGCGTGCTCGAGCGGGCAGCGGAGTTCACCGAGGTCGGAGCCGGTATCTCGGTGTGGTCCAACGCCCTGCGAGCGCTGGACTTGATCGGCGGCGGGCTGGCCGACGAGGTACGCGCACACGGCGACATCGAGCTGCAGGGCGGGATCGAAGCCAGGAACGGGCGGTGGCTGTCGCGCGTCGATGCCGACGAGGTGGTGCGGCGGTTCGGGCCGGTGATCATGATGCACCGTGCCGAGCTGCTGCAGATCCTCCTCGACCGGAACCCGCCGTCGTCCTTGGTTCCGGACGTCGAGGTCACCCATGTCGAGGCCGACGGCACTGTCGCGCACGACGACGGTGAAGATCGGGCCGATCTCGTGGTCGGCGCTGACGGGCTGAACAGCACGGTGCGCCAGTCCTGTGGCATGAAGCCAAGCCTCCGCGGTACGCCGGGTACACGGCGTGGCGCTGGGTGACCGATTCGGCAGGGCCGACCGACGTGGGTGGAGAGACCTGGGGCCGGGGCACCCGCTTCGGCCGAGCGCCGCTCCCGGACGTTCGAACGTACTGTTACGCGACCGCGAACGGCCCGGAAGGCGCTGAGGCACCGGACGGTGAGCTGGCCGTCCTCCGTGCACGATTCGGCGATTGGCACCACCCGATCCCGGCGCTCGTCGAGGCGGCCGCAGGCAGCGAGATCTTGCGCCACGACCTCTACGAGCTGCCGGATCTCGCGTCGTTCATCCGGGGATCGGTGGCCCTGCTGGGTGATGCCGCCCACGCCATGACCCCCAACCTCGGTCAGGGCGCGTGCCAGGCGCTGGAGGACGCGGCCACACTCGCCGACACGGCCCCCGACCTCGCTTCCTACGACCGGGAGCGACGAGCCCGCACCAGCGCATCGTGAGGATGTCGCGTCAGACGGGTGCCATGGGGCAGTGGTCGTGGGGGCCTGCGGTCGCTCTACGGGACCGGCTTCTCCCCCTGGTACCGGCCAAAGCGACGCTGCGCGTGCTCGACCCGGTGCTGGCCTGGCCTGAAACGCGGCGATGAGCCCGGATCCTTGCCTGGCTCCCCCGGTTGGACTCGAACCAACAACCCTCCGGTTAACAGCCGAATGCTCTGCCAATTGAGCTACAGGGGATCGGCTCCTACGCGAGGAGCACGGTGACCCACACTAGCAAGTCGTTCACGCAAATGCGCCATCGCCCGAACCTCGTCGGCCCGTACTTGACCGACCGTGAGACCGAGCCGCTGAGCCACCTCTTTGCGTGTGCGTGGCGGGCCGGCCGGCTCCCCCAGCCGGTAGCGGAGACGAATCACGTCGGCCAGTCGGAGCGGCAGGTGCGCGAGCGCGGGCTTGAGGTCCTCGCTCGGTTCGATGGCATCCGCGGCGGGGATGTCGAAGGCGTCGGTCGGCGTCTCGGCAGGGACCGGCACCCGGATGGCTGCCGTGATCCACGGCCAGGCGTAGGTGGCCAGACGACAGCCGCGGTCGGGGTCGAACCGGTCCACGGCGGCGATCAGGCCGAGGGCGCCTGACTGCACGGCGTCGTCGAGTGCGTCGTCGCGTAGGCCGAGGCTGCAAGCCCGCAGGGCGACGAGCCGCAGGCTTTCTCGGACGAGCTCATCACGGGACGCGCGATCACCTGAGCGAGCGGCACGGGCGAGAAGGTGTTCACGATCAGGGTCGAGGGGCGACTGGGCCAGCAGGTGACGCACGAGGGAATCCACCTGACCAGCGTCGTTGCCGAGACGTGACCGCGACTGGGCTCGGAAGCCGGCTGTGGACAGGTGGCGGCCTGGGGACGAGTCAGGTGCCGATCGCGCGGCCGCGCATGGTGCGATGCTGCTGCTCCAGGGCGATGAGCTCGCCGAACATCCGGTTGTAGTTGTCGGTCTGCTCCACCGGGTTGGTGCGCTGGAGCCTCGACTTCAGCTCGGTGATGCGACGGGCCAGGGTGAGGGCCTGCAGCTGCGCGATCGTGGCCGCGACGACCGCCGCCATCGACGACTCCCGCGCGCGCATCGGCTCCACTGCTGCGACTGAGAGCACATGACGAAGGTCGTCGGACGGCAGAGCGTCGGAGATGCGAGACACCCATGACGGGTCGGCGCGCGTGGGCCACTCCTGCTCACTGATGTGGCGCCAGATCTCCTGCGCGACCGGGTGCGTGAAGTCGTTCTCGTGGACGTCGCCGACGTGCTCGCGGGCCAGGTGCGGGAACTGGGCGATCGCCTTGAGGGCCTCGCGCTCGTCGGCGAACTGCGGCGCGCCAAAGCTCACGAACGGAGCAGGCTCTGCCTCCGGCTCGCCCGTCGCCGTCGGTCTGGTCTGCGGTGGGGTCTTCACGGGCGCGGCCTTGTGACGTCGGTGCTCGGCGCGGACCTGGTCGACGTCGACACCGACCTTGGTAGCGATCTCGCGAAAGAACTCCTCGACCTTGCTCTTGTCGCGGATGGCCGTGGCCAGGCCCACCGCCTCACGGACGGCGTCGACACGCTGGTCGCCACGGTCGAGGTCGTATCGGGCCAGTGTGTTCTCCAGGACGAAGCGGTACAGCGGGATGCGGGAGGCGACGAGCTCGCGCACCGCTGCGTCGCCGTCGGCGAGCCGGAGGTCGCACGGGTCCATGCCACGCGGCTCGACGGCCACGTAGGTCTGAGCGACGAACTGCTGGTCGCCCGCGAACGCCTTCATGGCCGCGCGCTGGCCGGCCTCGTCGCCGTCGAACGTGAAGATCACCTCGCCGTGGAAGGCGTCGTGGTCGTGCAGCACCCGTCGCAGGATGCGTGCGTGCTCGTCGCCGAAGGCGGTACCGGACGTGGCCACTGCCGTACGCACACCGGCCTGGTGGCAGGCCATGACGTCGGTGTAGCCCTCGACCACGACCGCCTGGCTCGCCGACGAGATGTGCCGGCGAGCGAGGTCGAGGCCGTACAGCACCTGGCTCTTCTTGTAGATCGGCGTCTCGGACGTGTTGAGGTACTTGGCCTCGACCCGGTCGTCGTCGAACATCCGCCGGGCGCCGAAACCGATGATCTCGCCGGTCATCTCGCGAATGGGCCACAGCAGTCGGCCGCGGAACCGGTCGTAGAGACCACGCTGACCGCGTGACGCGAGGCCGCCGACGAGCAGCTCGTCGTCGTCGAATCCCTTGCCCTTGAGGTGGGCCACCAGGGCCTCTCCCCCGCGCGGCGCGAACCCCATGCCGAACGTCTCGGCCGCGGACTGGTCGAAGCCGCGGTCGGTGATGAACTGCCGTCCGGACTGCGCGTCGGGTGAAGTGGTGAGCATCGATGCGTAGAACTCCCCGGCCAGCCGGTGCGCCTCGAGCAGCCGCTGCCGCTGGCGCGGGTCGCGGCGCGGACCGGACGGTGTGCCCTCCTCGTAACGCAGCTGGATACCGTACTTGGAGGCCAGCCGCTCGACCGACTCGACGAACGTGAGGCCCTCGATCTCCATCAGGAACTTGATCGAGTCACCGCCGACTCCGCAGCCGAAGCAGTGGTAGTAGCCCTGGGCCGGCCGCACGTTGAACGACGGCGACTTCTCGTCGTGGAACGGGCACAGACCCTTGCGTGATCCACCGCCGGCGTTGCGCAGCGTGACGTACTGCTCGACGACCTCGTCGATGCGGGCCCGCTCGCGGACGAGCTGGATGTCCTCGTCCTTGATGAGCCCGGCCATGGGGTGATCCTAGAGCCCTGGGATATCTAGGCTCTTCGACCTACAATCCGAGGCGCTTGCCCCAGAGGGGCGCAGAGATGTCGGTGAGGCTGGCGACCTGGTCCACGACGGCCCGAAGTCGACCCTCGTCGTCGGTCGCCGCGTCGTGGTCGGCACGGATGTCCGGCTCGAGCTCTCGACCCTCGGACGCGGCCAGGGCCTTCACCAGATCCTGCAACAGCTCGCGTTGCGACCCGAGGTGGACGGCGCGATCGTCCGATCGCATGACGTAGTGGGCGGCGACCGCCTTGAGGACCGTGATCTCGTCGCGGGTCGCGTCCGGGACCTCAAGATCTGCCATGTAGCGAACAAGCGGTCCGCTCCCCCACCGCTGCACGGTCGCGGACTGTGCGGCCGTGGCGAAGCGTCCGATCAGGGCACTGGTAAGGCTCTTGAGCAGTGCGCGCGATGCCCGACTCGGGTCGAGCGCCTTCCGCGGCCACTCCGGCATCGCCTCGAGCCGCTCCAACGCGGACGACAGGCGTTCGTCGTCGAGCCCGGCGTCGTACCAGTCGCGAGCGACGGCGTTGACGGACGACTCGTCGAGCGACGCCAGGTCGAGGGTGAACCAGCCTCCCACCACGCCGTCCTCGATGTCGTGCACCGAATACGCGATGTCGTCGGACAGGTCCATGACCTGCGCCTCGATCGGCCGATGGCGCGGTTCGACGTCAGCCCGCACCCAGTCGAACAACTCGACGTCGTCGGCGTAGACGCCGAACTTCTCGCCCCAATTCTTGCCAGCACCGTCGGGCGCCTCACCGCGCGACCAGGGGTACTTCACGCAAGCCGCGAGGGTGGCCCTGGTGAGATTGAGCCCGACGCTGCGACCGTCCGGCGCGAACGTCTTGGCCTCCAGCCGGCTGAGCAACCGCAACGTCTGCGCGTTGCCCTCGAAACCGCCGCACGACGCCGCCACCTCGTCGAGCGCCACCTCTCCGTTGTGTCCGAACGGAGGGTGACCGAGGTCGTGGGCGAGTGCGGCCGAGTCGACGATGTCGGGGTCGCACCCGAGCGACGCGCCGAGCTCGCGCGCGACCTGGGCGACCTCGAGCGAGTGCGTCAGACGGTTGCGGATGAAGTCGTCGCTTCCGGCCCCGAGCACCTGGGTCTTCGCGGACAAACGACGCAGCGCCGCGGAGTGCACGACCCGAGCGCGATCGCGCTCGAACGGCGTGCGGCCGGCCCGCTTCGGCGGTTCCGCCACGAAGCGGGCGCGCGCCTCGATACCGTACGGATCCTTCATCGCTCGCAGGCTATCCCTCCTGTATCGGTGAGCGGTGCTTCAGCGTCCACCTACCCGCGCCAGAGGTGACCTGGCGTCCACCGTGATGCTTCGTGTGGACGCTGTCTCACCTCCCCGGGCGAGCCGTTGACGCTTGTTTGTCCACCGCTGTCACCACCGACCATGCCGCGGCCGGGGCTGGCAGACCGGGCAGCGGTACGAGGAGCGGTTCATGAACGGCTCGCGCCGGATGGGTGTGCCGCAGCGGCGGCACGGCAACCCCTCCTGGCCGTACGCCGCGAGGGAGCGGTCGAAGTAGCCGCTCTCACCGTTGACGTTGACGTAGAGCGTGTCGAAGGAGGTGCCGCCCTGATCGAGCGCTTCTCGCAGCACCTCGGTGACGTGTCCGTGCAGGCTCTCGATCTCCCGTGTGCGTAGGTGACGGGTGTTGCGGGCGTAGTGCAGCGGCGTGCGCCAGAGCGCCTCGTCGGCGTAGATGTTGCCCACGCCCGACACGAGCGTCTGGTCGAGAAGGGCCCGCTTGACGCCGGTCTGCCGCTTGCGCAGGCGCGCGGCGAAGGCTGCAGCATCGAACTCCGGGTCGAGGGGATCGCGGGCGATGTGGCTGATCTGCGACGGGAGCTCGGCGCCGTCCTCGCTGAACACCATGCCGCCGAACGTGCGCTGGTCGACGAAGAGGAGCTGTGTCCCGTTGTCGAGGTCGAGGGCGACGCCCAGGTGTCGCGGCGGTTCCGCCTCGCCGGACCCGATGAGGAACTGACCGCTCATGCCGAGGTGGCACAGGACCGCGTCTCCCCCGTCGAGGACGAGCCAGAGGTACTTGCCGCGACGCCGGGCGTCGACGACGGAGCGACCGGTGAGTCGGGACACGAAGTCCCGTGGCCCGGCAGGGTGGCGGCGCACCGAGCGCGGATGGAGGACCGTGACGTCGGTGATCGAGCGGCCAACGACGTGTTCGGACAGTCCGCGACGGACGACCTCGACCTCGGGAAGCTCAGGCATGCTCGCGGTCGGACGTGATGGATCGCCACGCGATCTCCGCGACCTCCTGCTCGGCCTCCTTCTTGGAGCGTCCGGAGCCGCCGGGGAACACCAGGTCGCCGACGTGCACCTCCGCCGTGAACCGCTTGTCGTGATCGGGACCATCGCTCTCGAGCACGTAACGCGGGACGCCGAGGTCGTGAATGGCCGTGATCTCTTGCAGCGACGTCTTCCAGTCGAGGCCGGCACCGAGTTCGGCCGCCTGGGCGATCACCGGGTCGAAGATCGTGTGGATGACCTCGGACGCGCGCTCGATGCCGAACTGCACGTAGATGGCGCCCAGCACGGCCTCGACGGTGTCGGAGAGGATCGATGCCTTGTCGCGTCCACCGGTGGTCACCTCGCCGCGGCCGAGACGGACATGGTCGCCGATGCCGAGGGTGCGGGCCACCACGGCGAGCGCCTTGGCGCTGACGACGGCCGCGCGGAGCTTGGCCAGCTGGCCTTCGGGCAGGTCTGGATGCTGGTGGAAGAGCGCGTCGGTGACGACCAGTCCGAGCACCGAGTCACCGAGGAACTCGAGGCGCTCGTTGTTGGGCACCTGGCCGTTCTCGTAGGCGAACGAGCGGTGCGTGAGGGCGTGCTCCAGCAGCTCGGGATCGAGATCGGGGACCCCGAGGACCTCGCGCAGCTGGTCCATGGAGGCGAGCGGTGCGGTCAGAGGACCTGACGACGCTCGCCGCGCGGACCGTACTGGCCGCACTCGGGGCACACGCGGTGCGGTACGACCTTGGAGTCGCATGCTGGGTTGGCACAGTCGACCAGCTGGGTGGCCGTCGCCTTCCACTGCGACCGGCGGTGACGCGTGTTGCTCCGCGACAACTTCCGCTTCGGTACTGCCACGATCTACTCCTTGATGTCAGCGTGAATGTCTGGGTCGGTCATCTGGCTCAGCTTCGCCCATCGAGGGTCGATCGCGTCGCCGTGTGTGTGGTCTGGATCATCCGCGAGCCGAGCCCCGCACTCGGGGCACAGTCCCGGACACTCCGGATCACACACGGGCTTGAACGGCAGTGCGAGCACCACCGCGTCCCGCAGGACAGGTTCGAGGTCGAGCAGCTCTCCCTCGAGCGACAGCTCGTCCTCGCCCGGCTCGTCGTACAGGTAGAGCTCCTGGAAGTCCACGACGAGTTCCTCGTCGAGGTCGTCCAGGCACCGTACGCACTCGCCGGTGGCCTGCGCCGAGGCGGTTCCTGTTGCCAGGACCCCGTCCATGACCGCCTCGAGCCGAAGCTCGATGACGATGTCCGAACCCTCGGGCACACCGAAGACTGCACTGCCCAGGTCCGCCGGTGCGGCGATGGAGAGATTGACCGTGCGTTCGTTGCCCGGTCGACGACCCAGCTCGTGGGTATCAACGACCAGAGGTCCCGACAGCACTTTTCGTCCATCCATCGACGTACACGACACTTCGACCTGCGAACAGGCCGACGATCATGGTATCGCGAGGGTCCGCAGGGCTCCTAATCCGACGAGTCCATGGAACAATCGAACACATGACCGAAGGTACCGTGCTGCACGCCGACCTCGACTCGTTCTTCGCGTCGGTCGAGCAACGCGACGACCCGAGCTTGCGCGCGCGTCCGGTCATCGTCGGCGGCGGGGTCGTGCTGGCCTGCAGCTACGAGGCGAAGGTCAAAGGTGTGCGCACCGCCATGGGCGGCCGCCAGGCGTCGCGATTGTGCCCCGATGCCGTCGTCGTCTCACCCCGGATGGAGGCCTACACCCAGGCCAGTCGTGACGTGTTCGAGGTGTTCCGTGACACCACGCCGCTCGTCGAGGGCATCTCCATCGACGAGGCGTTCCTGGAGGTCGGGGGCCTGCGGCGCATCCGCGGTGCTCCGTCCACGATCGCCCAGCAGCTGCGGGCGGATGTCAGAATGCGAGTCGGCCTCCCCATCTCCGTCGGCGTGGCCCGCACCAAGTACCTCGCCAAGGTGTCGAGTGCGCTCTGCAAGCCCGACGGGCTCCTCGTCGTGCCGATCGAGGACGAGCTGCGATTCCTTCACGCGCTGCCGGTCGAGCGGCTTTGGGGTGTCGGGCCGGTCACGTCCGAGAAGCTGCACGCCGTCCGTCTGCACACCGTCGGCCAGGTTGCGGCGCTCGGGCCGCGCGAGCTCGTTCAGCTGATCGGGCCGGCGGCGGGCCGACACCTGCACGCGCTCGCCAACAACCGCGACCCCCGAAGGGTCGAGACCGGACGTCGCCGGCGCTCGATCGGTTCGCAGCACGCCATCGGACGCGGCCCTCACACCGTCGCCGATCTCGAGCGCGTGCTCCTCGGCGTCGTCGACCGCGTCACGCGGCGCATGCGCGCAGCCGAGCGGCCGGGCAGCACCGTCACGGTGCGGCTGCGGTTCGACGACTTCACCCGCTCCACGACCTCGCACACGTTGTCGCGCCCCACGATGAGCACGAGCCACGTGCTCGACATCGCCCGACGACTCCTGCTCTCACGCATGCCCGACATCGAGGCGAAGGGCTGCACGCTCGTGGGCCTGGCGGTGTCAGGGCTCGACGACAACCCGGCGCAGCTCACGCTGCCGT
>NZ_JBOHDT010000198.1:0-8656 GCF_050700635.1 Aeromicrobium sp.
TGAGCGACCTCGGCGTCGACGCCGGCTCGGTCGGCCTCGACGCCGCCTGGACGAAGGTCGAGTCATTCGAGCCGCGTCCGCCGCGCAGCGCCGGCGAGATCGTCACCGACGAGGGAGACGGCGGCACCAAGCTCGTCGAGTTCCTCGCCTCCAAGAAGTTCGTCTGAGAAGGAGCCCCAGACCATGAGTGAAGTTCTCGTCCTGATCGACGCTCCCGAGGGCACGGTCACCAAGCCCTCGCTGGAGCTCCTGACCATCGCCCGCAGCATCGGGGAGCCGTCTGCCGTGATCTTCGGGTCCGAGGCACCTGGCGCGCTCGCCGAGTACGGCGCCGAGAAGATCTACCAGCTCGACGACGCCGTCTTCGGCGAGTACCTCGTCGGCCCCAAGGCCGAGGCCCTCGCGCAGCTCGTCGCCGACAAGAGCCCAGCCGCGGTGCTCGTGCCCTCGACGTTCGAGGGCAAGGAGATCGCCGCCCGCGTCGCGCTGAAGTCCGAGTCCGGCCTCATCACCGATGCCGTCGACGTCTCCGTCGACGGCGACTCCATCACCACGACGCAGTCGGTGTTCGCGGGCAACTTCACCGTGAAGGCCACGGTGTCCAAGGGTGTGCCCATCATCGCCGTCAAGCCGAACTCCATCACTCCGGAGGCCTCGTCGGGCGCCGGAGCCGTGGAGGCCGTCTCGATCGACGTCTCCGACGCGGCCAAGGGCGCCAAGATCACGTCCAGCAAGCCGAAGGAGGACTCGGGCCGCCCCGAGCTCACCGAGGCCGCGATCGTCGTCTCCGGCGGCCGTGGCACCGGTGGCGACTTCGGCGAGGTCGAGGCGTTCGCCGACTCCCTCGGCGCCGCCGTGGGCGCCTCGCGCGCGGCCGTAGACTCCGGCTGGTATCCGCACTCGTTCCAGGTCGGCCAGACCGGCAAGACGGTCTCGCCGCAACTGTACGTGGCCAACGGTATCTCCGGTGCCATCCAGCACCGGGCCGGCATGCAGACGTCGAAGACCATCGTCGCGGTCAACAAGGACGAGGAGGCGCCGATCTTCGAGCTCGTCGACTTCGGCGTCGTCGGCGACCTCAAAGCCGTCCTTCCGCAGGCCACCGAGGAGATCAAGAAGCGCAAGGGCTGAGACCCGCAGCCATCGGAAGGACGCCCCGAGCTCGGCTCGGGGCGTCCATCTGCGTCATGGCCCGTTAGAACCATGCGCGCATGGCCTATCGGGATTAGGTGACAGTTTGATGAAGTAGCTCTCTGGGAGTGTGCCGTGGACCACACCGGGTGATAGCAAGGGATGTCGCACGCGCCTGCGTGCACCCACTTCACAGGAGGAATCAATGCGACTCTCTCGGCGCACACGCCTAGCGGGTGTGGCTCTGATCGCTGCCGGCAGCCTGGTGCTCGCCGCTTGCGGCGGCGGCGGAGACGAGGAGGGCGCGTCGACTGATGCAGTCATCACGTCGTACAGCGTTCAGCCCCAGAACCCACTCGTCCCGACCAACACCAACGAGGTCGGTGGCGGCAACATCGTCGACATGATCTTTGCTGGACTGATCTCGTACAAGGTCGACGGGTCCAGCGAGAACGAGGTCGCCGAGTCGATCGAGTCCGACGACAACCAGACCTGGACGGTCAAGATCAAGGACGGCTGGAAGTTCTCCGACGGCTCGCCCGTCACCGCCTCGTCCTTCGTGGATGCCTGGAACTACGGCGCCGATCCCAAGAACAAGCAGCTCTCGAGCTACTTCTTCTACCCGATCGAGGGCACCGACGACATCGGCAACACCGAGGGTGGCAAGAAAGAGATCTCCGGCCTGAAGGTCGTCGACGACAGCACCTTCACCATCAAGCTGAAGCAGCCCGAGTCCGACTTCCCCGGACGCCTCGGCTACTCGGCGTTCTTCCCGCTGCCCGAGTCGGCCTTCGACGACATGAAGGCCTTCGGCGACAAGCCGATCGGCAACGGTCCGTACACGCTCGAGGCACTCGAGGACAACGTCGAGGCACGCATGCTGCCGAACAAGAGCTACGAAGGCGTCCGCCCGGCCAAGAACGGCGGCATCACGCTGAAGTTCTACACCGATCCCGATGCTGCGTTCTCCGACGTGCAGGCCGGCAACCTCGACGTCCTCGACGACGTTCCGCCCAGCGCGCTGACCACGTACAAGGATGACGACTCGATCCAGGCGTTCAGCGAGCCCGGCTCGCCGAACAGCACGATCACCATCCCTGCATCCCTGAAGGGCTTCGGTGAGAACGAAGAAGGCAAGCTGCGTCGTCAGGCGATCTCCAAGGCGATCGACCGTGCGGAGATCTGCGAGAAGATCTTCGACGGCTCGAGCATCCCGTCCAAGGAGTTCAGCTCGCCGCTGATGCCCGGTTACACCGAGAACATCGAAGGCGCTGACATTCTCGAGTTCGATGCCGCCGAGGCGAAGAGGCTCTGGGACCAGGCCAACGACATCGCCCCGTGGGAGGGCAAGTTCGTGCTCGCCTACAACGGCGACGGTCCGGGCAACAAGGAGTGGGTCGAGGCGCTGGTCAACCAGCTCAACAACACCCTCGACATCAACGCCGAGCCCAAGGCCTTCGCCACGTTCGCGGAGCTGCGCGAGAAGGTCACCAAGCGCACGATCGGAACCGCCTTCCGTACCGGCTGGCAGCCCGACTACCCGTCGGTCTACAACTACCTCGGTCCGATCTTCGGCACCGGTGCCGGTTCGAACGACGGTGACTACAGCAACAAGGAGTTCGACGACCTCATCAAGCAGGCTTCGGGTGCCCAGGACGACGAGGAGCGGTTCAAGCTGCTCGCCGACGCCCAGGCCATCCTGATGGATGAGCTGCCGGCGATCCCGCTGTGGAACCAGAGCATCGCTGCGGCCGCGGCCGATGGTGTGCAGAACGTGGAGTTCAACTGGCAGAACAAGCCAGAGCTCCAGAACATCACCAAGTAGTCCCACCCGAACTGGGGCGGTACCCGCACGGGTACCGCCCCACTTCAATGGTGTAATGGCGCACCAGCGAGGAGGCTTGCGTAAATGTGGTGGTACGTCGGTCGACGCGCACTCCAGGCGATCCCTGTCGTGCTCGGCTCGACCCTCCTGATCTATTCATTGGTCTTCCTGCAGCCTGGCGACCCCATCGTCGCTCTGTTTGGTGAGAAGCCGGTCTCCCCAGCAGTGCGCGACCAGATCGCGGCCCAGTACAACCTCGACAAGCCGTTCCTCGTGCAGTGGCTGCTGTACCTCAAGGGCGCCCTCACCGGTGACTTCGGCGTTTCCTACTCCGGGCAGCCGGTCTCCGAGCTGGTTGCGAAGGCATTCCCGATCACCCTCAAGCTTGCGGTGATGGCCTTGGTCATCCAGGCCGTGCTCGGCATCGCCGCTGGGTTCTATGCCGGCCTCCGCAAGGGCAGGGCCTTCGACTCCAGCATGTTGGTCATCTCGCTCCTCGTCATCGCCGTGCCGATCTTCGTCTTCGGGTTCCTGATGCAGCTCATCTTCGGCGTCAAGCTCGGATGGGCCGCGATCACCGTCGGTGGCGACGCCTCCTTCGAGAACCTGCTACTTCCGGCCATCGTGCTGGGTCTGGTCTCGTTCGCCTACATCCTGCGGCTGACGCGCACGTCGGTGTTCGAGAATCTGACCGCCGACCACGTCCGCACTGCGCGTGCCAAGGGCTTGTCCAGCGCAACGGTCAACCGCAGGCACGTGCTGCGCAACTCCCTGATCCCGGTGACGACCTTCCTCGGTGCCGACCTCGGCACCCTGATGGCCGGTGCCATCGTCACCGAGGGCATCTTCAACATCCCCGGTATCGGCAACCTCGCCTTCCAGGCCATCAACCGCGGCGAGGGCTCCACCGTCGTCTCGGTGGTCACCGTGATGGTCCTCGTCTACGTGGTCATGAGCCTGGTGGTCGACCTGCTTTACGCCCTGCTCGATCCGAGGATCCGTTATGCCTGACATCTCACTCCGGGGGCAGGAGCGGTTCGTCGCACCGCTGGACGAGACGCCCCTGCAGGAGACCGGAACGCTCGACACGTCCCAGCCACCGGAGAGCCAGTGGAAGGAAGCCTGGAAGCAGCTGAGCCGCAACTGGCTGTTCTGGGTGTCGTTGGTGATCTTGACCGTGGTTGCCCTCATGGTGATCGCGCCGGGACTCTTCACCGACGTCGACCCGCGCCGCGCCGACCTCTCGCGCAGCCTCGAGGGACCCAGCGAAGGTCACCCCGCCGGCTTCAACAAACAGGGTTACGACGTCTTCTCACGCACGGTCTACGGCGCCCGCGCCTCGGTCCTGGTCGGGTTCCTGTGCACGCTCCTGGTGACCGTCGTGGGTCTGATCACCGGTGCGGCGGCGGGCTTCTACGGCGCCTTTTTCGATTCGAGTGTCTCGCGCATCGCCGACGTCTTCTTCGCCATCCCGCTGCTGCTGGGCGCCCTGGTCGGCTTGTCCGTCGTGAACAATCTCTTTCCCGACCGCGGGTACTGGGGGGCGATCGCGGCGGTCGTGATTGCCCTTGCGGCGTTCGCCTGGCCGCAGGTCACCCGCATCGCCCGTGGAGCGGTGCTCGAGGTCAAGAACCTCGAGTTCATCGACGCCGCGCGGGCCATCGGTGCCACGCCCCGTCGCAACATGATGCGGCACGTCATCCCCAACTCGTTGGCACCCGTCATCGTCACGGCCACCGTGTCGCTCGGCATCTTCATCGTCGCCGAGGCGACGTTGTCCTTCCTCGGCATCGGCCTGCCGTTCGGTGTGGTGTCGTGGGGCAACGACATCGCCGCGGCGCAGGTGCAGGTCCGCTCCGGCCAGCGGATGGGCGTCATGTTCTGGCCGGCGGGTGCCCTGGCCTTCACCGCTCTGGGCTTCATCCTGCTGGGTGATGCCGTGAGCGACGCCCTCAACCCGAAGAGGAGGAGCGAATGAGCCTCACTCCGGTGCTGGAGATCAAGGACCTCGACGTCGGTTTCGAGTTCCAGAAGAAGATCACCCCGGCCGTTCGTGGTGCCAACCTCGCCGTCTACCCGGGCCAGACGGTGGCCATCGTGGGGGAGTCCGGGTCGGGCAAGTCCACCACCGCCCACGCCATCATCGACCTGCTTCCAGGCACGGGCCGGGTCACCGGCGGGGAGATCATCTTCGAGGGCCAGGAGGTTTCCAAGGCCAAGAAGACCGACATCCTGGCGCTACGCGGTTCGTCGATCGGTCTCGTTCCGCAGGACCCGATGTCGAACCTGAACCCGCTGTGGCGGGTGGGCACCCAGATCAAAGAGGCCCTCGAGGCGAACAACGTCGCCAAGGGCAAGGAGGCCGACGCGCGCGTCGTCGAGCTGCTGAACGAGGCCGGACTTCCCGATGCCGAACGGCGTGCACGGCAGTATCCGCACGAGTTCTCCGGCGGCATGCGTCAGCGTGCGCTCATCGCGATCGGGCTGGCCGCGCGTCCCAAGCTGCTGATCGCCGACGAGCCCACCTCGGCTCTCGACGTCACGGTGCAGAAGCAGATCCTCGACCACCTCGACCGGCTCACCGTCGAGCTGGGTTTCGCGGTGCTCCTCATCACCCACGACCTCGGTCTCGCGGCGGAGCGGGCCGACCATCTCGTGGTGATGTACCGGGGGCAGGTCGTCGAGTCCGGCCCGGCGCTCGACATCTTGAAGGACCCGGAGCACCCGTACACGCAGAGGCTCGTGAAGTCGGCCCCGTCGCTGGCCTCGCGACGCTTGTCGTCGGAGCGGGCGAGGGTGCGCGAGCAAGCCGTGGAGACCGCTGAGGAGATCGCCGCAGAGGTCGCGACGCGCGACGACGAGTTCGGCGTGGGTCAGGGCACGATCATCGAGGCGAAGAATCTCACCAAGGTCTTCACCATCCGTGGTGCACGTCCAGGTTCCTCCTTCGACTTCAAGGCCGTCGACGACGTCTCCTTCCAGCTGCGCCGAGGCACCACCTCGGCGATCGTCGGGGAGTCGGGCTCGGGCAAGTCCACTGTCGCCCGCATGGTGCTCGGGTTGCTCGACTCCACCGAGGGCACGGTGGAGTTCGATGGCGTCGACATCACGACGCTCAAGAGCAAGCGGCAGCAGCTGGCGATGCGACGCCAGATGCAGCCGATCTTCCAGAACCCGTACGCGTCGCTCGACCCGATGTACTCCATCTACCGCTCCATCGAGGAGCCTTTGCGTACGCACGACATCGGCACCAAGAAGGAACGTGAGGCCAAGATCCGCGATCTGCTCGAGAAGGTCTCGCTGCCGGCGTCGGTCATGCGGCGCTACCCGAGCGAGCTGTCCGGCGGACAGCGCCAACGCGTCGCCATTGCTCGCGCGCTCGCCCTCGATCCCGAGGTCGTCATCTGCGACGAGGCCGTGTCGGCTCTCGACGTCCTGGTGCAGGCACAGATCCTCAACCTGCTCAACGACCTCCAGGCCGAGCTGGGTCTGTCGTACCTGTTCATCACTCACGACCTCGCGGTGGTTCGCCAGATCGCCGACAACGTGCTGGTGATGCAGAACGGCAAGGTCGTCGAGTCCGCCACGGTGTCGCAGGTCTTCGACAACCCGCGTGAGGACTACACCAAGAAGCTGCTCGACGCGATCCCCGGCGGAAGCATCGAACTCGGCGCCTAGTGTGTCTCCCTAGGAGCCGCACCCGCGATTGACGTGATCGAACGGTTGTTCGATAATGAATGAATGACCGTTGCCGCTGCTCCGACCCTGGACGAGCTGCGCGAACGTGTCAGCAGCATGCAGGGTCGGCCGGCGGCACAGCCCGTCCGCACCCATCCTGCACTCTCCGGACTGGTGCAGCTGCAGACCGGGTCCAGCTACGGCGCCGGTTCGGCGAGCCTGGCCATGATGCTCTTGGCCGGGCCGTCGGCCGATGGTGCCTGGTGCGGGATCGTGGGCTCGTCGGAGCTCGGGCTGGAAGCGGCGGCGGCGACCGGTGTCGAGCTGAGTCGCACGATCCTCGTCCCCGACCCGGGTGAGGCATGGCTCGAGGTCACCGCCGCACTCATCGACGTGCTGGGCGTGGTCCTGGTGCGGCCTCCTGCGCCGGTGAGCGACGGCGATGCCGCTCGTCTGGCGGCCCGGCTGCGGCAGCGAGGATCGATCCTCGTCGCTCTGCCGACGAGATGGGGAGACGACTGGCCGCGGTGCGACGCCCGACTCGGCCTGAGCGACGTCGAGTGGGTCGGCCTCGGCAGCGGACACGGGCATCTGCAGGCCCGGCAGGCGACCGTCGAAGTACGTCGCGGGACGGGGTCGCCGGCGTCCGCGCGGTTGTGGCTTCCCGACGTGGATCAGCGGATCCGACCGCTCGATGAGGAGCCTGCTCGGCTGCCCCACCGACTACGGAGCGTCAGCTGATGCGCACCATGGTCGTGTGGTGCCCCGACTGGCCGGTCATGGCCCTGCTGGCCGACCTGCCGGCTGGTACACCTGCCGCGGTGCTCGACAGTGCACCTGGTCGAGGGGGTCAGGTGCTGGCGTGCTCGCAGTCGGCACGCGCCGACGGCGTTCGCCGCGGGATGCGACGTCGTGATGCCCAGTCACGGTGCCCGGAGCTGACGCTCGCCGACCATCGTCCTGAGGCCGACGCGCGGGCGTTCGAGGATGTCCTCATCGCCATCGAGGAGCTCAGCCCGGGCGTGGCGCCGCTGCGTCCGGGCCTGTGCGCGCTGCGCGTGCCGGCGCGGTTCTACGGTGGCGAGGTCGAGGCGGGTGCCGTCATCGCCGAGCGGCTGGTGGCTCTCGGCGTCTGGGACGTCCGCCTCGGTGTCGCCGACGGCTTGTTCGCTGCCGAGCAGGCCGCCCGCCGGGCCCTCGCCCAGGACTGCCTGGTGGTGGGGGCGGGGGAGTCGGCCGCGTTCCTCGCCGCCCTGCCCGTGGAGACCCTCGACGCCCCCGACCTGGTCAGCCTGCTGCGCCGGATGGGCCTGACCACCCTCGGAGCGTTCGCTGACCTCGCCCCGGCCGACGTGCACACCCGGTTCGGCAGCCACGGCGAGCTGCTGCACCGGTTCGCCCGGGGCCTCGACCCGCATCCGGTCTCGCGTCGCGCGGTGCCACCCGAGCTCGAGGCCACCCTGGCGCTCGAACCGCCCCTCGACCTCGTCGAGCCGATCGCGTTCAGCCTGCGCACCACGGCCGAGGCGTTCGTCCGCGGCCTGGCCGCGCACGGTCTGGTGTGCACCACGGTGCGCATCGAGGTCGACTGCGACGGCACGCTGGCGTCGTCCCGGCGCTGGCTGCATCCACGCTGGTTCGGCGCCGCCGACGTCGTCGACCGTCTGCGCTGGCAGCTGCAGGCTGGTGGCATCGATGCACCCGTCGATGCGGTCCGGCTCGTCCCCGAGGTCGCCGAGCCACTCGCAGATCATGCCGACAGCCTGTTCGGCGGTGCACCGGACGACAGGATCGCCGGCGGGGTGGCGCGGGTGCAGAGCATGGTCGGCCACGAGGCGGTCCGCGCCGCCGGAGTGCAGGGCGGACGCGGCCCGGCCGACCGTGCACTGCAGGTGCCCTGGGGCGAGCGGGCTGTCGGTGCGCGATCCACCCACGCGCCGTGGCCGGGCAGCATCCCCCCACCCGCACCCGCCACGGTGTTCGTCGAGCCGCGCGAGGCCCTCGTGGTGGGGGCCGAGGGCC
>NZ_JBOHDT010000199.1:0-71724 GCF_050700635.1 Aeromicrobium sp.
ACCACGACCGAGGACACCGGAGAACCGGCGAACACAGCGCCGGGAGACACCCACGTCCAGCACACCCAGTCACACAACGGCCGACCGAGGTCACCGCTCAGCACGGCTCACGAAACATCGAGGCTAGCGCCGTGTGGTCGGCTGCTCGGGGGCGCTGACGTCGTAGTCGGTCGCCTTGATCTTCAGCAACGAACGCACGACCTGAAGCTTCTGCTCGCCCTTGGCCGCACTCCCCCACGTGACCGTGCGGTTCTTGCCGAGAACCAGCTGCACCGAGTCCTTGGAGCTCACCCGCACGTACTGCACCTGCTTCAGCAGTCCGGGATCGCCGGTGCGCAGCACGTCGATGACTGCCGTGCTGCTCTCGAGGGACTGCTGTCGCTTGCGCGCGCTGATCGTCTCGACCCGCACCTCGACGAGGTTCTTGGGCTCCGAGCGCACCGTGCGGAAGTCGACGCCGTAACGGTCGAGCATGCGGATGGATATCCCCGACATCACCCAGGCGACCGGCTTGCGCTCCACGACCTCGATCCGGATCGTGCTCGGCCAACGCCGGGAGACGTCGACCCGGTCGATGCGCGCCATGGCCGCCACCTTCGACTCGATCGCGACCGTGTCGACGCGAGCCAGTGGACGACCGAGCCTGACGGCGGCCTGCGAACGGATGTCCGTCGGCTTGAGCGTCGTGGTGCCCTCGACCTGGACCCGGTCGACGGCGAGCGCGCTGGAGAACCAGATCACCCAGACCAGTCCCCCGACGACACCGACACCGAGGAGCACCAGGAAGACGCGGCGCACCCGACGCCATTTCTCGGACCGGCGGCGCTCGGCGAACCGCTGCTCGCTCATCGCCCCACCAACGCGGCGAGGACTCGCGGGCCCACGGTGGTGATGTCGCCGGCGCCGAGGGTCAGCAGCAGGTCGCCCGGACGCAGCTCGGTAACCAACACCTCGGCCAGATCCTTGACCGGTCCTCCGGTGGTGGCCTTCGGGCCGTCGACCGCGTCGACCACGAGTCGCGACGTGACTGCCGGGTCGGGATCCTCGCGGGCGAGGTAGAGATCGGCCACGACCACCCGGTCCGCGGCCGAGAGCTCTCGGCCCATCGCGGCACCGAACAGCCGGGTGCGGCTGACGAGATGCGGCTGGTAGGCGACGACCAGCCGGCCGTCGCCGGCGAGCGCGCGGGCGGCTGCAAGGTCGGCCCGGATCTCGGTCGGGTGGTGCGCGTAGGAGTCGTAGACACGCACCCCCGCGGCATCGCCGAGGTGCTCCATGCGGCGTTGCGCACCGGCGTAGGTCGAGAGGCCGTCGGCCAGCGCCTCGGGGTCATGGCCGAGCACGAGCCCGGTGGCGAGCGCGAGAAGGGCGTCCTGGGCGTAGTGGGCGCCCGGCACGGCGAGGGTGACGTCGACCAGGGGCCGACCGTCGCGCAGGACCGAGAACGTCGTGCCGTCCTGCTCCACGCGCACGTCGGTGGCCCGGATCGCGGCGTCCTCGGCGAGACCCGTGGTGACGACCTGCAGTCCGAGCTCCTCGGCCACGTCGATCAGCCCGCGGGCGCCTGTGTCGTCGACGCCCAGTACGACGAATCTCCCGATGGTGCGCATGAAGTCGGCGAAGGCCCGGGCGTAGGCCTCCTCGGTGCCCCAGACGTCGAGATGGTCGGCGTCGACGTTGGTGACGAGCGCTCCCTCGGGTTCGTAGACGAGGAAGGCGCCATCGCTCTCGTCGGCCTCGGCGACGAGCACGTCACCGGCGCCGATGCGCGCGTTGGTGCCCAGCCCGGCGACCTCAGCGCCGATCGCGAACGACGGCTCGGCCCCGGCCGCGACCAAGGCGCACGTGAGCATCGCCGTGGTGGTGGTCTTGCCGTGGGTGCCGGCGACGGCGACCGTGCGCCGCCCCTCCATCACGGAGCGGAGCCCGGCCGAGCGCGGCCACACCCGTAGGCCGCGACGCAGCGCCTCGACGATCTCGGGATTGTCCTCCCGTACGGCCGTGGACGCGATGACCGTGTCGACGTTCGCGAGCTGCTCTGCCGCGTGGCCGACGAAGCACGTGATACCTTCGCCCCGCAGCGCCTCCAGCACCGGGGAGTCGATGGCGTCGCTGCCACTGACCTCGACGCCCTGCTGCGACATGAGCCGGGCGATCGCGGACAGGCCGGCACCACCGATGCCGATGAGATGGACGCGTCCGAGCCGGTCGACCGGGGGGATCTGGTCCGGGATCGGGATCTTCATCTGCCCCGCGGCGGAGAGCCGCCATTGACCGCGTCCACGACCATGTCGGCGAGGCGGACGTCGGCGTCACGAGGCACGAGATCGGAGGCGGCCGCCGACATCGTGGCCAGTCTCGCCGGATCAGTGACCAGCGGCGCGAGGACCCGGTCGATCCACGTGGGTGTCAGGGCATCGTCGTCGATGAGCAGCGCTCCCCCGGCCCGGACGACCGGATGTGCGTTGTGGGCCTGCTCGCCGTTGCCGATCGGGAGCGGCACGAAGGCGGCCGGCAGACCCACCGCAGCGACCTCGGTGACCGTGTTCGCCCCGGCACGACACACGATCAGGTCGGCGGCGGCGTACGCGAGGTCGATGCGGTCGATGAACCGCTCCACGACATACGGAGGATCACCGGGGCGACTGTCGATCACGACCTCCTCGGGGCGTCCGGCCGCATGCAGGACCTGGACGCCGGCATCGGCGAGGTCGTGAGCCGAGGCGGCCATCGCCAGGTTGATGCGTCGGGCCCCCTGTGACCCACCGGTGACGAGGAGGGTCGGCCGGTCCGGCTCGAGACCGAAGTACTGCCGCGCCTCGTCGCGAACGGCAGCGCGGTCGAGACTGGAGATCTGCCGGCGGATGGGCAGGCCGAGGTAGGTGGCGTGCGGGAGGTCGGTGCCGGGAAAGCTGGTGGCGACGTGCTCGGTGAACCGCGCCCCCAGCTTGTTGGCGATGCCGGGGATCGCGTTTCCCTCGTGCACCACGATGGGCACGTGCCGGCGCCTGGCCACGAGGTAGGCGGGTACCGAGACGTAGCCTCCGAAGCCGACCACGACGTCAGGCTGGACCCGGTCGAAGACGTCGCCGGCGGCACGAGCGGCCTTGGCCAGCTTGACCGGCAACTGGGCCAGTGCCTTGCCGGGTCGGCGTGGAAGCGGCACGGGCGGCACCAGCTCGAGGGGGAACCCGGCCTCCGGCACCAAGGTGACCTCGAGACCCCGTGGCGTGCCGAGACAGGTGATCTCGACGTCCCGCTCACGCAGGACCGTGGCGGTGGCGAGCATCGGCGACGTGTGACCCGCGGTGCCTCCGCCGGCAAGGAGGGCGCGCATCAGGGTGTGTCTCCCCATCCGCGCGGGAAGCGAGCGCGGCATCCGCGCCCGATCCGGCGGTAAGGCTTGGGGGTCCCCCCACGAGCGAAGCGAGTAGGGGGCGGAGGGAAGCGCACCGGGTAGTGCGGAGACCGACGAGAACGCCGCCGGTCGGGATGCGGGGTCGCGATTCGCGTCGCGCGGATGGGGAGACGCACCCTGCTAGCGCTTCCTGGCCGCGGCGCGCCGCTGGCGGCGGGTCTTGCCGGCCTCGAGGGCTCGACGGGCTCCGGGCTCGGTGGTGGCGCAGTTGAGCAGGATGCCGCACGACACGAGCGTGACGAGCAGGCTCGACCCGCCGTACGACAGCAACGGCAGCGGGATGCCGATCACGGGAAGCAGACCCAGAACCATGCCGATGTTGATGATCGCCTGGGACATGATCCAGATGACGATGCCCGCGGCGGTGTGGCGCACGAAGGCATCGCCCGAACGGGTGGCGGTGCGGATACCGGCGACGGCGAACAGGGCGAACAGCACGAGCACGACGATGCTGCCGACGAGTCCGAGCTCCTCACCGATGACGGCCAGGATGAAGTCGGTGTGCGCCTCGGGCAGGGCCCCCCACTTCTGCCGGCTGCCGCCCAGACCCACGCCCCAGAACCCGCCGCGGGCGAACCCCATCATGCCGTGGATGGACTGGTAGCCGGCCCTGTCGGGATCGGCCAACGGGTTGAGGAAGCTCAGCATGCGAGTGACGCGTTCCTGCTCGATGGCCACGAAGAACACGCACACCACCGCGAACGCCGCCACTACCGCTCCCATGGGCTTTCCGGGCAGACCGACGACCCAGAGCATGCCGACGATGACGGCGAACAGGACCAGCGCGGTGCCGAGGTCGCGCTGGCCGACCACGAGTGCCGCGACCCCGCACGAGACCGGCACCATCGGGATGATGATCGACTTCACCGAGCCCAACCGCCGCTGGCGACGCGCGTAGAGGTCGGCGATCCACAGCACGATCGCCAGCTTCGCGAACTCGGAGGGCTGCAGCTGGAGCGAGCCGGGAAGCGGGAGCCAGTTGCGGTTGCCGTTGATCTCCATGCCGACGCCGGGAATGAAGGTGGCGGCGATCAGCAGCACCGAGACGATGAGGAACGGCCGGATCAGCTTGCGCAACAACGACAGCGGCATCCGGGCGGCGATGACCGCTCCGATCACGCCGGCCACGGCGAACAACCCCTGCCGTTCGATGACGGCGAAGGAGTTGTCGAAGCGGTGATAGGCGTACACGGAACTGGCGCTCAGGACCATGATCAGGCCGAGACCGAGCAGCAGCCCGGACGTGCCGAGCACGAGCTGGTAGGACGCGAGCGGACGATCGAGGGTGCGGCGGGTGGCCTCGACGATCGCCGGGCGGCCGGGTGGCCGACGGGAGGCTGTGGTGCTCATTCCGCGCCGCCCTTCAGGATCGTTCGTCGAGGCGTCGGACCGCCTCGGCGAAGGCGTCACCGCGAGCTTCGTAGTCGCGGAACTGGTCCATGGACGCGCATCCCGGGGCCAGCAGCACAGTGTCCCCCGGCCGTGCCATCTGCGTCGCGGAACCCACGACACGATCCATGAGGTCATCTTCGCCGGTCAGGACCTCGACGATCGGCACATCCGGCGCGTGTCGCCTCAACGCCTCGGCCACGACTGCGCGGTCGGTGCCGATGAGCACGGCACCATGCAACCGGTCGCGGGCCGACTCCACGAGCTCGTCGAACCTCGCGCCCTTGGCCAGTCCGCCGGCGATCCAGACGGCCGAGTCGACCCCATGAAGGGAGGCGAGGGCGGCATGCGGGTTGGTGGCCTTGGAGTCGTCGACGTAGCGCACCCCGCCGATCTCGGCGACCACGGTGATGCGGTGCGGGCCGGCTCGGAACGACCGCAGCCCGTCGCGGACGGCGCGCGGGCTCACCCCGTGCGCCCGGGCAAGTGCGGCCGCAGCGAGGGCGTTCGCCACGACGTGGGGCGCCGGGCGGTGCAGGTCCGCAACCGAACCGAGCTCGGCGGCACTCTTCTGCTGGTCGTCCACGAACGCGCGGTCGGCGAGCACGTCGTCGACGAGCCCGAGCATGCCGGGAGCCGGGAGCTCGAGAGTGAAACCGACCGCGCGAGCACCCTCGGCGACGTCGGCCTCGCGCACCAGCTGCTCCGTCCGGGGGTCCTGTACGTTGTAGACGCAGGCTCGCCGGACGTTCTGGTAGATGCGGCCCTTGGCGGCGGCGTAGGCCTCGGTCGAGCCGTGCCAGTCGAGGTGGTCCGGGGCGACGTTGAGCACGGCAGCCGACTCCGCCGCCAGCGACGAGCTCCAGTGGAGCTGGTAGCTCGACAGCTCGACCGCGAGGATGTCGGCACCGTCGGGATCCATCACCGCCTCGATCACCGGCGTGCCGACGTTGCCGACCGCGAGGGACCGCAGGCCCTCGGCCGACAGCATCGCGTCGAGCATCTGCACGGTCGTGGTCTTGCCGTTCGTACCGGTGACGCACAGCCACGGCGCCGGGTCGTCACCGCGCAGGCGCCACGCCAGCTCGACCTCGCCCCATACCGGCACGCCGCGCCGGGCGGCCTCGACGAGCAGCGGTGCGGTCGGTGGCCAACCGGGCGATGTGACGACGAGATCGACCGGCTCGGGCAGCACCTCCGTCGAGCCGGGACCGAGCCGGAGGTCCGCCCCGAGGAACTCGAGCAGCTGCGCCTTGTCGGTGTCGTCGGGGACTCTCTCGTCCACGACCGTGACATCCGCACCGAGGTGGACCAGCGCGTCGGCGGCCGCGAAACCGCTCACGCCGAACCCGCAGACAACGGCCCGCACGCCCTCCCAGGACGACTCCCGTCCGAGCGCAGCCAAGTTCATCGGGGTGGTCATACGCCGCCGGTGACCCACTCCCAGTAGAAGATGCCGAGCGCGGTGATGACGCACAGCCCTCCGATGATCCAGAACCGGACCACGATGGTGATCTCGTCCCAGCCGACCAGCTCGAAGTGGTGTTGTAACGGCGCCATCCGGAAGATGCGCTTGCCGTTGGAGAACTTGAAGTAAGCCACCTGGAGGATGACCGAGGCCGTGATGGCGACGAACAGGCCGCCGACGACGATGAGCAGCAGCTCGGTGCGGGTCATCAGGGCGAACCCGGCCATGGCGCCGCCCAGGCTGAGCGACCCGGTGTCGCCCATGAAGATCTTGGCCGGCGACGCGTTCCACCACAGGAAGCCGAAGCACGCTCCGGTGAGCGCGGACGCCACCACGGCAAGGTCGAGTGGGTCGCGGACCTCGTAGCACTTCGGACCGGGGTTGTATAGGCAGTTCTGATTGTTCTGCCAGATGTTGATGAACACATAGGCGCCGAAGACCATCGTGGCGGCTCCGGTGGCGAGGCCGTCAAGCCCGTCGGTGAGGTTGACCCCGTTCGACGTGCCTGCGATGAGGACCAGCACCCACACCATGAGAAGGACGGTAGGCAGCTCCCAGCCCTCGAAGTCGCGGGTGAAGGAGATGGCGTGGGTGATGACGGTGCGGCCGGAGTCGTCCCCCCACATGATCGCCGTGATCGCGAACGCCAGACCGACGACGACCTGCCCGATGAACTTCGTCTTGCTGCGCAGGCCGAGGCTGCGTTGCTTGGAGATCTTGATGTAGTCGTCGAGGAAGCCGATCGCGCCGAGTCCGCAGAACAGGAACAGCAGCAGGATCGCGGACGCGCTGGGGGGATCGCTCCCGTAAGACGTGAACCCGGTGGCCAGCTTGGCCAGCGCGTAGGCCACCAGGACCGAGACGATGATCACGAGGCCACCCATCGTCGGTGTGCCGCGCTTGGTGTGATGGGCCGTGGGACCGTCGTCCCGAATGAGCTGGCCGTACCCCCGCCGCACCAGCACCCTGATCGCGAAGCGTGTGCCGATCAGCGTGCCGAGAAGCGCGAATGCGCCCGCGATCAGGATGGCCAACATCGAGCTGCGGATCCTTTCCTCGGTCCGGACGGGGCTGGGAAGCCTTGGTCGAGTATGCCGTCAGCGGTCGAGCAACGCCTCAGTGACCCGTTCGAGCCGGACGCTTCTCGATGCTTTCACAAGGACGACGTCGGTCGGAGTCAGCCACGCAGAGAGGACGCGCACCGCCTCGTCGACGTCCGCGACCGCCGTGCCTCGCTCCCCTGCGCCCTCGGCGATGCCTGCCGCACCTGCACCGACTGCGACGACGCGGTCGACCCCCAGCTCGGCCGCGAGCCGCCCCACGTCGACGTGCGCGTCGAGACTGCCGCCGCCGAGCTCGAGCATCTCGCCGAGGACGGCGACGCGTCGTCCCTCGCCGAGCCCGGCCAGTGCGTGCAGGGCTGCGGCCATCGAGTCCGGGTTGGCGTTGTAGCTGTCGTCGACCACCACCAGCCCGTCCGGACGCACGTGCCGCTCCATCCGCATGGGACTCGCGGAGTCGAGGTCGGCCAGGGGCAAGGTGGAGTCGACGAGCCCGAGCGCGTGCACGGTGCACAGTGCGGCAGCGAGATTGGCCGCCTGGTGCTCGCCGAGCAGCGGCACGTGGAACGTGTCCACCTCGTCGTTCCAGGCCAGCGTGACGTCCGGCTCCCCGCTCGGCGTCATGGCGACGTCGACGATCTCGACGTCCTCCATGCGCCTCGCCTGTCGACCGAACCAGACCACCCGACCTGGAGTCCGCTCGGCCATCGGCACGACCATGGCGTCGTCAGCGTTCAGGACGGCGGTGCCTCCCGGCCGGAGCGCCTCGACCAGCTCGCCCTTGGCCGTCGCGATGTTCTCGACCGAGCCGAACTCGCCGAGGTGGGCGCGGCCGACGTTGAGCACGATCGCGATGTCGGGTGGAGCGATCTCGCACAGCCGGGCGATGTGGCCGATGCCGCGAGCGCCCATCTCGACGACGAGGAAGCGGGTCGACTCGTCCATCCGCAGGAGGGTGAGCGGCACACCGAGCTCGTTGTTGAGGTTGCCGGCGGTCGCGACGGTCGGAGCCGCGTTCATCAGCAGCTGCGCCAGCATGTCCTTGACGCCCGTCTTGCCCTGCGAGCCGGTGATCGCGATGACGGTCGGACCGACCTGGTCGAGGACGTGGCGCGCAAGCAGTCCGAGCGCGACGGTGACGTCGTCGACCACGACGGCCGGCGCGTCGTCCACCTGGCGTGAGGTGAGAGCAGCGGCGGCCCCGGCCGCGATCGCCGGCCCGACGTAGTCGTGACCGTCGACCTGCTCTCCTGCCAGCGCGACGAACAGGCCGCCGGGCTCGACGGCACGCGAGTCGAGCGACGCCGGCGCCGTGACGTGCGCATCACCATGAGCCTGCCCGCCCACGACGGCCGCGATCTCGGCGAGCGACATCGCGATCATGTGCGCGCCTCGATGAGCTCGCGGAGCACGGTGCGGTCGTCAAAGGGGTGCACCACGCCGTCGACCTCCTGGCCCTGCTCGTGTCCCTTGCCCGCAACGACCACGGTGTCGCCCCGGTGGGCGACCGCCACCGCGTGGGCGATGGCGTCGTGGCGGCCGGCCACCTCGATGACGACGCCCGGCCCGGCGGACGCACCCGAGATCAGGTCGGCGCGGATGGCGGCCGGGTTCTCGCTGCGCGGGTTGTCGTCGGTGACGACCACGAGGTCGGCGTGCAGCGCCGCAGCCTCACCCATGATCGGACGCTTGCCGTGGTCGCGGTCGCCCCCGGCGCCGATCACGATGATCAACCGTCCCGGCGTCACCGGTCGCAGTGCGGTGAGCACGGCGATGACGGCGTCGGGCTTGTGCGCGTAGTCGACGATCGCAGTGAACTCCTGACCCGACTCGATGCGCTCCATCCGGCCCGGGACCCCCGTGCTCGCGGCGATGCCGGCGGCGAGCTCGGCCGGGTCGAGGCCCGCGGTCGTGAGCGCCGCGATGACCGCGAGCGCGTTCGAGACGTTGAAGACACCGGGCAGCGGCACCGACAGCTCAAGCTCCTCCCCCGTCGGGCCCAGCACGTGGAGGTCGGTGCCGAGCCGGTGCGGACGGATGTTCGCGGCACGCCAGTCGGCGACCCGGCCCTCCGTCGAGAACGTCGTGACCGGCAGGCGGGTCAGATCCAGCAGGCGCCGGCCATGAGCGTCGTCCACGTTGATGACGGCGTGGCGCGCGTGGTCGGACGTGAAAAGGGCCGCCTTGGCGAGGAAGTACTCGTCGAGATTGCGGTGGAAGTCGAGGTGGTCGCGGCCGAGGTTGAGGAACACGGCCACATCGAACGCAAAGCCGTCGACCCTTCCCTGCACCATCGCGTGGCTTGAGACCTCCATGACGCAGACCTCGACGGCTTCCTCTCGCATCACGGCGAACAGAGCCTGCAGTGCAGGAGCCTCGGGGGTGGTCAGTGACGACGACGCCGGTACACCAGCGATGCGGGTGCCGATCGTGCCGACCACCGCCGAGCGTCGAGCCCCGAGCGCCGCCTCGGCGAGGTACGTGGAGGTGGTCTTGCCCTGCGTGCCCGTGATCCCGATGGTCGAGAATGCGCCCGCCGGGTGACCGTGGAACCACGCGCTGAGGTCGGCCACCAGGGCGCGGGGTTCCTCGACGACCAGGGTCGGCACATCGAGCGGTTCCACCCGCGAAGCTCCATCGGCGTCCGTGAGCACGGCCACCGCGCCTGCGTCCAGGGCTGCGGCCGCGTGGTCGGCCCCGTGGGATCGCGACCCTGGCAGCGCCGCGTAAAGGTCTCCCGGCACGGTGTGGGCGGTGTTGAGACTGATGCCGGTGAGCACAGTCCCCGATAGCTCTGGGCCGTCTCCCCCGACCACTCCGAGATGGGCGGCCACTTCGGCGAGAGTGTGACGAGGAGCGTCCTTCGGCCTCACCCGCATCACGTCGACCACGATCTCGACCTTATCCAGACCGCCAGGGTCACCAGCTATGGCGCACCTTCGGTGACTTCGAACCGGTGGGCGCGACGCCGAATCGCTCGAGCGCCATCGACATGATGTCGTGGAACACCGGTCCGGCCGTCGAGCCACCGCCCGCGTTCGAGTATGGCCGGTCGAGGACGATGTAGGTGACGAAGCGCGGCTTGTCGGCCGGCGCGAAACCGACGAACGACACGGTGTTCTGCCCCCGGACGTACCGGCCGGTGAGCGGGTTGACCCGCCATGCCGTGCCGGTCTTGCCGGCGACACGGTAGCCGGGGATCTTCGCGGCGGGAGCGGTGCCGTTCTTCGCGGTGACGGCCTCCATCATGCGCGTCACCATCGATGCCGCCTTCTTCGAGACGACCCGTCGCGACTTGGTCGGCTCGGCGTCGGTGCGCTCGCCGTCCGGGGACACGAACCCGTCGACGACCGTGGGGTCGACCATCACCCCGCCGTTCGCGATCGCGCCCACGGCCCGCACCATCTGCATCGCCGTGATGGAGACGCCCTGGCCGAACGCGATCGTCGCGTGGTTGGCCTTGCTCCACTCCCGGCCCGGTTTGAGGATGCCTTGCGACTCGCCGGGCAGCTCGATCCCGGACTTGGTGCCGAAGCCGAACTTGCGGAAGTACTGGTACATCCGCTCGTCGCTCATCTGCTGCGAGGCCACGATCGTGCCGAGGTTCGACGACTTCGCGATGACGCCGGCGGCGGTGAGGTGGAGCACGCCGTGCTTCCAGTAGTCGCCGATCTTGAACTTGTCGATGGTCATGCCGGACGGCACCACGATGGGCGTCTGTGGCGTGACCTTGCCCTGGTCCGCCAGCGCCGCCATCGTGATCGACTTCATGACCGAGCCGGGCTCGTACACGTTCTCCACGGCACGCGAGATGACGTTGGCCCTCTGCATGCCGGCCTTGCGATCCGCGTCGTACGTGGGCGCCTGGGACATCTGGACGACCTGACCGGTGCGAACGTCCATCGTGACGGCCAGTCCCCATTCCGAGCGCGACGTCCGCACGGCGTCGGCGAGCCGCTGGTCGGAATACCACTGCAGGTCGCGGTCGATGGTCGAGTGAACGTCGCCGCCGGGCGTCATCTCCTTGACGGTGCTGTCGGCCATCGGGATGCGCTGCCCGCTGGGTGACACCTCGTACGTGCTCGAGCCGTCTTGACCGGTCAGCGTCTCGTCGTATTGCTGCTCCATTCCCTGGACGCCCTTGCCGCTGCCGTCGACGAAGCCGATCAGGTTGGCCGCGAGCTGGCCGCCCGGATACGTGCGCAGGGACTCCTTCTCGGTGAACACCCCGGTGAACCCGGCCTCCTGCACTGCGGCGACCGCCTTCTTCGCCGGCCACGCGGGCACGCCCTTCTCGAGATAGACGAACCTCGAGCCCGGCTTGCGCAGCTTGTCGATCGTCTCGAAGTAGTCAACCCGCTCCGGGCCGAGCTTCTGGACGAGGATCCGGGCGATCCGGGGGGCGTTCTTCGTCGTCATGCTCGGGTCTGCGGTGACCGTCATGCCGTCGACGCTGGTGGCGAGCCCCTTGCCATTGCGGTCGAGGATCTCGCCCCGCGGGGCCGGAACGCTGGTGCGCGCCGTTCCGGCTTCGACTGCCATCGCCGCGTACGCCTTGGTGTCGAGCCCCTGGATCTGGAACAGGCGCAGGCCGAAGACGCTGAAGCAGATGACGACGAACGCGAGGCAGGCTCGCGTCCGGCGGCGCGACAGGCGCTGGCGCGTCATCGTGTGACCTGCTTGATGTTCGTGCGCGCCGGGGCCGGCTTGGCCTTGCCGACGACCTCGCCGTCGGACAGTCGCAGGAACACCGGGTTGGCGTTCGGCACCATGCCGAGCCACAGGGCCCGCGAGGCGATGTTCGACGGGCTCTGCATGCGATCAACCTCACGCGAGAGGGCCTGCTCCCGGACCTCGAGAGCCTCGACCTCGGCGGAGAGTCTGGCGATCTCGAACGACTGCCCCTGAAGCACGGTGCTCATCAGGATGAGACCCACGAGCCCCAGGCCGACCAGTGTCAGCACCACGCCGACGAACGGTGCCCTTCGAGCCCGGCTGCTGACCGGCGCGACCAACCGGAGGGCGCGGTTGCGTGGCAGGGCCTTCTGCGGGCGCAGCCTCGGCGCGGCGATGTGCGGCAGCGCATTCATGCTGCGATCCGCTCGACGGCGCGGAGGCGGACCGACCGCGCCCGGGGGTTGGCGGCGACCTCGTCGTCGGACGCCCGCTCTGCTCCGCGAGTCAGCAGGCGGAACGCGGGTTCGCGGCCCTCGGGAACGAACGGCACGTCGCGCGGGACGTCGGACGTCGTGACCTTCGCGAACGCCCGCTTTGTCAGCCGGTCCTCCAGCGAGTGGTAGGCCAGCACGACGACCCGCCCGCCCGGCTCGACGACGCGGAGCGCGGCGGGCAGGGCTCGCTTGTACCCGCCCAGCTCGTCGTTGACCTCGATGCGCAGGGCCTGGAACGTGCGCTTGGCTGGGTTGCCGCCCGTGCGTCGTGCGGCAGCGGGGATCGACGACCGCACGAGATCGACCAGACGGGCGCTGGACGTGAAGGGTTCGTCGGCCCGCGCCGCGACGACGGCTGCGGCGATGCGACGCGCAAAGCGCTCGTCTCCGTACTCGAACAGCAAGCGGGCCAGGTCGGCGGCCGCGTAGGTGTTGAGGACGTCGGCCGCCGTCGGACCCTCGCCGGGGTTCATCCGCATGTCGAGTGGCGCGTCGTGGGCGTAGGAGAAGCCCCGTTCGGTGCGGTCGAGCTGCATCGATGAGACGCCGAGGTCGAAGAGCACGCCTGACACGGCTTCGAACCCGGCTCGAGTACCGACGCCGCGCACGACGTCGGCCATCTCGTCGTAGACCGCGTGCACGAGCGTGATGCGCTCACCGAACGGCTCGAGCCGTCGGCCGGCCTGGGCCAGCGCCTCGGAGTCCCGGTCGATGCCGATGACGTGGAGGTCGTCGAATCGGGTGAGCATCGCCTCGGAGTGCCCGCCCAGCCCCAGCGTGGCGTCGACGACGACGGGACGCTCGTGGGTGAGCGACGGTGCGAGGAGGTCGAGGACCCGCTCGAGGAGGACCGGAACGTGGCTCGCCCCACCCGATGACCCAGTCATCCGAGCCTCGCCATGAGCACGGCGGCGTCGGCGACGTCGTGCCGAACGCGCCTCGTGTCCGTCATGCTCGCTCCTGGTTCGTGCGGTGCTCTCGGCGTGGGTCACCGTGGGGCCGGAATCCCGTCCGTACGGGTCTGACACCGGGGAAGTGATGTCAGGTCCAGACGGACGGGTATCGAGCCACACGGAGCTCGTTGGTGGGTTGGTTGGTTTCGGCTGGTCAGGGAGGGAAGGTCAGGAAGAAGAGTCAGTGCAGGCCGGGCATCACCTCGTCGGACATGTCGGCGAAGGACTCCTCCTGGCTCTCGATGAACTCCGCCCAGGCGACGGAGTCCCAGATCTCGATGCGATCCATCGCACCGATGACCGTGACCTCGCGCTCGAGTGATGCCCACGCGCGAAGGACCGGCGGGATGGAGATGCGCCCTTGCTTGTCCGGCACGACCTCCTCGGTGCCTGCGGAGACCATGCGGACGAAGTTGCGGGCCTCGCGGTTCGTGAACGGCATGTCGCGCATCCGATCGGCGAAGGCCGAGTACGCCTCAGGCGTCCAACCAAAGACGCAGTGCTCCTGGCCCCGCATGAGGACGACGCCGCGTTCGAGTCGCGGCCGGAACTTCGCCGGGAGGAACAGCCTGAACTTGTCGTCCAGGCGCGGCGTGTAGGTGCCGAAGAAGTTGTTGACATCCAGGCTCACCCCGCTCCTCCTCACTCACGTGGCCGACCCCCATCAGCCACCAGTCACTCCATTTCGCCCCACCGTACTCCACAACTCTCCACCACCACACCAAATTGGCTCGAATTTCGCGCAAGTGTCTCCCCTGGCTCGACGACGGCAAGACAGCCCCAACCTGGGGCGAGCACACAAGAAGACCGCCCCTGCGGAGCGGTCATGGGTGTGGGTGGAGCGGAGTGGGGTGTCAGGCCCCGTCGGTGCACGGAGGGAGGCGCCTCAGGCCTCGCCGCCGTCCTGGCGACGCTGCCAGCGCTCCTCGAGCCGGTCGACGAAGGAACCGGAGGGCTTTTGCGGGGGTGCCTCTTCGTCGCGTTCTTCCGCCTGTCCGATGCCACGGCGCCACGCAGTGACGAAGATGTAGGCCGAGCCGAGCATCACGACGAAGCCGAGCACACCGACCCATGTCATGGCCAGCACGACGCCGCCGAACAGAAGTGCGATCCCGCCGAGGAATCCGAGCACGGCGAGGATCGCGACCCGGCGGTTGTGCGCCATGAACTTGGAGCCACGCAGCGTGGAGGCGAAGTCGGGGTCCTCAGCTGCCAGCGACTGCTCGAGCTGGTGAAGCAGTCGAGCCTCTTCCTCAGACAGTGGCACGACGGCCTCCTCGGTCGGACGGTGCTGCGCCCAAGTCTAGGCGGGCGATCGACTGTAGACCACCCGAAACCGCAGTCAGGTCTGGAGCAGTTCTCACCAGCCGCTCGAGGGCGAACAGGCGGTCGCGCGCCCCGGGCTCGACATCGACCAGGGCGCTCGGGACCAGATCGGCGAAGACTCGCAGCGCGTTCGTCTGCTCGGGGGTGAAGCCGTGTGCCGTGAGCAGCGCGGTGACCTCGTCGACCACGAAACGACGCGGTCCGGCCGCGCGAAGGTCCCAGGTGCCGGCGTTCGACTCGAACAACGACGTCGCCTCGGCGAAGTCGCCGGCCAGGGCCCGCGAGACCACCGCACCGAGTCGACCTGCGACGACCACGCTGACGTATCCACCCGGGCGGAGTGCTTGAGCAGCTGCGGCCAGCGCTTGGTCCGGGTCGTCGACATGCTCGAGGACGCCGTGACACACGACGAGGTCGAACGAGGCCGGGGCGACGTGCTCCATGAGGTCGGCGGTGTCGCCGAGGATGCCCGTCACCGATCCGTGGCCCGCCGACGTGTCCAGGTCGGACTCGGCGGCCCGTCGGTCCAGAGACGCGAGCGCGTCCGGGCTCGGGTCGACGACAGTGACCCGGTGGCCCAGCCGAGCGAGTCGCACCGCGTCTCCGCCGGTGCCGCCGCCGAGATCGAGGACGTCAAGACCGCTGGTCGCGGACGACACCGCCTCGACGGCGTCGAGCACCGACTGCCACATCACCTCGGTGCGGACCGGTCCCATGGCGCCACTCTGCCACTCCTCACCGACGAGGCCACCGGCGCGGGTTCCGTCTGGACCTGGTCACGGACCTGCTCCTGCTGGTCTTCACCAGCGGCTGGGCAGCGGCCCCCGAGTCGCGTCAACGGCGCACCCCGGCCGCGGACTCTGCCCCACCTTCGGTCCGATGATGTCCGCAGTAGTCTGCGCCCATGGCGCGGGTCGTGGTGGTCGGAGGCGGCTTCGCCGGGATGTCAGCGGCCGCGCGGCTGGCCAAGCTCCGCCACGACGTGATCTTGCTCGAGGCCGGTGACCAGCTCGGCGGACGGCTTCGCGGCCACACGGTCGACGGCGTCACCTGGCAGCTGAGTCCGGACACGGTCACGCTCCCCGGTGTGCTGCGGGACCTCTTTCGCAAGTCCGGGCGCCCCATCGAGCGGGTCGTCGACCTGGTCCTGACCCCTGGCCGCCGACACGTCTTCGACGACCGCTCGGTGCTCGATCTACCGCTCGGCAACCGCGGCGACCAGCACGACGCCGTTGTCGAGGCGTTCGGCGAGGACAGCTGGTCACCGTGGGTCGACAGCCTCGCCGACGAGTGGGACACCCTGCGCCGCTCGGTGCTCGACCGTCTCCTCGACGAGCGTGGCGACCTCGACCGGTCGACGCGACGCGCTCTCGCCGTACGTCGCTCGCTGGCCCGCCTCGCGCGAAGGGACCTACCCCACGACCAGCTGCGGTCGCTCGTCCTCGACAACGTGCGACTCGACGGACACGACCCCTCCACGACACCGGCGTTCGTCGCCGTGCAGCATTACGTCGAGCGCAGCTTCGGACGTTGGCGGGTCGAGGGCGGACTCCCGGCGCTGGCCGACGCCCTCGTCACCCGTCTCGAGGAGCGGAAGGTCGACGTCCGCACCGGCGCCCTGGCTCACGAGCTGGAGGTGACCGCGGGTCGCGTCCGCGGGGTGATCACCCAGGACGACCATCTGGACGCCGACGTCGTCGTGTGGTGCGCGCCGACGTTGCCCGCGCCGATTCCCGAACCACGGGGCCTGCCGGCCATCCCGGCGAGCCGCACGCTGATCACGCTCGCCGACGACGCCCCCGAGCTTCCCCTCGACCTGATCGCCCACAGCAACCCGCCCGTGCACGTCTGGAGTGACGGTTCGCCGCAGTGGACGCTGGCGCACCACAACGCCGAGGATCCGGTGATCGCCCTCGCCCGTGTCGGGATACGGATCAAGGATCACGTGGTGGAACAGCACGACCTCGGCCCCGCCGAGCTCGTGCGCCTCGGACACTGGGGATGGACGTGGCAGGCCTGGACGACGCTGTTCGACCGTCCGGGTGTCGGCGCCGGCCAGCGGTTGGGAGGCACGTTGTTCATGGCGGGAGCCCACGCCCATCCGGGTGGCACGATCGAGGAGATCGGCTCCGCCACCGCCGTGATCGCCGACGCGATCGGACCTGCACCGCGCTAGTCCCGAACGCGGCCTTCGGCCTGCAGGGTCTCGAAGATCTCGCGAGTCGCCTTCGACCGGTTCAGCGTGATGAAGTGCAGACCCGGGGCGCCGTCGGCCAACAGGTCGCGGCAGAGCTGAGTCGCGAGCTCGATGCCCTTGGCACGCACGGCGGCCTTGTCGTCCGCGATCGGCTCGATCTGGTCGAGCACCTCACGCGGGAGATCTGCGCCGGAGAGCTCGGCCATGCGTGCCACCTGGGCGAAGTTCAGGATCGGCATGATTCCCGGGATGATCGGGATGTCGCAGCCCAGCGCCTGTACCCGGTCGACCAACGAGAAGTAGTCGGACGGCCGGAAGAACAGCTGGGTGATCGCGTACTCCGCCCCTGCGTTCGCCTTGGCGACGAGCACGTCGGCGTCGGCCTGGATGCTCTCGGCGTCCGGGTGTCCTTCGGGGAACGCGGCCACGCCGACGCAGAACCCGCCCAGGTCGCCGGCGAGCTCGACGAGGTCGATCGCATGGTCCATGCCATCGAGGGTCGGCTCCCACACTGCTCGGGGTCCGCCCTTGGGGTCGCCGCGCAGGGCGAGCACATGGTCGATGCCGGCGGCCGCGTAGTGCTTGAGCACGGACTCGATCTCGCCCTTGCTCTGGGCGACCAGCGTGAGGTGGCCGACGGCCCGCATCTGAGTCTGCTCGGCAATGCGCGCGGTGATGCGCACGGTGCGCTCCTGGCTGGTGCCGCCTGCGCCGTACGTGACCGACACGAACGTCGGGTCCAACGGTTCGAGCTCGGAGATGGTGCGCCACAGGACCTCTTCGCCTTCGTCGTCCTTCGGCGGGAAGAACTCGAACGAGAAGCTGGGATGCTCGGCCCGCAGGTGCGCGGCGAGGGAAGGGTCGGGGTCCACCATCCGTCAACGGTATCGTCCGGATCGTGACGGCCCCAACCGATGACGCATTCCGGACACGCGTCGACGCGGCACTCACCGAGTTCGTCGACAGGCAGCGTCGGGTGCTCGTCGATCTGGGCCCTGACCTCGACGAATTCGTCTCCGCGGCCGTCGATTTCGTTCGCGGCGGCAAGCGTCTACGTCCCCTGTTCTGCCGCGCCGGCTGGCTCGTCGCCGGCGGCGACCCCAACGACGCGCGGCTCGTTCACGCTGCTGCGGCCCTCGAGTGGCTGCAGGGCAGCGCCCTCGTGCACGACGACCTGATGGACGACTCCGACACGCGGCGCGGTCGCCCGAGCGTCCATCGCGACTTCGAGGCCAAGCACCGCGACGCGGCGCTGGTCGGTGATCCAGAGCGGCACGGCGCGGCCGTCGCCGTTCTCCTCGGCGACCTGATGCTCTCGTGGGCCGAAGAGCAGTTCCGCTCCAGCGGCCTCCCCCGCACCAGCGAGGCCCTGCGCTTCCTCGACCTCTGCAAGACCGAGGTCGTGGCCGGCCAGTACCTCGACGTGCTCGCCCAGACCCGGCCGTCGGTCGGAGTCGAGGAGGCGATGCGCGTGGTGCGCTACAAGTCGGCGAAGTACACCGTCGAACGGCCGCTGCATCTCGGCGCCGCACTGGCGGGGGCGGACGACGCGCTGATCGCGGCTCTCACCGACGTCGCCATTCCCCTCGGCGAGGCGTTCCAGCTGCGCGACGACGTCCTGGGGGTCTTCGGCGACCCCGGCGTCACCGGCAAGCCTGCCGGCGACGACCTCCGCGAAGGCAAGCGCACCGTGCTGATCGCCCGCGCGGCGGAGCTCGGCACCGACATCGACCGGGAGCTGCTGGCCCGGGCCCTCGGCACCACCGGGGGTGTCGACGAGCTGCGCGACCTGGTGGAGCGGACCGGATCCCTGGCCACCGTGGAGGCCGACATCGAGCGGCTCGAACGTCAGGCCGACGCAGCGCTCAACGCCCTGCCGCCGGGGTCACGCGACGTGCTGGAGCCGCTGCTGCTCACAGCAACCCGTCGGTCGCGTTGACGATCTGGTCGTCGTGCAGCACCACAGACAACGCGTCGGCCCGACCCACCGCATCGCGCAGCACCGCCAAGACGGAGGAGGCGAGCTCGGGCCCGACCCGCCCGAGGTGTCCTGACTCGTCCAGACGAGCAGGCACGGGTCGATAGCCATCTCTCCTAACACGTCGAACAACGCGTCGATGCTGTCGCCGAACCAGGGCGGAAGACCCCAGGCTGATCTGAGCTCGTCGTAATCCCTCGGGCGTCGAGACGCCGGACGTGTCGAGCGGCCACGCCGACCAACCGGCGTCGATCGCGTCTGCCACGAGGTCGCGGTCGGGCGCTCCGCGCCAGTCGAAGAGCCCGGAAGAAGTCGTGCCCGCGAGCAGTGAGTCGAAGGTGGCTGTCACGTAAACCACGGTAAAGGCAGGGCTCAGTCAACGGCTCCTGTGTGGCCGACATCATGCGCCACTTGTGACACGCATGGCTGGGAGACGCGCCGGACTGCGTCAGGGTCTTTACAATCGGCAGAAGGCCACCCCCCAATTTCCGGCCGAGGAGGACCCGTGGCAGTGATGGGCGACGACGCCCTCGTGGGCCGCGTTCTCGACGGCCGGTACCTCGTCGGCGAGCGCATTGCGCGCGGCGGCATGGCCAGCGTGTTCATGGCCACCGATCAGCGGCTCGGTCGCACGGTGGCCGTCAAGGTCATGCACCACGGGCTCGGCGACGATCGCACCTTCACCCAGCGGTTCGAGCGCGAGGCCCAGGCCGCGGCCCAGCTGAACCATCGCAATGTCGTGTCGGTCTTCGACCAGGGAACCGACGGCGAGATCACCTACCTCGTCATGGAGTACGTGCCCGGCCGCACACTCCGCGACGTCATGCGCGACGAGGCACCGATGAAGCCCACGCGGGCGCTCGAGCTCCTGTCGCAGGTCTTGGTGGCGTTGTCCGCCGCCCACGCAGCGCATCTCATCCATCGCGACATCAAGCCCGAGAACGTGCTGATCACGCCCGACGGCGATGTGAAGGTCGCCGACTTCGGCCTCGCCCGCGCCGTCAGCTCCGCAACGACCGCCACGGGTGGCACGCTCATCGGCACCATCTCCTACCTTGCGCCGGAGATCGTCGTCAACGAGGGTGCGGATGCCCGGTCCGACGTCTACGCCTGCGGCGCGGTGCTCTACGAGATGCTGACCGGCGAGAAGCCGCACTCCGGCGAGTCACCCATCCAGGTCGCGTACAAGCACGTGCACGAGGACATCGGCGCCCCGTCGAAGGAACGGCCGGAGCTCCCGCCCTACCTCGACGCGCTCGTGGCCCGGGCCACCTGCCGCGACCGTGACCAACGCTCAACCGATGCGCGCGTGCTGCTCCAGCAGGTCCGGCTCGTGCAACGTGCCCTCGAGGAGGGGCTGGAGGACGATCCCGATCTCACCGCCGACCTGATGCCCACTCCCGTGCATCACCATCCCGCCGGCGTCGAGGAGGACACCGAGCAGGTTCGGGTTCCTGCCGGCGCGTTGGCCGCGGGATCGATGCTCGCCGGTACATCCGCCGCCACCGCAGCGGTCGTCGGAGCCGGCGCCAACGGGGCGGAAGCGCCCACGGAGGTGGTCGACCGCGCGGGCACGGGTGGACCGCCCGAGCACACCGTCCAATGGGGCGATGACGCGGACCAGGAGCCGCCGAAACGTGGGCTCCACCCGCCCATGAGCGTCGAGCAGTACCGCGAGAGCCGCCAGGACGAGGAGAGAAGCCGCCGCGGCCGGTTCATGCTCATCGGCGTCATCGTCGCCACCGTGCTCGCGGTCGCCCTCGGGTGGTACGTCGGGATCGGTCGCTACGTCGATGCCCCGATGCTCGTGAACCGCACCGAGACCCAGGCGAAGCAAGAGGCCGCGGATGCCGGCTTCACGTTCAGCGTCGTCGGCCGCAAGTACTCCGAGACCGCACCGCTGGGCACCGTGATCAGCACCGACCCCGCCGGTGGTGACCGCATCCTGCCGGGCAGCACGATCGATGGCATCGTCTCCAAGGGCAAGGAGCGCTACGCGATCCCGGACCTCAAGAACCGGACGCTCGACGAGGCCGAACGAGCGCTTGAGAAGCTGAACCTGAAGGTCGGCGACGTCAGCACGGCCTACAACGAGACGATCGACAAGGGCGATGTCATCAGGGCTGCGGACTTCGACGTCGGGGCGGAGGTGAAGCGGGGCACCGCCGTCGATCTCCTGGTCAGCAAGGGCCGCAAGCCCATCGACATCGTCGACTACACCGGCGAGCCAGAGTCCGAGGCGACGTCAGGCCTGGAGAATGCGGGGTTCGAGGTAGAGGTCGATCGCGAATACTCCGACGACGTCGACAAGGGCCTCGTCATCAGCCAGTCGCCAGACGACGGCAAGGGCTTCAAGGACGACACGATCACCCTCGAGGTCTCGCGCGGCCCAGAGACGGTCGACGTCCCGAACGTCGTCGGTCAGAGCAGGAACGATGCAGAGGAGACCCTCGAGGATGCCGGGTTCGACACCCGCGCCTTCGGCAACGGCAACTTCACCGTCGTCGCGCAGCGGCCCGGCTCCGACGACAAGGCCAAGCCCGGCAGCACGGTCACCATCCTCGGGTTCTGACCAAGCGGGCCTCGCTAGCCTGAGCGCATGACCACCACCCCCCGGATCACTCCCGGCGGCCGGCGCGAGCTCGGCGTCGTCAACCACGTCATCAGCACCCTGGCCGGGCGCGTGGTCGGCGGTCCGAAGCCGAACGTGTTCACCACGCTCGGGCGTCAGCGCGGGCTCTTCCGCGCCTGGCTCTGGTACAGCGCGAGGATGATGCCGGGCGGACGGCTCCCCCGTCGCGAGACCGAGATGGTCATCCTGCACATCGCGACCCTGCGTGGTTGCGAGTACGAGCGCAATCACCACCTGCGGATCGGCCGCCGCGTCGGCCTCACCGCCGAACAGGTCGAGCACACGGGAGATTCCGGTTGGGACGGCTGGAGCATCCGCGAGAAGGCGCTACTCGCAGCGGTCACGCAGCTCGTGCAGGACCGTGACATCGACGATCACGTGTGGGCGGGTGTCCGTGCACACCTCGACGAGGCCGAGACCATCGAGCTCCTGATGCTCTGCGGTCAGTACGACTCGCTGGCCACCACGCTGATGACCCTGCGCGTGCAGCCCGAATGACGAGGTGACTCAGCGGCCGCTGAGCATCTCGGCGACGAGGAACGCCAGCTCGAGCGACTGCTCACGGTTGAGCCGCGGGTCGCACAGCGTCTCGTAACGGTGGGAGAGGTCGGCGGCCGCGAGCTTCGCTCCCCCGCCGACGCACTCGGTGACGTCGTCGCCCGTGAGCTCGACGTGCAGGCCACCGGGCCAGGTGCCGAGCGAGCGGTGCACCTCGAAGAAGCCGCGCACCTCGTCGATGACGTCGTCGAACTCGCGCGTCTTGTAGCCGTTGCTGGCTTCGAAGGTGTTGCCGTGCATGGGGTCGCACACCCACGCGACCTCGATTCCGGCGGCGGTGACCTTCTCGACCAAGTGCTGCAACAGATCGCGGATCCGGCTCGAGCCGAAGCGCGTGATGAACGTGACGCGTCCGGGTGTGCGGTCGGGGTTGAGCTTCTCGTAGAGGGCGATGGCGTCGTCGGGCGTGGACGTGGGGCCCAGCTTGACGCCGATCGGGTTGGAGATGTGGCTCAGCAGCTCGACGTGGGCGCCGTCGAGCTGACGCGTGCGCTCGCCGACCCACACGAAGTGCCCCGACACGTCGTACGGACGGTCGGTTCGAGAGTCGATCCGGGTGAGCGAGTGCTCGTACTCGAGGATCAGCGCCTCGTGCGAGGAGTAGAAGTCGACCGAGTGGAACTCGTCAGGATCGACGCCGATGGCGTCCATGAAGGCGAGCGCGCGGTCGATCTCGGTGCCGATGCGCTCGTAGCTCACCCCGACCGGGCTGCGCTTGACGAAGTCGGTGTTCCACTCGTGCATCTGCCTGAGGTCGGCATAGCCGCCAGTGGTGAAGGCGCGCGCGAGGTTCAGCGTGGCCGACGATGCGTGGTAGACGTCCACCAGCCGCTGCGGGTCGTGGGTCCGCGCCTCGGCAGTGAAGTCGAAGCCGTTGACGGCGTCGCCCCGGTAGGCCGGCAACGTGACACCGTCGCGCGTCTCGGTGTCGCTCGAGCGCGGCTTGGCGTACTGGCCGGCGAGTCGGCCGACCTTCACGACGGGGACGCTGGCCGCGTAGGTGAGCACGACCGCCATGGAGAGCAGCACCCGCAGCTTGTTGCGCACGTTCTCGGCGGTGACGCCCTCGAACGTCTCGGCGCAGTCGCCGCCCTGGAGCAGGAACGCCTCGCCTCGCGCCACCGATGCGAGGCGCTCGCGCAGGTCGTCGCACTCCCCGGCGAAGACGAGCGGCGGCATCCGGCGCAGCTTCTCGACCGCATGGTCGCGGGCAGCGACGTCTGCATACGTGGGCTGCTGGGCAGGACCCATCGTATGGAGGTCGTCGAGACTGGGGATGCTCACCGCACAAGGGTACCGGCCGATGTCAGCCGAACAGGACCTCGACCTCTTCGTAGAGCTCGGGCCGGACGACCTTCAGCTTCGAGGTTCCCTCGGCGAGCGGGACCCGGACGATGTCGGTGCCGCGCAACGCGACCATCACGCCGAACTCGCCGTCGGTGACCGCCTGGATCGCGTGCAGGCCGAACCGGGTGGCCAGCCAGCGGTCGAACGCCGTGGGTGTGCCGCCGCGCTGGATGTGGCCGAGGGTGACGGCGCGGGCCTCACGGCCGGTGCGGGCCTCGATCTCGTGGGCCAGCCGGTCGCCGATGCCGCCGAGGCGGACGTGACCGAACGCGTCCTTCTCGCCGCTGACCAGCTCCATCGTGCCTTCCCTCGGCTTGGCCCCCTCGGCGACGACGATGATCGGCGAGTAGTGCGTGGCGAACCGGCTCTCGACCTGCGCGCAGACCTTGTCGATGTCGAAAGGCCGCTCCGGGATCAGGATGATGTTCGCTCCGCCGGCCATGCCGCTGTGCAGCGCGATCCATCCCGCGTGGCGGCCCATCACCTCCACGACGAGTGCACGATGGTGCGACTCGGCGGTGGTGTGCAGACGGTCGATCGCCTCCATGGCGATGTTCACCGCGGTGTCGAAGCCGAACGTGAAGTCGGTGCCGGACAGGTCGTTGTCGATCGTCTTGGGAACTCCGACGACGTTGACGCCGAGGTCGGCCAGCTTCGTGGCGACCCCGAGCGTGTCCTCACCGCCGATGGCGATCAAGGCGTCACAGCCGTGCGCGGCGAGGTTCTCCTCGATGCGCTCGACGCCGTTGTCGATCGCGAACGGATTGGTGCGCGACGAGCCGAGGATCGTGCCACCGCGCGGCAGGATCCCGCGCACCTGGGTCACGTCGAGCTCCATCGTGTCGTTCTCGAGCGGGCCACGCCAACCGTCGCGGAAACCCACGAACTCGTGACCGTGGGCCTTGACGCCCTTGCGCACCGCTCCACGGATGACCGCGTTCAGCCCGGGGCAGTCGCCGCCGCCGGTCAGCATGCCGACTCGCATCGTGTCGTCCTCCTGGTTGTTCGGTTGGCTAGTCGGGCTTGATCTCGTCCCAGACCTCGTCGGCCTCGGCGCGCGCGGCGACCCTGGCCGACTCGCGCTCGGCGTCGCGGTCCCGCTTCTTGGCGTCCTGGGCGTAGAGGTCGACGTACTCCTGGCCGGAGAGACGCATGATCTCGTACATGATCTCGTCGGTGATGGCGCGCAGGATGTAGCGGTCGTCCTGCAGTCCTTCGTAGCGGCTGAAGTCGAGTGGCTTGCCGAACCGGACACCCGGGCGGGCCAACGTGCCGAACACCTTGCCGGGTGGGGCGATGACGTCGGAGTTGATGACGGCGACGGGGATCACCGGCACGCCCGCCTCCAACGCGATCCGCGCCACCCCGGTGCGGCCGCGGTACAGCTTGCCGTCGTGCGACCGCGTGCCCTCGGGGTAGATGCCGCAGATCTCACCCTGGTTCAGCAGCTTCAGCTGTGCAGCGATGGCTCCGGCCGCGGCGCTGCCGCTGCTGCGGTCGATCGGCACCTGGCCCGCACCGGAGAAGAACGTCTTCTGGAACCATCCCTTGACGCCCGGCGTCTCGAAGTACTCGGCCTTGGCCACGAACGTGACCCGCCGAGGGATAACCACCGGCATGAACAGCCAGTCGCTGTACGACAGGTGGTTGCTGGCCAGGATGGCTGCACCCTCCTTGGGAACGTTCTCGGTTCCTTCGGCCCACGGCCGGAAGATCAGCTTGATCAGCGGACCTAGCGCCAAGAACCTGAGGAACCAATAGAACACGTCGCCTCCTTTAGCGTGATCGCGACTCTACTCTGAACGCCGCCTGCACGAAGACGGCGGCATGCGTGAGAATGGAGCCATGACCGAGACCCTTTCCGTCGTGCCCGGGGCCGAACCATTCAGCCATGATGGTGGCCCGGACGGCGTGCTGCTGAGCCATGGATTCACCGGCTCACCAGCATCGATGACTCCGTGGGCTCGGTTCCTCGCCGAACGTGGTCACACCGTGCGAGTGCCCCGGCTGCCCGGGCACGGCACCACCTGGCAGGAGATGAACAGCACCCGCTGGGACGACTGGTACGCCACCGTCGACGCCGCTCTCTCCGAGCTGAAAGAACGGTGCGAACGGGTCGCCGTCGGCGGTCTGTCGATGGGCGGAGCGATCGCGCTGCGTCTCGCCGAGGTCCGTCCCCGCGACGTCGACGCCCTGGTGCTCGTCAACCCCGCGATCGGCGTCAAGAACTGGCAGCTGAAGCTCGTGCCGGCTCTGAAATGGCTCGTCCCGGCGATGCCCGGCATCGGCAACGACATCAAGAAGCCCGGCGAGGACGAGATCGGCTACGACAAGACGCCGCTCAAGGCCCTCGCCTCGCAGGTGCACGGATGGCGCGACGTCTGCGGCGACCTCGGCAAGGTCACCGCTCCCCTGCTGGTGTTCCGTTCTACCGACGACCACGTGGTCGACCCCACCGGCCTCGCTCTGATCCGGGCCGGGGTGTCGTCGACCGTCACCGAGTACGTCACACTGGAGAACAGCTACCACGTGGCGACGCTCGACCACGATGCACCACTCATCTTCGAGCGTTCCGCCGCCTTCATCGCCGAGCACGCCAGGACTGCACATGGGTGAGAAGAAGGACGACTTCGACGAGATCGTGAAGCGCCTCGATCTCGACCTGCCGTTCCCCGAGGAGCGTCCCCGTCGTGACCCCGAGCATCCCAGCGTGCGCAACATGAAGATCCCGCGCGTCCCTCCGGAGGAGGACAAGGACGAGGAGCCGGATTTCGACGACCTGCCGGACGAACCCTTCTACCGCAAGGTCCAGCCGGCGCCGATCCGGCCGCGCCACCGAGGACGCACACTCGCCTGGATCGCGGTGCTCGGTTCACCGGTGCTGATCATGGTGTTCACCTTGCTGCAGGTGTGGCTGGCCAAGCCGGTACTGCTCGGCATCGGGTTCACCTTTGTCGCGGGCTCGATCTACCTGATCTCCCAGCTCCCCGAGCACGGTCCGGGTCGTCCGGACTGGCCGGACGACGGTGCGGCCCTGTGATCTGGGCCGCCCTATGACCTGAGCCGCGCTGAACGCCTGGCCAGGTCCGCGGCACCGATGAGGCCTGCCTCGGGTCCCAGATGGGCGGTCACGATCCGAGCCTCGGTCCGATAGCCGCGTCCGGTCAGCGTGCGCGAGAACGCCGAACGCGCGGGACCCAGCAGCAGCTCCCCGGCGTCGCTGACGCCACCACCCACCACCAGGACACCCGGGTCGAGGGCCGCTGCGAGGTTGGCCAGCCCCACGCCCAGCCAGTCGCCGATCTCGGTCATCCAGGTGATGGCCTCCGCGTCGCCGGACCGCGCCGCCGCGACAACGTGCGACCCGTGAATGTCCTCGGCGGCACCACCGGCGGCCTCGAGCAGCCGTCCGCCGAGCTCGGTGCGAGCCTCGGCCGCGCGCCGTCCCAACCGGGTCAGCACGCGGCCGCTGGCGTACTGCTCCCAGCACCCCTGGTTGCCGCACTCGCACGGCAGACCATCCGGCACGACCTGCATGTGACCGAACTCCCCCGCCACGCCGTATCGACCGCGGTAAGGCTGACCGTCGATGAGGATGCCTCCGCCGATGCCGGTGCCGAGCGTCACCATGACGACGTCGGGATCGTTCCGGGCCGCACCGAAACGCCACTCCGCCCATCCGCTGGCATTGGCGTCGTTCTCGACGTGGACGGGCAGGCCGGTGCGCCGGGAAGCGGTTTCCTGGAGCATTTCGTTGCGCCAGGCCAGGTGCGGGGCGAACAGGACGGTGGATCCGGAGGCATCGATGAAGCCGGCGGCGCCGATCCCCAAAGCCACGATCCGGTGCTCTTGTTGGAGCCGATCGACCATGCCGCCGATCGTCTCCAGGACGGCCGCAGGGTCGGTGCCCGGTGTGTCTGCGCGCTCACGCGCAAGAACCCGCCCGTCCTCGTCGACGACTCCCGCCGCGATCTTGGTGCCGCCGATGTCGATGCCGATCGCGAGCTCCTTGGACACGTCGGTCAGCTGCCCGCCGGGGTGCCGGGCTCGGTACGGGCGAGATCGGCGGCCCCGATGAGGCCCGCCTCGTTGCCCAGCGCCGCGAGCCGCAGCTCGGCCACTATCCGGTGGCCGGCGGCCGGCAGGTGCGTCTCGAACGCCTCGCGCACCGGGCCGAGCAGGAGCTCACCCGCCTCGGCGACACCGCCGCCGATCGCGATCACGGTGGGGTCGAGCACGGCGGCGAGGCTGGCGATGCCCTCGCCGAGCCACTGGCCGACGTCGTGGAGCAGATCGACGCACATCGGGTCGCTCTTCTGAGCGAGACCGGTGACCATCGGGCCGGTGATGGCCTCGGCGTCGCCGGCAACGCTCAGCAACGGCTCGGCCTGCGGGTCGGCCGCCTCGACCCGCGCTCGTGCGTCGCGCACGAGCGAACGACCGCTGGCGTACTGCTCGAAGCATCCGCGTTGGCCACAGCCGCACAGTCGGCCGCCGGGAACGAGGCGGAGGTGGCCGATCTCGGCGGCCGCACCGAAGCCACCCCGGAACAGCATTCCTCGGTGCACGATGCCGCCGCCGATGCCGGTGCCCACGGTCACGAACAACAGGTCGTCGGTGTCCTCACCGGCCCCGAAGCGGTACTCGCCCCAGGCAGCTGCATTGGCGTCGTTCTCGACCACGACTGGGAGATCGACGTGCTTGGCGACCGCCTCGGCCAGCGGCTCGTCGCGCCAGTCGATGTTGGGGGCGAAACGCACGGTGGCGCGGTCGACGTCGATGAACCCGGCTGCGCCGATGCCGATGCCACCCACGTCGAGGTCGCCGGTCTCGTCGGCCAGGAGCCGCTCAACGAGAGTGCCGACCACGGCCGCGATGCCGGCGGAGTCGTCGGGAGTGGGCTCACTGACCGCCCGGACGATGCGGCCGTCGGCCGACACCAGCCCCGCGGCGATCTTCGTCGCCCCGATGTCGACACCGATGCCGTGTCTCTCGCTCGCGGTCGCCGGGCTCATGCATCGTCCGAGGACGGGGGCACCGAGCACTCGAGCATGTCCCGTACGGTGCGACCAAGTTCCACCGCCGCATCGGTGACCTGCTCGACGACATCGGGGTTGTCGTGGACGAACCCGACGACCTGACAGATCGGGCACCATCCGGTGGTGCACACATGCCCCGCGCTGTCGGCGGCGCCGTCTTCAAGCGGGCTGCGCCGCGCCTCCGCGGCCAGAGCGTGGAGCAGCCGGGCAGTCTCCTGGGCGAGCGAGCCGACCGGCTCCTGCTCACCCACCTCGGGCTCACCCACGAGTGCCCTCGACGTGCCGCTTCAGCCCCTTGAGGGCGGTGTCGATGATGACCTTCTCCGCCTTGCGCTTCAGCATCCCGAGCATGGGGATGGAGACGTCGACCGAGAGCGTGTACGTGACGCGCGTGCTGTCGTCGTCGAGTGGCTCGAGCTCGTAGCTGCCGTCCATCGACTTGAGCATCGAGCCGCGCTCGACGAGGTGCCACGAGACCGAATGGTCGCCCTTCCAGACGTAGCCGAGGTCGTACTGGTCCTTGATGGGCGACGCCTCCAGCACGAAGTGCACGCGCTCGGGACGACCGTCTGTGGTGGCCACGACGTCGGCGACCCGCACACCGGTGGCCCAGCTGGGGTAGGCGTCGAAGTCGGCGATGACATCCATGATGCGGCTCGGGGACGCGCCGATGACGATGTCGCTGGTCGTGCGGGCCATCAGGTCTCCTCGTCGTCGGTGCGATCCATCGTAGTGGCCGTGAGCGGTACGACTCCTGCGGGGCGAACCGGGTCGGCCGGCACGAACAGGCCGGCACGAGCGTGAGGGTAACCTGCCGTACGTGGCTCAGACGTATCCGACCGCAGACGGAAACCTCACCGACGACGTCCTCGAACGGCTCGCTCTCGACGCCGAGGCTGTGGCGCTCTCCCGGCGGGTGGACGACGAGTGGCACGACGTCACGATCGGCGAGTTCCACGACGAGGTCACCGCGCTCGCCAAGGGCTTGATGGCCGCCGGCGTGCAGCCGGGAGACCGGGTCGTGCTTCTGTCCAAGACCCGCTACGAGTGGACGCTCGTCGACTACGCGATCTGGTGGGCCGGCGCCGTCACCGTGCCCGTCTACGAGACTTCGTCGGCCGCGCAGATCGCCTGGATCCTGGCCGACTCAGGAGCCGTGGCCGCCATCGTCGAGACCGACGACCACGCCTCGCGCGTCGCCGAGGCCCGGAAGGAGGCTCCGGACCTCGCCCACGTCTGGACGTTCGACCCCTCTGTCACCAGTGGGGGGATCGCGAGCATCGCGGACTCCGGTCGCGAGGTCGCCGACGAGGCTCTCGACGGTCGTCGCAAGGCGCTCGGTCCGGACTCGATCGCGACCCTCATCTACACGTCCGGCACCACCGGCCGGCCCAAGGGTTGCCAGCTGACGCACGGCAACTTCCGTGCGGAGCTCGCCGGTGCGATGGAGCGCCTCCCAGAGGTTTTCGGCCGCGACGAGGCTTCGACCCTGCTGTTCCTCCCCCTCGCGCACGTGTTCGCCCGGATCATCCAGGTGGGCGCGATCCGTGCCGGGGCCAAGCTCGGCCACACCGCCGACATCAGGGACCTCGTGAACCACCTCGGCGAGTTCGAGCCCACCTTCCTGCTTGCGGTGCCCCGAGTGTTCGAGAAGGTCTTCAACACCGCCAGCAACAACGCGTACGCCGACGGTCGCGGCAAGATCTTCGACCGCGCCGTCCAGACCGCGATCTCGTACAGCCGCGCCCAAGACTCGGGCAAGCCCCGCGTCGCGCTGCGCGCCCGCCACGCCCTCTTCGACCGCCTTGTCTACGGCAAGCTGCGCGAGGCCCTCGGTGGTCACACCGAGTGGGCCATCTCCGGTGGCGCGCCCTTGGGCGAGCGGCTCGCGCACTTCTACCGCGGTATCGGCGTCTCGGTACTCGAGGGCTACGGCCTCACCGAGACCACGGCGGCCCTGTGCGTCAACACGCCGGAGCACCAGCGCATCGGCACCGTCGGTCGACCGTTCCCCGACACCGAGGTCGAGGTCGCCTCTGACGGCGAGCTGCGTTTTCGCGGGCCGCAGGTGTTCACCGGCTACTGGAACAACCCCGACGCGACGGCTGAGGCGCTCGACGACGGCTGGTTCGCCACCGGTGACCTCGGCGACGTCGACGACGACGGGTTCGTCCGCATCACCGGACGCAAGAAGGAGATCCTCGTGACGGCCGGAGGCAAGAACGTTGCTCCGGCCGGGCTCGAGGACCGGGTGCGTGCCCATGCCTACGTCAGCCAGTGCCTCGTCGTCGGCGACGGAAAACCGTTCGTCGCGGCGCTCGTCACGATCGACCGGGAGGCGTGGAAGGGCTCACTCGACGACCCGGGGCTGGAGTCCGCCGTGCAGGAGGCGATCGACGACGCGAACTCGCAGGTGTCGCAGGCCGAGTCGATCCGCAGGTTCGTGATCCTTCCGGATGACTGGACCGAGGAGAACAGCTACTTGACGCCGTCGTTCAAGGTGAAGCGCAACGCTGTGCTGCGCGACTTTCACGACACCGTCGAGGCGCTCTTCGTCAGGTAGTCGCGCCACTGGGTGGTGAGCTCCGCGATCGACAGGTCGAAGGCGCGGCGCACAGCCGTGCCCACGTCCGTGCCCGACAGCACGTCGCGGTAGAACTCCACGATGGTGGCGTCGTCGTGACTCTCACCAAGCATCCGGAACACCATCCACGCCGACTCGTAGACTGCGCCGAGGCCGTGCTGGGTCCGGCCGAAGTCGTCGGCCGACGGGAGGTTCTCGGGCGGTCCGTCATCCGCCACCTGACGCAGCACCTGGCCGGCGCTCAGCGAGAGTGGCGCGGAGTCGTCGCGCAGGGCCACGAAGTCGGCGAACCCCTCCGCCACCCAGGGCTCGATCTCCGTCCCGACCGCTCCGGTGAGCTGGTGGGTGGCCTCGTGGCTGACGACGACCTGCGCGGCCCTCTCGTCCATGGTCGCGAACTGAGCCGGGTTGAGGACGATGACGCGGGCCGTCTTGACGCCACCGTCGACCGTCGTGGTGATGGCCGCGATCGGGGCGATCTCGCGCTGCGGGCGACCAACCAATCCAGCAGCGACGCCACGAGTATGCGGCGAGATGATCGTGAGGTCGTCGTCGACGGGCACGACATCCTCGACCTGCTTGCGAGCGAGCCGCCCCATCGCCGGCACGTCCAGGTTCGGCACTCCCCCGTCGACGGAGATGATCCTGACGCCCGGTGCTCGCTCGACCTCCACGCGTCCGGCCAGCCACAACGGCAGCGGCGCATCTCGGGCGGCAGCCGACCGCACCGCGAACGTGCCGTCGCGTTGCGGGTCGAGCCGGAAGCTCACGGTGGCATCCCGGACCGACGTGCCGGTGACGGCGGAGTCGGGACCGACGCGCCACGAGACCGCGACGTCGGCGACGGTGGAGCCGTCGGCCCGGTCGGGCACCTCGCCGCCGCGCAGGTAGCGCAGCTCGATGTCGCTGACATCGAGGGCCGACCTGGCCCCCCAGACGTTCACCGCGAAGGTTCGGGCGTCTGCGCCGGATCCGGCCGCCGCCACGAAGCCACTCTCGGTCTCGGCCTCGCTCATCGCGCGGAACTGCTCGGTGAGCGCGGCCGCGGCGTCGTCGGGCACGGGCACGACGTCATCAGACGTCGATGACTTCCACGGGCGTTGCCAGAGAAGCAGGCCGACCGCCAGCACCAAAAGCAGCGCACCGGCGATCAGGTTCGGCGACAGTCGCCTCCTGGGTGAGCCGCTCTCGACCAACCGTGGGTCAGCCAACCCGCCCGGCTCTGCTGTATCCGCTCATGCTGGTGATCTCGACACTCTTGCCCGGGCGTGGTGCGTGGATGACCTTGCCGTCGCCGACATACATGCCATTGTGCGACATGTCGCCGTAGAAGACGAGGTCGCCCGGCTGGAGCGCGCCCATCGAGATGGGTTGGGACGCCTGGTACTGATCGCCGACCACTCGCGGCAGGGAGACACCGCCGGCGCGCCACGACGCCTGCATGAGGCCCGAGCAGTCCCATCCGTCCGGACCGGTGCCGCCGTACACGTAGGGGTCGCCGAGCTGGGCCTTCGCGAAGGCGAGTGCATCCCCGGCGCGGCCATTCGCCGAGATGTCGAAGCCGGAGGTGTTGCTGGAGTTGAGCCTGGACTGCTGCGCGGCAGTCAGCTGGGCGAGCTTCCGCTTGGCCTCGGCGTGCTTGGCCTTGATCTTGTCGCGCTCCTTGGCCAGGTCCTTCTTGTCGCTGGCCAGGGCCGTCTGGCGGTCCTGGAGCTGCTCGCGACGATTCTGGAGCTGCTCGGCGGTCTTGCCGAACTCCTCGAGCTGGTCGGTGCGGGTGCTGTTGAGCGCCTGCACGGCGCCGAGCCCGTCTAGGAACTCCTCGGGGTTCTCGCTACCGAGCAGGTTGACCGTGGGACCGAGTGGGGCGTCCATGTGCTGCTGCACGATGGCCGAGCTCAGCGCGTCCTTCTGCTCCCGGTAGCCGACCATCTCACGGTCGATGTCGCCGGAGAGGTCCGAGATCTCCTGCTTGGTCTGGTCGATCTGCGTCGAGAGCTGGTTGACCTTCTCGGATGCAGCCTCGGCCTGGTGGAAGGCCCGCTCGACGTCCTTCTCGGTCACCTTCGGTTCGGCTTCGGCGCCGCCGATGAGGCTGATCGTCAGGACGGACACGCTGGCAACTGCGAGCGCAGCACGATGGACAGTACGGATACGCGAAAGGCGCACGCACGACTCCTACATTCCTCGACGCCTGCCGGGTGAGCTGACGGATTCGGGCCAAGGCCGCCCTACGGCTCTTGCGAGCCGATTCACCCCACACACCTGGGTCCCCGGCACGACGCGGTCGTCTTGCGACGCCCCCGACGCTTCGGCGGTGCGCCCGACGCCGGCCAGGTCGGCCGGACATTCTCCGGGCGCACAAGCGCCCACTGTAGGGGTGGACGGAGGTCAGTTCAACTTCAACCCGCGTGCGTGTCGGGCGTCGTGAGCGGGATCACGAGCCTGAGCGGGGGCACCAGGCCACCGTCGGCAAGCGCCCCGAGTGCCGCGACCTCGTCGGTGTCGAGCTCGATGCCGTCGGGTGGAGCGCCCAGCAGGACGGTGACGACACAGTCGCCGCACGCACCCGGGCTGCGGACGAGGCAGCGGTCGCAATCGACGACCACTGGATCGTTGGTATCGGACATCTGGAACACCTCCTGAAGCTGACATTCGTGACGCTAGACGCGCCCTGGGACAGAAAACCTCCAGTCACAACAGTCACACCAGTCACAGCAGTGTCGGACGGTCGAACTAACGTTCGATGCGTGGAAGCAGTCCAGACCTCGTTCGACGACCTCGGCCGTCCGCTGTCCGACGTCACGTTCTGCGTGGTCGACCTCGAGACCACCGGCGGATCGGCCAAGGCGGGCTCCAAGATCACCGAGGTCGGCGCGGTCAAGGTCCGCGGCGGCGAGGTGCTGGGCGAGTTCCAGACCCTCGTCAACCCCGACGAGAACATCCCGGCGTTCATCACCGTGCTCACCGGCATCACCGACGCCATGCTCATCGACAAGCCCCGCATCGCCGAGGTGCTGCCCAGCTTCCTGGAGTTCGCCCGGGGCACCGTCCTGGTGGCACACAACGCCCCGTTCGACACCGGCTTCCTCAAGCACAACAGCCGCGAGCTCGGCATCCCGTGGCCGCGCTTCGAGGTGCTCGACACGGCAGTGCTGGCCCGGCGCACGCTCCTGCGCGACGAGGTGCCCAACGTCAAGCTCGCCACCTTGGCCAGGGTCTTCCACGCCACCACCACGCCCAACCACCGGGCCCTGTCGGACGCCCGCGCCACGGTCGACGTCTTGCACGCCCTGTTCGAGCGGCTCGGTCCGCTCGGTGTCACCACCCTCGAGGAGGTCTCCACCTTCACGGCTCGGGTCACCCCGGCCCAGCGCAAGAAGCGCCACCTGGCCGAACACCTGCCGCAGGCGCCGGGCGTCTACCTGTTCCGCGACGCCCGCGACGACGTGCTGTACGTGGGAATGTCACGCAACCTTCGATCAAGGGTGCATACGTATTTCACCGAGTCCGAGACGCGCTCACGCATGGGCGAGATGGTCATGCTGGCCCGGCGCGTCGAGGGCATCGTGTGTGCCACCACGCTGGAGGCTCAGGTGCGTGAGCTTCGGTTGATCGCGCGGCACCGGCCGCCGTACAACCGACGCTCCAAGTTCCCCGACCGGTTGTCCTGGCTCAAGCTCACCCGAGAGCCGTGGCCACGGCTCTCGGTCGTCAAACGCATCCTCGACGACGACGCCGACTACATCGGCCCGTTCGGCAGCCGCACCTCCGCCGACGACGCCCTCGCCGCACTCCACGACACCTTTCGCATCCGTCAGTGCACGCCTCGTCTGGCCAAACGGTCCCGCCGCCATGCCTGTGCGCTCGCGGAGCTCGGCCACTGCCTGTCTCCATGCGACGGCTCAGTCGAACCGGAGACCTACGCCGACGAGGTGCTGCGTGTGCAACGTGCCATGACCGCCGACCCGGTCGAGCTGGTCGACGCGATCAGTCGACGCATGCGTGACCTCGCCGACCACGAGCGGTTCGAGGATGCCGCGCGCTGGCGCGACCGACTCACGGCACTGTTGCGTGCGGTCGTGCGCACGCAACGTCTCGCCGAGCTCACCGCGGTCGCCGAGCTCGTCGCCGCAGCGCCGCACGCCGACGGCTGGGAGATCCACGTCCTGCGGCACGGACGGCTGGCCGCAGCGGGCGTCATGCCGCACGGGACACATCCGGCCGGCTGGGTTGATGCTCTGCTCGCCACGGCCGAGTCCATCGACGCCGGCTACGGGCCGATCCCGGCGGCCACGGCCGAGGAGACGGAGTGCCTGCTGCGCTGGCTCGACACACCGGGTGTCCGGGTGGTGCGCGGATCCTGGGTCGCGCCCCTGGCGAGCGGCGCCCGCCACCTCGAACGCCTCACTGCTCTGGCCACACGCGCCAAGGCGACTACGCTGACGTCGTGATCACCGCGATCGTCTTCATCCAGGCCGACGTCTCCCGTCTCTCCGACATCGCCGAGAGCATCGCCGACATCTCCGGCGTCAGCGAGGTCTACTCCGTCACCGGCGAGCTCGATCTGCTCGCGATGGTGCGCGTTCGCACCCACGAGGAGATCTCCGACGTCGTCGCCGACCAGCTGAACAAGGTCGACGGCGTGCTGTCGACACAGACCCAGATCGCCTTCCAGACGTTCAGCCACCACGACCTCGAGGAAGCCTTCAGCATCGGTCTTTGAGCTCTTTGCACTCGAAGCAGGAGGGCTCAGACGAGCGACTGCGTGGTGCTCACCCACAGGTCGAGCACCCGGCGGGCCGAGCCGGAGTCGATCGACTCGCGCGCTCGCTCGACGCCCGCAGCCACGCGGTCCTCGAGGGTGCCATCGGTAGCCTCGTGTGCGGCGATGCCAGCGCCGGCGTTGAGCAGCACGGCGTCGCGCACGGCGGACTTCTCACCGTCCACCACACGCTCGAAGACAGCGGCGTTGAACGCCGCGTCACCACCGGTCAACGCGGACGGCTCGGACAGCTCGAACCCGAGCCTCTGGGGGTCGAGCTCGTGGTCGGTGACTTGACCGGTGGCCGGGTCGCCCACCCAGATCCGCGACGTCGTGGTGGTGGTGATCTCGTCGAGTCCGTCGTCGCCGCGGAAGACCAGCGCATCGGCGCCTCGGGAGGCGAGCACACCGGCCATGATGGGCGCCATCCGGGCGTCGGCCACGCCGACGGCCATCGCGCCCGGACGGGCCGGGTTGACCAGCGGCCCGAGGAAGTTGAACGGGGTGGGGACGCCGAGCTCGCGGCGTGGCACGGCCGCGAACCGGAACGAGGCGTGGAACACCGGGGCGAAGCAGAACGTGATGCCGACCTCCGTCAGGACGTCGACCAGCTTGAGCGGCGGGACGTCCAGCCGGATGCCGAGCTCCTCGAGCACGTCGGCGGAGCCGCTCGCGCTGGAGGCAGCCCGGTTGCCGTGCTTGACGACGGGCACACCTGCGCCGGCGATCGCGACCGCCGACATGGTCGAGATGTTGACGGTGCGCGCGCGATCGCCACCGGTGCCGACGATGTCGACGACGCGACCCTCGACCGGCATGGGTGCCGCGTGGCGATACATGGCGTCGACGAGCCCCTGCATCTCCGCCTGCGTCTCCCCTTTGCTGCGAAGCGCGACGGCGAAACCGGCGATCTGCGCAGGAGTGGCGTTGCCGGACAGGATCTCGTCCATCGCCCACGAGGTGGACGAGGCGTCGAGGTCGTGCCCGGCGATGAGCTCTGCCAGGACGTCTGGCCACGTGTTCATGGCTGGCTCTAGGCCGACTGCAGCACGCGGCGGGCGAGATCGATGACGGTCTCGGCCAGGCGGAAGGGGTCGATGGGGTGCGGCAACGCGGCCTCGGCGCGCGACCAGGTGGCAAGCCAGGCGTCCTGCGGACGTCCGGTGAGCACGAGCACCGGCGGCGCCTGGTAGATCTCGTCCTTCATCTGCCGGGCGATGCCCAGGCCGCCGGCCGGGACCGCCTCTCCGTCGAGGATCACGAGATCGAAACCTCCCCCATCGAGGTGTTGGAACACCACCGGTTCGGTGGCGCACTCGACGTACTCGAACGCGGGGAGATCGGGGTGCGGACACGTTCCGAGCGCGGAGATGACGGTCGCACGGACGTCTCGATCGTCGCTGTAGACCAGGACACGCAGGGGCTTGTGCTCGCTCACGATCGAATCGTACATAATGATCGCGTGGCGACTACTTCCATGATCCCGGCGTCCCGGCTCCACGGCACCGAGGGGCGCCCCTCGATGGTCGCCGTGGGCACCATCACGTGGCTCTCCAGCGATCTGCTGTTCTTCGCCGGGCTGTTCGCGGCGTACTTCACCATCCGCAACGTCTCACCCGACCTGTGGATCCAGGAGACGGCCAAGCTCGACATCACATTCGCGACGATCAACACCACTGTGCTGGTGCTGTCGTCGATCACCTGTCAGTACGGGGTCTTCGCCGCCGAACGAGGCCGGGCCGGCCGCACGGGCAGCCTCTGGCAGTTTACCCAGTGGGGCATGCGCGAGTGGTTCGTGCTCACCTACTTCATGGGCGCCTTCTTCATCGCCGGCCAGGCCACCGAATACGCCTCCCTGGTCACCGAGCACACCACCATCTCGTCGTCGCCTTACGGTTCGGTGTTCTACCTCGCCACCGGCTTCCACGGCCTGCACGTCATCGGTGGCCTGATCGCCTTCCTGCTCGTCATCGGCCGCACGTTCATGGCGCGGCGGTTCACACACGAACAGGCCATCTCCGCGATCGTGGTCTCGTACTACTGGCACTTCGTCGACATCGTGTGGGTTGGCCTGTTCTTCACCATCTACGTCCTCCAATAACAAGGTCCGCCTAACATCCCGACGCGGAATCGCCATCAGTACTCTGGTCACCCGAATGGAAAGAGGTTCTCGGTGCGGAAACTCTCGACCCGCCGCCGGCATCCCCTCGCCGGTCTCGTCGTCCTCCTCGTGGGGCTCGTCGTGGCCGGCGGCCTCTACTCGGCGTTCGCGCCGAAGGCCGCCACAGCCGATGAAGCCTCATCTCGCGACGTCGAGGCCGGACGTCAGCTTTTCCTGATCGGCTGCGCCAGCTGCCACGGCAAGAACGCCGAGGGCGTCACCACCAAGTCGGGCGGCAACTACGGGCCGTCGCTCATCGGCGTGGGCGCCGCGGCGGTCGACTTCCAGGTCGGCACCGGCCGAATGCCGATGGCCCAGACGGGCCCGCAGGCCCCAGCCAAGGACCCTGAGTACACCGCCGAGGAGACCCGCCAGCTCGCCGCGTACGTCGCCTCGCTGGCGCCCGGTCCAGCCGTCCCCGAGCAGGAGTACCTCGACTGGCGCGAGGCGACCCCCGACGAGATCCGTGAGGGCGGCGAGTTCTTCCGCACCAACTGCACGGCCTGCCACAACTCCGTCGGCGCCGGCGGCGCGCTGCCCAACGGCCGCACCGCACCCGACATCCGGGGAGTCGAGGCCAAGTACATCTACGAGGCCATGCTCACCGGGCCGCAGCAGATGCCGCACTTCTCCGACGACGTCATCACGCCCGAGGACAAGCGCAACGTCATCGCCTACATCAAGACCCTCGAGGAGCAGCCCAACTACGGCGGTCTCGCCGGTGGCGGACTCGGACCGGTGGTCGACGGCATGTTCACCTTCATCATCGGCATCGCCGGGCTGGTCGGCTTCGCCGTCTGGATCGGTGCGCACGGAACGAGAGTGAAGAAGCAGAAATGAGCGACGAACTCGAAACCACCACTCACGAGCCGGTCGACGACCCGGGCCTGCCCGCGCACCAGTGGCGTCCCACCGACGTCGACAAGGACCAGGAACGTCGGGCCGAGCTGCAGGTCTCGGCGATGTTCGGCATTGCCACGATCCTGCTGGTGCTGTTCATTCCGGCCTATCTCTTCATCGACGCCGACCAGACGTTCCTCGGCTGGTCAGCCCAGAACTTCGCCTTCGGTACCACAATCGGCGGCGCGATGCTGCTGATGGGTTCAGGCATCATCCAGTGGGCCAAGAGACTGATGGGCGACCACGCGATCGTCGAGATGCGGCACCCCGTCCGCTCGTCCGACGAAGATCGAGTCGGCGTGATGGAGGACATCAACGCCGGGCTGGACGAGTCCGGCATAGGCCGTCGGCCGATGATCCGCAACACGCTGCTCGCATCGGTCGCGGCCCTCGGCATCCCGACGGTGTTCATGCTCGGCGACCTCGGGCCGCTCCCCAGTGGCCAGAGCAACACGGTCTGGAAGAAGGGCATGCGGGTCGTCAACGACGTCTCCGGTGCGCCCATCAAGCCGTCCGAGCTCGAGGTGGGCCAGCTCGTCAACGCCGAGCCGGCCATCCTCTTCGAGGAGACCGAGGACGGCGAGCACGTCATCCACGGCGCAGAGGTGCTCCAGGTCAAGTCCAAGGCCGCCGTCATCCTGGTCCGGATGCGTCCGGAGGACATCACACCGGCCGAAGGTCGCGAGAACTGGGGCATCAACGGCATCTTGTGCTACTCGAAGATCTGCACGCACGTGGGGTGCCCGATCAGCCTCTGGGAGCAGCAGACGCACAACGTCCTGTGTCCGTGCCACCAGTCGACGTTCGACCTCGCCGACGCGGGCAAGGTCATCTTCGGGCCGGCCGCTCGACCTCTCCCGCAGATGCCGCTCGGCGTAGACTCAGAGGGCTACCTCATCGCGATGAGTGACTTCCAGGAGATCGTCGCACCGAGCTATCCGGAACTGGCACGCGACCAGAAGAAGTTGGATGAGCGTTATGAGTGACCACACACCCGTCCAAGACACCTCCTTCGGCAAGAAGGCCGGCGGGCCCGTCGAGTGGCTCGACGATCGTCTCGGTCTGGCCGGTGCCGGCAAGAAGCTCCTGCCGGTGCGCAAGGTCTTCCCGGAGCACTGGTCATTCATGCTCGGCGAGATCGCGCTGTGGTCGTTCATCGTCCTTCTGCTCACCGGCGTGTTCCTGACCTTCTGGTTCGACCCGAGCATGGCCGAGACCGTCTACGCGGGTTCGTACGAGCCGCTGCGCGGCCTCGAGATGTCGAGGGCCTTCGCCTCGACCCTCGAGATCTCCTTCGAAGTCCGCGGTGGCCTGCTGATGCGTCAGGTCCACCACTGGGCGGCCGCCATCTTCGTCGCCGCCATGATCGTGCACATGCTGCGCATCTTCTTCACCGGTGCGTACCGCAAGCCCCGCGAGGTCAACTGGCTCGTCGGGCTCGGTCTTCTCACTCTGGGCCTCGTCGAAGGCTTCGCCGGCTACTCACTTCCCGACGACCTGCTCTCCGGAACCGGCCTCCGCTTCGTCGACGGCCTGATCCGATCGATTCCACTCGTCGGTTCCTACCTGGAGTTCTGGATCTTCGGTGGTGAGTTCCCGGGCGACATCATCATCCCCCGCCTCTACATGGCGCACATCCTGCTGATACCGGCCATTCTGCTGGCCCTCATCGGCCTCCACATGGTGCTGCTCGTCTACCAGAAGCACACCCAGTGGCCCGGGCCCGGCCATACCGAGAACAACGTCGTGGGCTACCCGCTGCTCCCGCAGTACGCGGCCAAGGCCGGAGGCTTCTTCCTGGTCGTGTTCGGCTTCACCGCACTGATGGGCGCGACGCTGCAGATCAACCCCATCTGGCTCTACGGTCCGTACAACCCTTCCGAGGTGACCGCCGGGTCGCAGCCCGACTGGTACATGGGCTTCGTCGAGGGCGCCGTCCGCGTCATGCCGGCCTGGGAGTTCACCGATCCGCTCATCGGCTACACGTGGTCCATGAACGTCTTCATCCCCGCCGTCCTGCTGATGGGCGTCATGTTCACGTTGCTCGGCGTATGGCCGTTCGTCGAGCAGTGGATCACCGGTGACAAGCGCGAGCACCACCTGCTGGAGCGCCCGCGCAACGCCCCGGTGCGCACCGCGTTCGGCGTCGCCGGCATGACTGCCTACGGCGTGTTCTGGATCGGCGGCGGAAACGACATCATCGCCACCAAGTTCGATCTCGACATCTACGACATCACCCGGTTCGTGCAGGTGGGGGTGTTCGTCCTCCCGGTCCTGGCCTTCATCATCACCAAGCGCATCTGTATCGGCCTGCAGCGCGCCGACGCCAACCGCATCCTGCACGGCTATGAGACCGGCATCATCGAGCGCGGGCCCGACGGCAGCTATTCCGAGCGCCACGCTCCGTTGGCGGTTCCCCAGCAGTACGTGCTCACCACGCATGACAGGCTGCCTGAGCTGGAGGAGCCGCAGGAGACGGACGAGAACGGCGTCCCCGCTCCGAACGGTCGGAAGGAGAAGCTGCGCGCGCGGTTGAGGCGTTTCTACTACCACGGTGCGGTCGACAAGCCCACCGAGCACGACGTGGATCACGCGGCGGAGCACTTCGCGGAGCATGACGGACACCCCGTCGGCCTCGGCGAGGACTTCCAGGGAGTCTCCGAGACGGGCATCCCCCGCTCGCACTAACCAGGGCGGTCAGCTGCTGAGCGCGGAGCCGGACTTCCAGTCGGCCCAGCTCACGTTCCAGTCGGTCCAGCCGTTCTGGTCCTCGATACCGCGGGGGCTGTTCTTGAACTCCACGACGTCACCGCGCTTGGACCGCTGGTAGAGCCAGCTGGCGTTCTTGGTGCTCATGCCCGTGCAGCCGTGGCTGACGTTGGCTCGGCCGTGTGAGCGGGACGACCACGGCGCAGCATGCAGGAACTCACCGGAGTTGGTGACCCGCATCGCCCACTTCACGTCTTCGATGTCGTAGTAGTCGGGGTCCTCGGAGTCGACGCCCGTGGTGGCGGCGTCCATGTCCACCTTGGGCAGCTTCTCCATGATGATCTTCGTGCCCTGCCGGGTCCGATGCTTGGCGTCGCCGGTGCTGACCGGGATCCTGCGGACCTGCTTGCCGTTGATGTCGACCGTGAGCGAGTGTCCTCTGACGTCGACGGTGCTCACGACACTGCTACCGATCTTGAACGATAGCTTCTGGTCCTGCTGTCCGTAGATGCCGTTCCCGGCGGGAAGCCCGTTGAGGTTCAGGTCGACCTTGACCTTGGTGCCGGCCGGCCAGTAGTCCTTCGGACGGTAGTGGACGACACTGTCGCTGATCCACGACCAGGATCCGTCGATGTCGTCGTCGGTGTTGATCGACATGTTGCGCTCGAACAGCGCCTTCTTCTTGACCGGCAGGTCGAAGGTGACGATGACTGGCATACCGATGCCGACGGTCTCGCCCTTGAGCGGAGCGACCGCGGGGTACGTCTGCTGCTGCAGGGTGAGCGCTTGGGTCGTGAACGTCCGCTTGATCGCACCTTCTTCGCCGTCGTCGCCGGTGCCCTTGACGGTGAGTGTGTACGCGGTGCCCGGCTCGAGGCGCTCAGAGGCGACCCACTGGGCGCCACTCAGCCGGCCGCCGATCTTGGTCTTGCCGTCGGAGGTGGCGAGCGACGCCTTGGAGATGGTGCCGTGCTCGGCGTCGGCGGTGACGATGGTGTCGACCGTGACACCCTTGGCGTCTTCCTTGACGCTTGCCGACAGGGTGATCGGGTCCTCAGGCGTCACCGCCTGCTTGACCTTGCTGGTCGAGCAGCTCGACAGGAGCAGCGCCGCGGCGGCGACGGCGACGATGTGGGGGGAGGTCACGACCACATCGTATGTGGACGAACCCAGCCGTCAGTCATCAACAGGCCGTGCTCTTCGCCACGTCAGTGAGCGTGGACACCCCGGTAGTACTCGAAGATCCAGCCGCTCAACGTCAGTGCGCCGATGCCCACGCCGATGATGAACAGCCACCAGCCGAACACGACACCCAGCACGACGACGGAGAGCGCCAGAGCGCAGAACAGCGGCCACCAGCTGTACGGCGGGAAGAAGCCCTGCTCCCCTGCGCCCTCAGCGATATCACCTTCGGCGCGGTCCTCCGGACGATCGGGGATCTGCTTGGCGACGACCCCAAGGTAAAAACCCAGCAGGGTGCACAGCAGGAGCGTCATGACAAGCGCCGTTGTGCCGGTGGGGTCGTACGTGAGGAACCAGTAGATCGGTGCGGTGGCCGCGAAGAAGATTGCGCAGCCGGCAATGGTCCAGTATTCGGCCTTCATGGCTCAGGCGTCACCTTTCGAGTCCGAGGTGGCCTCGTTGCGGCCGTTCACGTCAGGGGCGTCGGCGCGCGGTTGATTCTCGCCGGGGTTCTGAATGAGCTCGAGCTCGGCGATCTCGGGGTGGTGCAGGTCGAACGCCGGGCTCTCGGAGCGGATGCGCGGCAGCGAGGTGAAGTTGTGTCGCGGCGGCGGTGAGCTGGTGGCCCATTCCAGCGACCGGCCCCATCCCCACGGGTCGTCGAGCTTGACGAGCGGACCCTTGCGCGACTTCCAGACGTTGTAGAGGAAGGGAAGTGTGGAGGCGCCGAGCAGGAACGCCCCGATGGAGGAGATCTCGTTCAGCGTCGTGAAGCCGTCGTTGACGCCGTAGTCGGCGTAGCGGCGGGGCATGCCCTCGACGCCGAGCCAGTGCTGCACCAGGAACGTCATGTGGAAGCCGATGAACAGGAGCCAGAAGTGGATCTTGCCCAGCTTCTCGTCGAGCATGCGGCCGGTGAGCTTGGGCCACCAGAAGTAGAAGCCGGCGAACATCGCGAACACGACGGTGCCGAAGACCACGTAGTGGAAGTGCGCCACGACGAAGTAGCTGTCGGAGAGGTGGAAGTCGAGCGTGGGCGAGGCCAGGATGATGCCGGTCAGGCCACCGAAGAGGAACGTCGTGAGGAAGCCGAGGGAGAAGATCATCGGGGTGTCGAAGGACACACTTCCCCCCCATAACGTGCCGATCCAGTTGAAGAACTTGACCCCGGTCGGCACCGCGATGAGGAACGTCATGAACGAGAAGAACGCCAGGTCGACGGCGCCGGTGACGAACATGTGGTGCGCCCAGACGGCTGCGGACAGCACCGCGATGGTGAGGGTCGCGGCGACCAGGCCGATGTAGCCGAAGATCGGCTTGCGGCTGAACACCGGCAGAACCTCGGTGATGATGCCGAAGAACGGCAACGCGATGATGTAGACCTCGGGGTGGCCGAAGAACCAGAACAGGTGCTGCCACAGGATCGGACCGCCGTTGGCGGCGTCGAACACATGGGCACCGAGGCGCCGGTCCGCCTCAAGCGCGAGCAGGGCGGCAGCGAAGATCGGGAACGCGATCAGCACGAGCATGCTCGTGACCAACGTGTTCCAGCAGAAGATGGGCATCCGGAACATGGTCATGCCGGGGGCGCGCATGGTGAAGATCGTGGTGACGAAGTTGACGGCGCCGAGGATGGTGCCGAGGCCCACCATCCACAGCCCCATGACCCACAGATCACCGCCGAGACCCGGTGTGTTGACCGAATCGCTGAGCGGCGCATAAGCAAACCAGCCGAAGCTCGCTGCTCCACCCGGGACCATGAACCCGCTGATGACGATGAGCCCGCCGAAAAGGAACAACCAGTAGCCGAACATGTTCAGACGCGGAAACGCGACGTCGGGTGCGCCGATTTGAAGCGGCATGACGGCGTTGGCGAATCCGACGAACAGCGGCGTCGCGAACAGCAGCAGCATGATCGTGCCGTGCATCGTGAACAGCTGGTTGAAGGTGTCGTCACTGACGACCCTGGAGCCCGGCTGGGCGAGGTTGGCGCGCATGAGCAGCGCCAGGATGCCGCCGAAGATGAAGAACAGGAACGACGTGACCAAGTACAGGTTGCCGATGACCTTGTGATCGGTGGTCGTGATGACCATGACGATCCTCTGGCCGAGGGTGCGTTCGCGGGCCGGGGCCCCCGCGCGGGCTTCGAAGGCAGCGGTGGTCGCCATCAGTTCTCTTCTCCGTTCTCGAGACCGGAGATCGTGTCGGCCTCGGAAGCGCCCTCGGGCTCGCCGACATTGCCGGCGGCCTTGAGCTCGGACAGGTGTCGATCGTACTCGTCACGCGAGACGACATGGACCTCGAAGAGCATCCGCGAGTGGTAGAGCCCGCACAGCTCCGCGCACCGACCGGTGAAGGTGCCCTCCCGCGTGGGCGTGAGGTCGAAGGAGTTCGCACGTCCCGGAATGACGTCGAGCTTGAAGTAGAACTCCGGGATCCAGAAGGAGTGGATGACGTCGGGCGACTTGAGGTCGAACCGCACCGACTCATCGACCGGCAACCACAGCTCGGCCGGATCGGCCGGGGTGCCCGTCTCGAAGACGTCGTCGCCCTGGGTCGCGTTCTCGTCCAGATAGTTGAACGCCCACTGCCACTTGCTGCCCACGACCGTGAGCGTGTGGTCGGGGTTCTCGACCTTCTCCAGCATCTCGTTCTGAGAGCTGACTGTGTGGAAGAAGAAGACGGCGACCACGATGATGGGGGCGATCGTGTAGAGCGCCTCGATCGGCAGGTTGTAGCGCACCTGGGCCGGCACCTGGTCGTCGCTGCGGCGGCGGTAGCGGATCATCGCGTAGAGCATCCCGGCGAAGACCAGGAGGAAGACGACGAGCACGGCGATCCAGGCGCCGAGCCACACCTCCCACATCGGGTCGGTGCGATCGCTTCCGGCAACCGGGAGGGCGAGCCGCTTCAGCTCGCTGTTGTCGACAGGAGAACAACCACTCAGCACGAGCACCGCGGCGGTCAGACCCGCCAGCTTCATCCGACCCACGGGATGCCTTTCTGATCCATGCCCACCACTCGATGACACATCGTTCGAACACCAGCACCCTACTGCAGTGATCAGCCCAGTTTGAGCCCGGCATCGACGTCGGCGGCGGCTGTGTCGCCGTAGGCCGCGCCGAGGCGTTTGAGGAACCCGTCACGCGTGAGCTCGTACTCCTGAGTGCCCTTCGTCTCGACGACGCTGGCGGCGATCGTGCACCCGATCTGAGCGGAACGCTCGAGGTCGAGATCGGCGGCGACGCCGGCCAGGAATCCGGCCCGAAAGCTGTCGCCGACACCGGTGGGGTCGACGGCCACGACACCTTCGATGGCCCCGACCTCGACAGCCGGACCGTCGGCCGGGTACACCGAGACGCCGTCCTTGCCGCGCGTGACGACGCGGGTGCCGACGTGGGCCTGGACGTCGGCCGGCGTCCATCCGGTCTTCTGCTCGATGAGCGCGGCCTCGTAGTCGTTGCTGAACAGGTAGGCGGCTCCGTCGACGAGGTCGCGGATGAGCTCGCCGTCGGCCCAGGCGAGCTGCTGCGACGGGTCGGCGGCGAAGGCTACGCCCCGGTCGCGGCAGCTTCGGGTGTGGCGTTGCATTCCCTCGGGGTCGTCGGGGCCGACGAGCACGAGGTCGAAGTCGCCCAAGGTGCTCAGGTCGATCTCCCGGGCCTCGGCCATGGCACCGGTGTAGAACGTGGCGATCTGGGCGAACGCGGCGTCGGTGGTGCACACGAATCTGGCCGTGTGACGGGTCTCGGAGACACGCACGCCAGACGTGTCGACGCCGGCGTCGTCGAGCCAGCCGCGGTACTCCACATCGAAGTCGTGGCCGACCGCTCCAACCAGTAGGGCCCGGTGCCCGAGCTTCGCGAGCGCGTACGCGATATTGGCCGCGCACCCGCCGCGGCGGACGTCGAGATCCTCCACCAGGAACGACAACGCGATCTTGTCGAGCTCCTCAGGTACGAGGGAGTCGGCGAACTTTCCCGGAAAGGTCATCAGGTGGTCGGTCGCGATGGAACCGCAGATGGCGAGGTGCACCCGCACAGGATAGACAACGACCCCCTGCGATCGCAGGGGGTCGTCGGAGGCGGTGCGCCTCTAGTGGATCTCGATACGGTCGCTCGTTCCTCGCGACCTACTCGATCTCGTGACGGGCGCTTTGCGCATCAGTGAAACGAGTCGCCGCAGGCGCAGGATCCGGTGGCCGTCGGGTTGTCGATGGTGAAGCCCTGCTTCTCGATGGTGTCGACGAAGTCGATGGAGGCACCGTGCAGGTAGGGAAGGCTCATGCGGTCGACGACCACGTTGACGCCGTCGAACTCGCGGATCTCGTCGCCGTCGAGAGTGCGCTCGTCGAAGAAGAGCTGGTAGCGCAGACCGGAACAGCCGCCGGGCTGGACGGCGATGCGGAGCGCGAGGTCGTCGCGGCCCTCCTGCTCGAGCAGGCTCTTGACCTTGGCGGCAGCACCTTCACTGAGGAGGATTCCCTCAGTGGCCGGGGCCGTGGTCTCGGTGCTCGTGCTGTCGACAGTCATCTCATCTCCCTGATGGGTTGCGTCACACGGTGCAACGCTCGGGGTGCGTTGCTCATTCCATGGTACGCGCCCTCACCCACCGTGCCGCCCATTGACCTGCCTACCGCCGGGGCGACCACGTGCGCGCGACACGTTCGGCGAGCGTGGCGAGCGAGCCGTACGGGTCCGCCAGCGCGCGGTCGACCCCGACGCGGTCGGCCGCCGCGTAGGCCGACTCGACGCCCATCGCCCGCATCTCACGCGAGCCGACGGTGACCTGGCCGGCCAGGACGATGCACGGTCGGGCTTCGGCGGCCGCGGCGGTGGCGACGCCGTGCACGACTTTGCCGCTTCGGGACGAGTGGTCGTAGGTGCCCTCACCGGTGACGACGAGGTCGTGGTCGCGGCAGGCGGCCGCCAGACCGACTGCATCGGCGACGAGCTCGACGCCCGGACGGGTGCTCGCCCCGAGCAGCAACAGCGCGAAGGCGAGCCCTCCGGCCGCGCCGGCCCCGGGCTGCTCGGCCACCCGGCGATCGGCCGGGGCCGAACCGCAGGCCGCCACGACCAGCTCGTCGAGGATGCGGTCGACGACGAGGATGTCGTCCTCGGGCAGACCCTTCTGCGGGCCGAACGTCTTGGTGGCTCCGAACATGCCGAGCAGCGGGACGTCGACGTCGGTGGCGGCGACGAGTGTGACTCCGTCAAGGCGCTCACGTGCACCGCTGAGGTCGAGACGGGTGATGTCGCGGAGCCCGTCGGGGCCACGATCGAGCGGCACGTCGGCTGTGGCTCCGAGCGCCCCGAGCAGCCCCGCTCCCCCGTCGTTGGTGGCGCTTCCGCCCAGGCCCAGCACCACGGTCGTGGCGGCGGCGCCGACGGCGGCAGCCACGGCCTCGCCGACACCGGCCGTGGTCGCGTGCCACGGGTCGGGGGCGTCGAGGAGTGGATGACCGCAGGCCTGCGCCGACTCGACGTAGGCCACGTCGTCGCTGATCAGCAGGGTGACCGGCGTGGGTCGGCCGAGGGGGCCGGACACGGTGACGACCTCGAGGTCGCCACCCAGGGAATCGTGCAGGACGTCGACGAAACCGGGACCGCCGTCGGCCATCGGCAGGGCGGTGAGCTCGTCGTCAGGAGCGTGCCGGGCCCAGCCGTCGATGACGGCACGGGCAGCCTCGGGCGCGGTGAGCGTACCGGCGAACGCGTCCGGCGCCACGAGCACCCTCATTCAGGGGCGAGGTGCTGCTCGGCGGCGGCCAGCAGCACACAGGTGGCGAGACCGTCCATGGCCGTGGTCAGCTCGTCGAGCGACGGAAAGCTCGGGGCGATCCGGATGTTGCGATTGCGCGGGTCCTGGCCATACGGGAAAGACGCACCGGCGGGGGTCATCGCGATGCCGGCTTCGCCGCACAGCTCCACGACGCGGCTCGCGGTGCCGTCGACGACGTCGAGGCTCACGAAGTAGCCACCCTTGGGCTCCGACCAGGTCGCGACGTCGTGCGGTCCGAGCCGCTCGCGCAGGATCGTGAGCACGGCCTCGAACTTGGGCGCGAGGATCTCGCGGTGCTTATTCATGAGGCGATGAACGCCCTCGACGTCGCCCAGGTAGCGCGCGTGACTCAGCTGGTTGACCTTATCGGGGCCGATGGTGCGTTTGCCGAGGTTGCCCAGGTACCACTCGATGTTCTCCGCCGAGCTGCCCAGGAAGCACACGCCGGACCCGGCGAAGGTGATTTTGGACGTCGAGGCGAACACGATCGCGCGGTTCGGGTTCCCGGACGCGGCGCAGAGACCGACGATGTCGGCCGTCTTGGTGCGCTCCTCGGTGAGGTGGTGCACGGCGTAGGCGTTGTCCCACAGGATCCGGAAGTCCGGGGCGGCGGTCTCGAGCGCAGCGAGCTCGGCGGCGACGGCCTCGCTGACCACCGCGCCGGACGGGTTGCCGTACGTGGGCACGAGCCAGATGCCCCTGACCGACGGGTCGGCGGCCAGCTCACGGACGGCCGCCATGTCGGGGCCGTCATCGTGCATCTCGACCGGGACCATCCTGATGCCGTATCGCTCGGTGAGTGCGAAGTGACGGTCGTAGCCGGGCACCGGGCAGATGAAGGTGACCTCGTCCTCGTCGACCCATGGGCGGGGCGAGTCGGGCGTGCCCCTGAGCAGGGAGAACACGACCGTGTCGTGCATCATCGCGAGGCTCGCGTTGTCGCCCGCGACGACCTGATCGACCGGAACCTGCATGATCTCGGCGAAGATCTCGCGCAGCTCGGGCAGGCCGTTCAGCCCGCCGTAGTTGCGCGTGTCGGTGCCCTTGGAGTCCTTGTAGTCGTCGCCGGGCAGCGAGAGCAGCTCGGTGGAGAGGTCGAGCTGTTCCGGGGAGGGCTTGCCCCGGGTGAGATCGAGCTTCAGCCCGGCCTTCTGCAGAGTGCGGTACGCATCGAGCTGCTCGTCGTGGAAAGCCTGGACCTGGTCGCGGGTGAGGGAATCGAACGTCACGATCACCAACCTATCCCGCCGGATCGAGGCCGGGGGCGCCCCACAGCGCGAGCCAGCGGTCGAGCTTGGGCTCGACCGGGACGTCGCTGTCGACGAGGCCGCGCATCTGCAGCTCGAGGGCGTTGTCACGCTTCTGCCCGGCCAGCGGGACGAACGGGTAGAACGAGCCCTGCTTGAAGAGGTAGACGAGCGCGCAGGGTCCGCCGGCGGGCGTCGTGAACAGCACCGTCGAGCAGAGCAGCCCGGCACCGAAGCGCGCATCGACCAGCGACGAGTTGGCTGCATGCAGGTCCGTGACGAGCCCGGAGACGTCCCCGGCCGCGCGCGTGACCGTGAGCCAGCGGAACCCGTGCGCGTCGTCGCTGATCTCGACCTTCGAGGCAGCATCGGTGGTGATGAGAGCATTCGCGTCGTCGATGACGGCGTCGTCGGCCTGGCCCTCGGCGTCACGGAAGCACACGGCCCCGAGCCCGGTGGCAGCGAACCCCGCGACCTGCAGCGAGAGCGCCGCCTGCGGGACCGCGAACAGCACGTCGAGGTCTGCGGGTGGCGGAGCCGAGCGCCCGAGGATGGAGTCGAGGAATCCCATCGGTCAGACCGGCTCGCCGAGTTCGGAGCCGACCTTGGCCAGCTGGTCCAGACGCTGCTGCAGCGGCGGATGGGTCGACATCATCGCGCCGATCGACTCACGGTTGATGGCCGGCGCGATGAAGAACGCGCTGAGCGCCTGCGCGTCGCGGAGATCCTTGTTCGGGATGCGGCTCATCTCACCGGAGATCTTGACCAGCGCCGACGCCAGCTTGGACGGCCGGCCGGTGAGGTAGGCCCCGCTGCGGTCGGCGCTGAGCTCGCGGTAGCGCGACAGCGCCCGTGTGAGCAGGAAGCTGACGAAGTAGACGGCCATGCTGACCAGGAACACCGCGAAGAACGGCAATCCACCGCCATCGCGGTTGCGACCGCCGCCGAAGTAGAACCCCCACCGGGTGATGAACCCGGCCAGCAGTCCGAGCGACGAGGCGACCGTCATCACCGAGACGTCGCGGTTGGCGACGTGCGCGAGCTCGTGCGACAGGACCCCTTCGAGCTCCTCGGCGTCGAGCCGCTGCATGATGCCGGTGGTGACACAGACGACCGAGTGGCTCGGCGTGCGTCCGGTGGCGAAGGCGTTGGGCATGTCCGTGACGGCGACCGCCACGCGTGGCTTGGGCATGTCGGCGAGGACGCACAGCCGGTCGATCATGGCGTGCAGCTCGGGTGCCTGTTCGGGAGTGACCTCGCGTCCACCGATGGACTTCAGCGCGAGCCGGTCGGAGAAGTACCACTGGCCCCAGGCCATCGCGACGGTGATGACGAGGCCGAACAGGGCGCTGCCGGAGTAATAGATGAGCACGACGCCGAAGGCGACGTAGAGAGCGCCGAGTCCCAGGCCGACACCGCCCATGCGAAGGCTCAGGCCTTTGTCACTGCGAAATCTGCTGCGGGCCATCGCCCTTTCCTTCCAGCTCCGCATCGAAGCGACGCTGTTCGGCGTCGTCGGCGCTCTCCCCCGGTGCACTGATGATGCCGCCCTCGACGAGCTCGTCGACGGCGTCGGCCTTGGCCTCCAGCTCACGGGTGTGACGCTCGGCCGCCTCCATGGCCTGGTTGACGTCACTCATCGATGACGCGATGCCGCTGCCGGCCCCGGTGATCTCGGCGCGGGCCGCGGCGGCGGAGTGCCGAGCCGAGAGGGTGTCCTTGCGTCGCCGGAAGTCCTCGATGCGTTGCTCGAGGTCGTCGGCGGTGCCGATGAGCTTCCGCTCCTCGGACTGCAGCGCGCCGTGTCGCTTGCCCAGATCGGAGGCGGCCTTCTCGAGCGTGACCTTTCGCGTGAGCGCCGCCCGTGCGGCGTCGTCGTCGCCGCGGCCGACCGCGGCCTGCGCCTCGGCGTCGAGGGTCGCGGCCTCCTGGGCCAGCCGGGCCAGCTGGACCTCGACCCGCTTGCGGCTGGTGGCGACGTCGGCCACCCCACGGCGCACCTTTTGCAGGTGGCTCAGCTGGGAACGGTAGGTCTCGTCGAGCCGGTCAGCCAGAGCCTCGACGTCCTCGCCATCGTGACGGCGGGAGCGGAAGATGTTCGCGATGCGCTGACCGATCCCCATGCCGCAAGAGTACGGGTACAGTCGTCGAGCCGGTTGGCTCGACCGTCGCCTGGTGATCGGGGGAAATGGCGTGGTCGAGGTCCGCCGGCGTCGCACCGTCGACGTCGTTGTGCTGGTCTTGCTAATGGTCGTCGCCGGTATCGCGTGCTTCGTCACCAGCGTCGTCTGGCTGGCCGACTTCGACGTCTCCGATCCGAACACCGGCATCGCAGGCTTCTCGTCGACGGTGCTCGCCATCACGATCGTCGCCGCGCTCGCGGCCACGGCTGGGCGGCGCTCGGCCAGAGCCGGCAGCATCACCCTCCTCATCGGTCTCGTGCTGGCCGCGGTCGTCTGGGTCGGGGCGCTGTGACCCCTTCCTGTCGTCCTGCTCGGCTCGAGCGAGGACAGGGTTCGATCGACTTCGTCGGCATCGTCATCGTCGCGGCGATCCTGCGTCGAGAACGGCGCGACGGTCACACCCGTCGCCGTCGACGTGGGCGACGAATCGGTCGTTTGGGACTTCGAACAGGACGGCGCACCGCCCTTCCGCACGCTGGTCTTCCGCCGCGACGACGTCGTCGTGGTCCTCGTCGCCGTCGGCCAGCCAACCGTGCCGCAGGACGAACAGATGGCGATCGCCGAGTCGATCGATGGACGGCTGTCCGGCGACAGCTGACCCGTGGCGGCCCGGGTAGGGTGACCGCGTGGATGAGAACACCGAGGGCGCCAGGGCCGGAGACAAGGGCAAGGCGACGCCCAGCCGCAGGGAGGCCGAGGCAGCCCGCAAGAAGGCCATGAAGACGCCCGTCACGCGCAAGGAGCAGATGAAGCGCGAGCGCCAGGCCCGCGCGCAGATCCGCGAACGTCAGCAGGCGGCTCTGAAGTCCGGCGACGAGAAGTACCTACCCCTCCGCGATCGCGGACCGGTGCGCAGGTTCACCCGCGACTACATCGACCGGCGGTACATCGTCGCCGAGTTCCTGCTGCCCATCCTCCTCATCTCGTTCATCATCACCAGCATCCCGCGGGTGGCGGGCTTCGGTCTGTTCTTGTGGGTCGTCGTCACCCTGCTCACCGTTGTCGACGAGTTCATCCTCGTGCGCCGGTTGAAGAAGGAAGTGGCCCGGCGCTTCCCCGGGGAGAGCGCCAAGGGCATCACGCTGTACGTGCTCCTCCGCAGCACCCAGCTGCGCCGGTTCCGCCTCCCGAAGGCGCAGATCGCCCGCGGCGCCCCCCTGCCTGAGCGGTACTAGGGAGACGTGCCCTAGCTGTCGGCACGCAGCGACATCGGCCCGTAGACCTCGGTGTCGCCGTCGAAGAGACGCACCTGGTCGATGCCTTGCTCGACCAGATCGGCGAACGACTCCCCCACCCACGACTCGGCGTCGCTGCGGCTGTCGAAGGTTTCTGACGTACCCACCGACTCGCCGGCAGCGTTCTCCAGGCTCCAGGTCCAGCTCATGTCAGGTCTCCTTCGTCACGGATGCGGTACACGCGCCGGGCGACGTCGCGCACGAGGTTGGTCAGGTCTGCGTCCGAACCCAGGACGTCGGTGACGAGCCGCAGGGTCGCGGGAAGCGACAGCTCCGCCTTGTCGATCGGAAAGTTCGACGCCCACATCGTGCGGTCGGCCCCGAAGGTGTCGTGGACGTGACGGATCAGAGGCGCGACGTGTTCGGTCAGCTCCGCCACTGAATCGGCGTCCAGCGGTCGTGACCGGTTGCTCCCCAGCAGCGGCATGCCCAGACCGGAGTGCTTCGCCACCACGTTCGGCAAGGCCGCGAGGGCAGAGATGTCCTCGCGCCAGCGGGCAAGCAGCGCGGACCGCTCCTGGGCGGTGCGTCCGGTGCTCTTCCCGCGCGGACCCAGCAGTCCCACCGGTGTGGCGTAGTGATCGAGCACGAACGTGGTCTCGGGATACTCCTGAGCCAGCGTGAGCGCGTCGGGCAGCTGGTGGGAGAAGCACCAGACGTCGAAGCTCAGGCCGCGTTCCGCGATGGCGGCGAAGCCCTTCACGAACGAGGGGTCGCTCAGCAGGTGCGGCTGGTCGGCGAAGTCACGCACGCCCGGGTCCGGATGGTGCGCCGCAACGCACCGCACGCCGCGCACGAGTGGATTGACGTCGAGATGCTCGTCCAGGATCGCGCCGGCGTCGTCGAAGCGCGGGTCGACATGCACCACGAGGGCCCCCAGTGTGGGTGCGCCGTCCTGGCCGAACGGGAGCGCGCTCAGCCACCGGGTCTCGTCCACCACTTCACGACGCTCGTCGCACTGCCATTCGCTCTCGATGTGCACGATCGTGGCAACCGGGACCTCGGAAGCGTCAGCGCGGTGGTCGGCCGGCAGGTAGGGCTTGAGGACGTGGTGGGGGTGCCCGATGAACTCCCGGTCCGCTCGGGGCGCCACCCACCGCATGGCGCGCGGAATGCGAGGCAGTGGCCGAAACACACGCGCCATCGCGGCGGTGGCACGGGGGGTCGTCAACGGATCCCAGAGGTGGATGTGAGGGTCGATGACCCCCGAAGGCCATGGTGTCGTCATCAGCGATCGACCGCGAAGAGTCGCCACGTGTCGGGGACACCTTTGAGAACGTGCTCGCCGCGTTCGGAGAAGGCGATCCCTGATCCCGCGACGAGGTCCTTGACCGTGCCCGAGACCAGGACGTCGCCGGTCTCGGCCAGCGCTCCGACCCGCGCGGCGATATGCACGGCGATGCCGGCCACGTCGTCGCCGACGAGCTCGACCTCGCCGGTGTGCAGCCCGACCCGCACCTCGATCCCGAGCGGCTTGACGGCATCGGTCACGGCGAGCGCACACCGGATGGCGCGCGCCGGGCCGTCGAACGTGGCGAGCATCCCGTCGCCCAGGGTCTTGATCTCGCGGCCGCTGAATCGGGTGAGCTCGCGACGGATCGCCTCATTGCACGCTTCGAGCAGATCACGCCACGGACGATCGCCCATCGCGGCAGCGCGCTTGGTCGAGTCGACGATGTCGGTGAACATCACCGTCGCCAGGACGCGGTCGATCTCGGTGGCGCGGCGAGCCCCGGTGAGGAACTCCTCGATCTCGTCGATGACAGCGTCGGTGTCGCCGGCGTACAGCGCGTGGTCGATGCCCTCCAGCTCGACGTACTTGGCTCCGGGGATCTGTGCCGCCATCCACTCCGCTCCGCGGCGGTTGACCGCCTGGTCGCCGCGGCGGTGCAGGACCAGGGTCGGCACGTCGATGGTCGGCAGGATCGGGCGCACGTCGATGTCGAGGAACATGAGGAAGACCTGTTCGAGCATCGCCGGGGTCGCGGCGTACCGCTGGAAGCGGGCGAACATCTCCCGTGCTCGCGGGTCGTCGGCCATGCTCGGCGCCATGACCTCGATCGCGGCGCCTTCGAACATGTGCGGCGCCATCTCGAGCGACGACTCGATCAGCGCGTCCGCCGGCGTGGCCCAGGGATAGTCCGGTGCCCACGTCGATCGGGCCATGCTCCCGTAGAGCACGAGCCCGGTCGTCAGCTCCGGGTGGGTCGCCGCGAACAGGATCGACATCGGCGCCCCTTCGGACACCCCCATCAGACCCGCCCGCTCCGACCCGGCTGCCTCCATGACGGCACGGACGTCGTCCATCCGCTCCTCGAGCGTAGGCGCGCCGACGACGGGGTCGGACAGCCCGGTGCCGCGCTTGTCGAACATGATCAAGCGGGCGAACGACGTCAGGCGCTCGATCATGTGGACGACCGGCGGCATCTCCCACGCGAGCTCCAGGTGCGAGATGAAGCCGGGCACGTAGATGAGGTCGATGGGGCCTTCCCCGACCACCTGATAGGCGATGGACACCTCACCCGAGCGCGCGTACTTGGTCTTCGGCTGGGTGATCATCGTCATTCCTCGCGAGTCTTCGGCTCCACGAACGGCGGCTTGGTGACGATGAAGGCCTCCTGGCGTCCGCGGACGTCGACGAGCACCGTCGAGCCGTCCTCGACCGATCGGTCGAGCAGGGCCAGGCCGATGCCCTGACGCAACGAGGGTGAGAACGTGCCCGACGTGACCTCGCCGAGCTCGGCGCCTCCATCGTCTGCGACCACCGTCATGCCTGGACGCGGGATGCCCCGGCCCTGCGCGAGGAGGCCGCGGATCGTCGGGACCGTCTTCTCGGCGCGCTGTTGCGCCAGGGCGTCCTTGCCCCAGAACGAGGGCTTGTCCCAGCCGACCGCCCAGCCGGCACGTGCCATGACCGGGCTGATCTCGGCCGACAGCTCGTGGCCATGCAGCGGGTAGCCCATCTCGGTACGCAGGGTGTCACGGGCGCCGAGACCGCACGCCCGGATGCCGTGCGGCTCACCGGCCTCGATCAACGCGTCCCAGACGTCGAGGGCTCCCTCGGACCGCACGATCAGCTCGTACCCGCGCTCGCCGGTGTAGCCGGTGCGGCAGACCGTGAGCTCCTGGCCGGCGATCTTGCCGTCGGCGAACGACATGTACTCGTGGTCGACGGGCAGGTCGAGCGCGGTGAGCACTTCGTCGCTCAGCGTGCCCTGGATGGCCAGCACCGCGTGCTCGCGGTGCTGGTCGGTGACCTCGATGCCGTCGGGTGCCGCCGCACGCAGCCGCTCGACGACCGCCGCGGTGTTTGCCGCGTTCGGCACGAGGAACACCTCGAACTCGCCGCGGAGGTAGACGATGAGGTCGTCGATCGTGCCGCCGTCGTCGTCGCAGCAGAGGGTGTACTGCGCCTTGCCGGGCTGGATGCGCCCGAGGTCGTTGGTCAGGCAGGAGTCGACGAAGGCGGCTGCACCGGCACCCCTCACGAGCGCCTTGCCCAGGTGGCTCACGTCGAACAGCCCGACCGCGTTGCGCACGGCAGCGTGCTCAGCGAGAACACCCCCGCCGGCGAACTCCAGAGGCATGTTCCAGCCGCCGAACTCGGCGAACTTCGCGCCGAGCGCGACATGTCGGTCGTGCAAGGGCGAGTGGAGCAGATCCATGGCCGCAAACCTATCGCGGGCCCGCCGATGACCCTGACCTACAGTGTCGCCATGGTCTCCGTTTCCCTGAGCACGTCCAAGCCGACCACCGCCCGAGCGGACGCCCTCATCCTCGGAATCAGGAGTGATGACGACCGCGATGTCTTCGCCCCGAGCCTCGAGGCGGTCGGCTTCACCGGCGAGAAGGGTCAGGTCGTCACGTTCCCGGGCGGTGACCTCGCCCGCGCTCGCGTCGTCGTCGCGGTGGCGATGCCGTCAGAACCCACCGCCGAGGAGCTTCGACGTGCCGCCGGCGAAGGCGTGCGAGCAGCTCTCAAGGCCTCGGCGACCACGGTGGCAGTTGCGCTCCACCCGGCTGGAGTCCACGAGGTCGGCGCCATCGCCGAGGGTGTCGAGCTCGGCGCCTACAAGTACGACGTCTACAAGTCTTCGAACCGCAGCTCGGGTCGCGGCAAGGGCAAGGCGAAGGCCAAGAAGGACGTCACGCTCATCTCGGCAGTGGTGCTCAGCCCCTTCGCCCGCCAGAGCACGGCGACTCGTGCCGTCGACCGCGCCGCCACCGTCGCGGGAGCCGTGAACGCCGCCCGCAACTGGACCAACACCCCGCCCGGCGACCTCCGTCCGCCGGCGTTCGCGGACGCGATCACCGACTACGCCGGTGACAAGGTCAAGGTCACCGTCTGGGACGAGAAGCGGATGGCCAAGGAGAACTGCGGCGGGATCCTCGGCGTCGGCGCCGGGTCCGATGCGCCGCCGCGGCTGGTGTGCCTGACCTACGACCCGCCCGGTGCCAATGGCCACCTGGCTCTGGTCGGCAAGGGGATCACGTTCGACTCCGGCGGACTCTCCATCAAGCCGGGAGCGTCGATGCAGACCATGAAGCTCGACATGGCCGGCGCCGCCGCCGTCGTTGCGGCCACCGTCGCGATCGCGGAGCTGGAGCTTCCGGTCAAGATCACGGCGTTCGCGTGCATCGCCGAGAACATGCCCAGCGGCACCGCCACGCGTCCGGGTGACGTGCTCAAGATGCGCAGCGGAGCGACCGTCGAGGTCCTCAACACCGACGCCGAAGGGCGCCTCGTGCTCGGCGACGGGCTGGCGCTGGCAGTCGAGGCCAAGCCCGACCACATTGTCGACGTCGCAACCCTCACCGGCGCGTGCGTCGTGGCCCTCGGTGACCGGACGGCGGGAATCCTCGGCAACGACGACGACTTCCGCGACGTGGTGTTCGCCGCATCGAAGACGAGCGGCGAGGCGATGTGGCCGCTGCCGATCGTCGAGGAGATGAAGGAGAAGGTCAACTCCTCGAACGTCGCCGATCTGCGCCAGCACAATCCCAAGCCCGCCGGCGGCACCTTGTTCGCCGCGGCGTTCCTGCGCGAGTTCGTCGGCGACATCCCCTGGGCGCATCTCGACATCGCCGGGCCGTCGTTCAACGACGACTCCGCCCGCGGCTACACGCCCAAGGGCGGAACCGGCGTCGGCGTGCGCACCTTGGTGCAGATCGCCACCGAGCTCGCCGAAACCCGGTGACTCGCCTCGAGGCCGCCACCGCTCTCGCCCTGTCGCACCGCCTCGCCACCGAGCAGTCCGAGCACCGTCTGCCGTCCGTCGTGGCCGGCGTCGTGCGCGACGACGAGCTGGTGTGGTCCGACGCGTGTGGCACCCTCGACGGCCGACCCGACAGCACGGTTCCCGACGCCAGCACTCAGTACCGCCTCGGCTCGATCAGCAAGACGTTCGTCGCCGTCGAGCTCATGCGGCTGCGTGACGAGGGTCGGCTCGATCTCGGCGACACGATCGGCACGCACCTGCCCGAGGTCGACTTCGGCCAGGTCACGGTCGCCCAGCTGCTCACCCACACGTCCGGCCTCCAGGCCGAGACCGACGGGCCGTGGTGGGAGCGTGCCCCGGGCGAGCCGTGGGACGCCCTCGTCGCATCGTCCCCGCAACTCCGATTCACACCGGGAACCCGTTTCCACTACTCCAACGTGGGCTATGCCGTGCTCGGTGAGGTTGTTGCGCGGCTGCGCGGAGAGCCGTGGCACGCGGCCGTCAAGGCGGGCATCCTCGACCCGCTCGGCATGGCGCGCACCACCGTGAGGCCAGAGCCGCCCGTCGCGCCGGGCCTCGCGGTGCACCCGTTCGCCGACGTCCTCCTGCCAGAGCCCGAACACGACGCGGTCGCCCTGGCACCCGCCGGCCAGTTGTGGTCGACCGTCACCGATCTCGCCCGATGGGCCACGTTCCTCGGCGGGCACACGGGCGACGTCCTTTCGTCAAAGACGCTCGACGAGATGCTGCACCCGGTCGCGATCAACGACGTCCCGGACGCCGCATGGAGTGGAGCGCACGCGCTCGGGTGGCAGATGTGGAACGTCGAGGGTCGGCGGTTCGCCGGCCACGGCGGCTCGATGCCGGGCTTCCTCGCGGTGGTGCGCGTCGACGTCACGAGCGGCGACGGCGTCGTTCTGCTCACCAACGCCACGTCAGGCCTAGGCACCGGCGCGACGGACCTGCTCAATCTGCTCGCCGAAGCCGAGCCGCACCCACCCGAGCCGTGGTCGGCTGACGCGACGCAGGTCGAGGCCCTCGAGCTCACCGGCGAGTGGTTCTGGGGAACCCAGCGATTCACGCTCGCGCTCCAACCCGACGGTGGCCTGCTGCTCGGCACGCCCGGCGAGGGCCGCGGTGCCCACTTCGTCCGTAGCGACGATGGCTGGATCGGCCTGGAAGGCTACTACGCCGGCGAACCCCTCACGGTGCGCCGCGACGCCGACGGCCGCCCGATTCAGCTCGACCTCGCGTCGTTCGTGTTCACCCGCGCGCCGTACGACCCGGCAGCCGAGATTCCGGGCGGTCTCGACCCCGAAGGCTGGCGCTGACGTGTCCGCTTCGCTCTGGCAGGAGTACGTCGCAGCTCATCCCGAGCACCGGGAGGAGCAGCCCCCGGTCGATGCCTTCGGCGACTCGGCGGCCATGGCGGACGAGCTGCTCGAGCTCGTCCTGACCGGCCCCAAGCGGGCCACCGCCGGTCCGCTCGCCGCCTACGAGTTCGACGGAGAGAGCATTCCGGTGGCCGGTTCCCACTGGGTCGCCACCGACGGGAGCGGCGCTGAGCGGGTCGTGCTGCGCACCGTCGAGGTCTGGGTCGGGCCGCTTGACAGCGTCGACGATGCCTTCGCGTACGACGAGGGTGAGGGCGACCGCACGCGCGAGTACTGGCTCGACGTCCACCGCCGGTTCTTCAGCGGCCAGGCCGAGCAAAGGGGCATCCCCACACCCGACGGGCCCGACTCCATGGCGTGCGTGTTCGAGCGCTTCGAGGTCGTCTGGCCGCCGGAGCACGCCGACGGAGGCTGAGACCCGAACGTCAGCGGCCCTCGCCCTGAAGGCCGAGGGTGCGGGCCGCGGTCTCGACCTCGTCCCATGCGGTGCGGTCTCCACCGCGCCGGTCCGGATGCGAGCGCGAACGAGCGAGCCGCCAGATGCGCCGCAGCTCCTCGTCGTCCGGTTCGCCCGTGGTCTGGCCGACACCGGCGATGGACTCCAGGGCGGAGATCGCGGCGCGCTCCCGCGGTGATCGCGACGTGGTGTACGCGGCACCGCTTGCGGATGTGGACGGGCCCTCACCACGACCCGACACGCGCATCGAGTAGTCGCGCATCCGCTGTGGGTAGCCGACCCGGTTGGTGTCGTAGACGGGGATGCCGACTTTGCGCGCGAAGTCTGCGGCAGCCTGCGGAGAGGCGAACCGGCGTCGGGTGAACTCGCCGTCGCTGGCCACGAGCAGCAGGGTCGTCTGGGTGACCGATGTCTGTGGTTCGACGAAAGCCTCGACGCCCGTGCGCGCGGTGGCCCACTCGCGAAGCTGCGCGAGGTCGTCCTTGGTGGCCTTCCGGCCACCCTTCTCGCCGCGACGACGGCTGAACAAACCCATGGGCCAAGTGTGCCCGACGGGGTGGAGCGTCATCACGCGTGTGGCCCGGTGGCATGGTCGACCGGGGTGGTGACAAGATGCAGGCGAAGGATCCAGCACCGGGAGGCGACAGTGGCGGACAGCCCTGCGGACACCAATAACAACTTCGACATCGTGATTCTCGGGGGTGGCAGCGGCGGCTACGCCTGTGCACTCCGAGCGGTCCAGCTGGGCCTGTCGGTCGCACTGGTCGAGAAGGGCAAGCTCGGGGGAACCTGCCTGCACACGGGCTGCATCCCCACGAAGGCCCTCCTGCACGCCGCCGAGGTCGCCGACGCCTCGCGTGAGAGCACCATGTTCGGCGTCAAGAGCACCTTCGACGGCATCGACATGCCCCAGGTCAACAAGTACAAGGACGGTGTCGTCAGCCGCCTCTACAAGGGTCTTCAGGGTCTGATCAAGGCGGGCGGCATCACCGTCGTCGAGGGCGAGGGCAAGGTCGTCGCAGACAAAACCGTCGAGGTCGACGGCACGCGCTACACGGGCAAGAACCTCGTGCTGGCCACCGGCTCATTCGCTCGCACGCTGCCCGGTCTCGAGATCGGCGGGCGCGTCATCACCAGCGAGGAAGCGCTGACGATGAGCGAGGTGCCGGGCGACGTCGTCATCATCGGCGGCAGCGTCATCGGCGTCGAGTTCGCGTCGGTCTGGAAGTCCTTCGGTGCTGAGGTCACCATCGTCGAGGCGCTGCCCACGCTGGTCCCGCTCGAGGATCCTGCGCTCGCCAAGCAGCTCGAACGAGCCTTCCGCAAGCGCAAGATCAACTTCAGGACCGGCGTCAAGTTCAGCGGCGTCGAGCAGAAGGACTCCGGCGTCCAGGTCTCGCTCGAGAACGGCGACACGATCGACACCGAGCTCGTTTTGGTGGCGGTGGGCCGCGGCCCCAGGTCCGAGGGGCTGGGCTTCGACGAGGCCGGCATCACCACCGAACGCGGCTGGGTGCCCACCGACGAGCGACTGCACACCAACGTCGACGGCGTCTTCGCGGTCGGCGACCTCGTGCCGGGTCTCCAGCTCGCGCACCGCGGCTTCGCGCACGGCATCTTCGTGGCCGAAGAGATCGCCGGGCTGAAGCCGCAGCCCGTCGTCGACTCCGGCATCCCGCGCGTCACGTATTGCGAGCCGGAGGTGGCCTCGGTCGGCCTCACCGAGCCGGAGGCGCGCGACAAGTACGGCGACGTCGACACCTACGAGTACAACCTCGGTGGCAACGGCAAGAGCCAGATCCTGCAGACGGCCGGATTCGTCAAGCTCGTCCGCGAGAAGGACGGACCGATCGTCGGTGTCCACATGATCGGCGCCCGGTTCGGCGAGCAGGTCGGCGAGGCCTCGCTCATCGTCAACTGGGAGGCCTTCCCCGAAGACGTCGCGCAGTTCGTGCACGCGCACCCCACACAGAACGAGTCCCTCGGGGAAGCGTCGCTGGCCCTCGCCGGCAAGCCCCTCCACGCCCACGCCTGACCGGATCTGAGGACACCCATGGCCACGTCTGTCACCCTTCCTGAACTCGGCGAGAGCGTCACCGAGGGCACCGTCACCCGCTGGCTCAAGGCCGTGGGCGACGATGTCGCCGTCGACGAGCCACTGCTCGAGATCTCCACTGACAAGGTCGACACCGAGATCCCCTCCCCCGTCGCCGGAACGCTCCTGGAGATCAAGGCAGACGAGGACGAGACGATCGAGGTCGGTGCCGAGCTCGCGGTGATCGGCGAGTCCGGAGAGTCTTCGGGCGGAGACGACGGCGGCCAGGCCGAGGAAGCGCCGGCCGAGGAGAGCAAGGCCGAGGAGCCGGAGCCCGAGAAGGAGGCTGAACCCGAGCCGGAGCCCGAGCCTGAGGCGAAGGCCGAGGCTGAGCCAGAGCCCGCCGCGTCGGAGCAGGAACCGCACCTTGACACCAAGCAGACCGGCGAAGGCACGGCGGTGACGCTGCCGGAGCTCGGCGAGAGCGTCACCGAGGGAACCGTCACACGCTGGCTCAAGGCCGTCGGTGACGATGTCGCCGTCGACGAACCGCTGCTCGAGATCTCCACCGACAAGGTCGACACCGAGATCCCCTCCCCGGCCGCTGGAACGTTGCTCGAACAGAAGGTGGCCGAGGACGAGACCGTCGAGATCGGAGCCGAACTCGCGGTGATCGGCGAGTCCGGTGAGTCGAGCGGGGGCGACGAGGGCGGCGGCGAGTCCGAAGAAGCGCCGGCCGAGGAGGACAAGGCCGAGGAAGCGCCGGCCGAGGAGGCCAAGGCCGAGGAGCCCGAGCCCGAGCCAGAGAAGGAGAAGGAAGCCGAGCCGGATAAGGAAGCCGAGCCTGAGCCTGAGCCCGAGGCGAAGTCCGAGTCCGAGTCGGAGCCGGCCCCGGAGGAGCAGGAACCTCATCTCGACACCAAGGAGACCGGCGAGGGTACCGCCGTGGTGCTGCCCGAGCTCGGCGAGAGCGTCACCGAGGGCACCGTCACCCGCTGGCTCAAGGCCGTGGGCGACGAGGTCGCCGTCGACGAGCCGCTGCTCGAGATCTCCACCGACAAGGTCGACACCGAGATCCCCTCCCCCGTCGCCGGAACGCTGCTCGAGATCAAGGCCGACGAGGACGAGACGGTCGAGGTCGGTGCCGAGCTCGCGATCATCGGCGAGGCCGGTTCTGCGCCCGCTCAGGACGATGCGAAGGACGAACCCGCGAAGGAAGCAGAGCCGGAACCAGAACCAGAACCAGAGAAGGAAGCGGAGCCCGAGAAGGAGCCCGAGAGCAAGAAGGAGCCCGAGCCGGCGTCGACCTCGTCCGCGCCGCCCGAGCCGGAGAAGGCCCCCGCGCCACCGCCGCAGCCTTCACCCGCGCCCGCCACGTCAGGCGCGGACACCCAGGGCGGCGGCGACACCTACGTCACCCCGATCGTGCGCAAGCTCGCGAAGCAGCACGGCGTCGATCTCGCGGCGATCACCGGCACCGGTGTCGGCGGTCGCATCCGCAAGCAGGATGTTCTCGATGCCGCCGAGAAGGCACCCGCGGCCCAGGCGGCGCCGGCCCAAGCCGAGTCCGCCGCCCCGAAGGAGCCGTCGCCGCTGCGCGGCAAGACCGAGAAGGTGACGCGCTTGCGCCGCACCATCGCGACGCGCATGGTCCAGTCGCTGCAGGTCTCCGCGCAGCTGACCCAGGTGTTCGAGGTGGACGTCACGGAGATCGCCCGGCTGCGCGCTCGCCACAAGGAGGCGTTCGCCGAGCGGGAGGGTGCCAAGCTCACGTATCTGCCGTTCTTCGCCAAGGCCGCGATCGATTCACTCAAGTCCCACCCAAAGGTCAACGCGGCGCTCGACCTCGAAGAGGGGACGATCACGTACCCCGCCGGAGAGCATCTCGGCATCGCCGTCGACACCGAGAAGGGTCTGATCGTCCCGACGATCCGCGACGCCGGCGACCTGTCGATCGCCGGCCTGGCCCGCAAGATCGCCGACGCGGCCGAGCGCACCCGGACGAACAAGATCACTCCTGACGAGCTGTCCGGAGCCACGTTCACCATCACGAACCTCGGCAGCAACGGCGCCCTGTTCGACACGCCGATCATCAACCAGCCGCAGGTCGCCATCCTCGGCGTCGGCTCGGTCGTCAAGCGACCGGTGGTCCTCGAGGACGCACAGATGGGCGAGAGCATCGCGGTGCGCCACATGGCCTACCTCGCGCTCACCTACGACCACCGCGTCGTCGACGGCGCCGATGCCGGCCGATTCCTGACGGCCGTCAAGGAGCGACTCGAGAACGGGTCGTTCGAGGCCGAGCTGGGGTATTGATCAGCACCATGCACGTCGTCGTCGGTGGCGCCTCCGGCTTCCTGGGTTCTGCGCTGGTCGCCCACCTGCGTGGAGAGGGTCATCAGGTCACTCGGCTGGTGCGCACCGACGACGCAGCCGCCGACGCGTCTCCGTGGGACCCCCGCACGGGGCGCATCGACCAGATCGTCATCGATCGTTCCGACGCCGTCGTCAACCTCTCCGGAGCAACGGTCGCGCGGTGGCCGCGCACCAGCCGCTATCGCCGTGAGCTGTTGGCCTCGCGCATCGACGCCACCACGACGCTGGCGCGTGCCGTGGCCGCGTCCGACAGCCACCCGGCACTCCTGTCAGGGTCGGCGATGGGCATCTACGGCCCCGACCGCGGCGACGAGGTCCTCACCGAGTCCAGCGAGCTCGGCAGCGGCTTCCTCTCCGAGGTCGTCCAGCGGTGGGAGCTGGCCACCGCCCCGGCTGCCGATGCGGGCTCGCGGGTGTGTTTCCTGCGCACCACGCTCGCCCTCGATCCGAAGGGTGGGCTGCTGGCACCGCTGTTGCCGATGTTCAAGCTCGGCGCCGGTGCTCGACTCGGCTCAGGGCGTCAATTCATGACGATGGTCTCGCTGCACGACTGGCTCCGCGCCGTGACGTTCTTGCTGGAGCAACCTGAGGCGTCCGGCCCATTCAACATCGGCATGCCGGAGGCACCGACGAATGCCCGGTTCACCGATGCACTCGGGGACGCGCTGCGCCGCCCGACGGTGCTCGTCGCCCCGACCATCGTTCTCAAGGCGGTGCTCGGGGCCGTGTCCGACGACCTGCTCGGCTCCCTGCGAGTCGAACCGGCCGCGTTGATCAAGGCCGGCTTCACCTTCGAGCACCCGGACATCGACTCCGCGCTCGACGCTGCCCTGCGCTGATGCTCCCCGAACCTGCGGCCGACGCCACAGACCCGGCCGATCTGCTCGTCCTCCACCTGGACTTCTTCCGCGCGGAAGTCGTGCGCAAGCTGGCCGGGCTCGATGATCCGGCTCTCGACGCCACCTTGGTTCCCTCCGGCTGGACGCCGCGACAACTCCTGAACCATCTGGTGCGGATGGAGCAGCGCTGGTTCGTCTGGGGATTCCTCGGCGAGGACGTCGGCGATCCCTGGAGCGACCACGACGCGGACGGCGCGTGGCAAACCGACGCCGATCTCGATGACCTGGTCGATCAGCTCACCGCCGGCGGCCGACGCACCACGACGGTCCTGCGTGAGCACGAGCTCACCACGCCGTCGGCCACCACCGGCCGGTTCAGCGACCAGGAGGACGTTCCCACCCTCCTCGCCGTCGCGTTCCACGTGCTCCAGGAGTACGCGAGGCACACCGGTCACCTCGACATCGTCCGCGAGCTGACGGACGGCCTGACCGGCGAAGAGTGACCTCAGCGCACAGCAGCGACACGCCAGCCGTCTTGCGTCCGGTCCAGGAGAACCGTGCGTCGCGTCGGGCGATCTCGCGGTAGCTCACGTGGACCACCGGCGTCCGTGTGAACCCGGGAGGGGCCGAGGCGGTCGACGACGTCGAGCACGAGGCGACGTGACGTCTGGTCAGTCACGCGACACGACTCACGGACCAGCCGCAGGCCCTCGAGCCGCAACCCGCGCTCGCGGTACGACTGCAGCACCTCGACGTCGGCATGTGCTGCCCGCTCGTCGACGTAGACGTCACGGAGTCGGGCCCACTCGCCGCTGACGAACGCCTCCGTGCGGACGACGTCGAGCCCACCCAGGACGAGGCACTCCGGGTCTTCGTCGGCGCCGCCCAAGAACCCCGCAAGCAGCCAGAACAAGCTCATCAGCGCATTCACGCGGCCAGTCTCACGATGTCCGACTGGCCGGACTGAACCCCATCCACAACCGAAGTAGGCTGAGGAACGTGAGCCTGAGGATCCTGGACGACTGGTACGGCGAGCGCGCCCTGCCGTATGAAGAGGCCTGGGAGCTGCAACGCCAGCTGCTCATCGAGCGCGCGGACGACGTCATCGGCGACACCGCCCTCTTCCTCGAGCACCCACCCGTCTACACGGCCGGCAAGCGCACGGAGCCGCACGAGCGACCGCTCGACGGCACCCCCGTCGTCGACGTCGACCGCGGCGGAAAGATCACCTTCCACGGGCCGGGCCAGCTCGTCGGCTACCCCATCACCAAGCTCCCGTCGCACGTCCTGGTGGTCGACTACGTCCGGCGGGTCGAGGAAGCCCTGATCCGCGCCGTGGCCGACTTCGGCGTCACCGTCGGACGCGTTCCGGGACGCTCGGGCGTCTGGCTGCCAGCCGACGAGACGCGCATCGAGCGCAAGATCGCCGCGATCGGCATCCGGGTCTCGCGCGGCGTCACGATGCACGGGTTCTCGCTCAACGCCAACGTCGACCTGTCGTGGTACGACCGGTTCGTTCCGTGCGGCATCGCCGACGCGGGAGTCACATCGCTGAGCGTCGAGCTGGGCCGTCGGGTCACCGTCCCGGAGGCCGCCGGCGCCCTCGCTCCGCACCTCCGCGAGCTGCTCCGGTGGGACGCCTACGTGCCGTCGGCCGACCTCGAGTCGTCCCCGCGCGAGGGCGCGCCGACCGTTCCCGTCGGCCACGTAGGGTGGACGATGTGACGATCGCTCCTGAAGGCCGCAAGATGCTGCGCCTCGAGGTCCGCAACGCCGAGACCCCCATCGAGAAGAAGCCGCCGTGGATCAAGACCCGGGCGAAGATGGGCCCTGAGTACAACGAGCTCATGAACCTGGTGAAGAGCGAGGGTCTGCACACGGTCTGCCAGGAGGCCGGTTGCCCCAACATCTTCGAGTGCTGGGAGGACCGCGAGGCCACCTTCCTCATCGGCGGCGAGCAGTGCACCCGGCGCTGCGACTTCTGCCAGATCGACACCGGCAAGCCCGATCCCCTCGACCGCGACGAGCCCCGCCGCGTCGCCGAGAGCGTCCGGAAGATGCAGCTGCGCTACTCGACGATCACGGGTGTCGCGCGTGACGACCTCCCCGACGGTGGTGCCTGGCTGTACGCCGAGACCGTCCGGCAGATCCACGAGCTCAACCCCGGCACCGGCGTCGAGAACCTCATCCCCGACTTCAACGGCATCCCCGAACTGCTCGAGCAGGTCTTCGACTCCCGCCCGGAGGTGCTCGCCCACAACGTCGAGACCGTGCCGCGCATTTTCAAGCGCATCCGGCCGGCCTTTCGCTACGACCGCTCTCTCGACGTCCTCACGCAGGCACGGGCCTACGGTCTGGTCACCAAGAGCAACCTCATCCTTGGCATGGGCGAGACCCGTGAGGAGATCAGCCAGGCGATGCGCGACCTGCACGATGCCGGCTGCGACCTGCTCACCATCACGCAGTACCTCCGCCCGTCCGTCCGACACCACCCGGTCGAGCGGTGGGTCAGGCCCGAGGAGTTCGTCGAGCTCAACGACGAGGCCGACGAGATCGGCTTCGCCGGCGTGATGTCCGGCCCGCTGGTGCGGTCCTCGTACCGGGCTGGCCGGCTCTACGGTCAGGCGGTGGCCGCCCGCGCCGGTTCCGGCGACCCGGTCGTCGGTCATGCGGGCGAACCGACCGTGCTGGTCCAGTCGTAGACTGGCTCGCATGTCGAACGCCACCCCCGAACCCGCCAAGGGACGCCTGCGCCAGATGCGCCAGGCGTACAAGATCACCAAGCGCACCGACCGCAATCTCGGGCTCATCCTGCTGCTGTGGTTCCTGGTCGTCGGTGGCGTGTTCGCGGTCGTCGCGCTCCTCGTCTTCGGCCTGGGCTGGATGGGCATCGCCACCGCGTCGGTCTTCGGCGTGCTCACCGGCTTGCTCGCGCTGCTCATCGTCTTCGGCCGTCGGGCCGAGAGATCCGCGTACATGCAGGTCGAGGGCCAGCCCGGTGCCGCCGCCGGTGCCCTCCAGATGCTGAAACGCGGCTGGGACGTCAAGCCCGCCATCGCGTTCACCAAGAACCAGGACGTCGTGCACCGCGTCGTCGGACGTCCGGGGATCATCCTCGTCGGAGAAGGAAACACGGCTCGGGTCCGCGGCCTGCTGAGCGGCGAGCGCAAGAAGCACGTCCGCATCGGCGGCGACGAGATCCCCGTTCACGAGATCGTGGTCGGCAACGGCGAGGGCGAGATCAAGCTCACGAAGCTCAACAAGCACATTCAGAAGATGAAGAAGACCATCAAGCCGGCCGACCAGACGGCCCTGAGGAACAAACTCAAGGCGCTCGACGCGATGCGTCCGGCTGCCCCCATGCCCCGCGGCCCGATGCCGACGAGCATGAAGGGCGCCCGCAAGATGATGAAGGGCTGATCCCTCAGGGAGACGCGCTCTGGAACCGGATCACGCGCGAGCCGGCCGCCAGGTCGTGGAGGCCCCGGCGCTCGTCGGTCATCACCAGGGCGGGAATGACGAGCGACAGCAGGAACGTGCGCAGCAGCGCCCTCGGCACTCCGATCGGGCCACCGTCGTGTCCCTCGACGCGTAGACCAGCCAGACGCTTGCCGATCGAGAATCCCAGCAGCCCGACGAGCAGACCGACCTCGACGATGAAGACACCCGAGACGATGAACGAGTCGCGGAGCCCCTCGGGTGGCACCGCGGTTTGCGCCACCACCGCGGCGCTGAGCACGGCGACGAACCAGTCGATGACCAGCGCGACGAGGCGTCGACCCAGGGACACGGACTGCACGTCCCGGAGACTACACAGCGGTACGCAAGACTGGACGTCGTGATCGACGACATGCATGCGCCGTCCGGTCGCCAGTACGAGATCGGTCACGGAGTCCAACGCGCGGCGATCGTGGAGGTCGGCGGCGGGGTCAGGGAATACGAGGTCGATGGCCGCGCGGTACTCGACCCCTATCCGGTTGACCGGATGGCCGACGGGGCACACGGCGCTCCACTCATCCCGTGGCCGAATCGGGTGCGCGACGGTCGATACCGATTCGACGGCGTCGATCACCAGCTCGCCGTGACGGAGCCGACGCGCGGTAACGCCATCCATGGTTTGCTGCGTTGGCGCTCGTGGCGCCCCCTCGACATCGGGCCGCATCACATACGGATGGGCATACGTCTGCACCCGGAACCCGGCTATCCGTTCGCCCTCGACGTGTCCGTCGAGTACCTGCTGGACGAGCACGGGCTGACGGTCACGACGACGGCATCGAACGTCGGCGACACGGCCTGCCCGTACGGATGCGGGCAGCATCCGTACCTGTCCGGTGGCACCGGTCTCATCGACACCTGCACCCTGCAACTCGAAGCCGACACCCGGGTCCTCACCGACGCTCGCGGTCTGCCGACCGACCGCGAGCCCGTCGACGGCACGCCGTTCGACTTCCGGAACCCACGTCCGTTGGGCGACCTGCGCGTGGACTCGGCGTTCACCGATCTCGCCCGCGATGACGCCGGACGGGCACGGGCGCAGTTGGCGGGCCCGGATGGCCGGGTCGCCGGGCTGTGGGTCGATCACCACCACACCTACATTGAGATCTTCACCGGTGACACGCTCGAGCCGCACCGACGTCGCCGCGGCCTGGCCTGCGAGCCCATGACGTGCCCACCCGACGCGTTGAGCACCGGCATCGACGTCATCCGTCTCGAACCGGGTGGCTCGATCACCACGAGCTGGGGCGCCGTCCTTCGGTGAGGCGGGCGGTCGTCAGGGCTTGTAACATGCCCGAAACAAACCGTTGACGGTCGGGAAACTGCCCCGACATAGCGTGTGGACACAAGCGATGGCCGCGACGAGAGCGGCCGAGGAGGCCCCATGTTCGGCAACGCCGACGAGCTGTTCAAGTTCATCAAGGACGAAGGTGTCGAGTTCATCGACGTGCGGTTCACCGACCTGCCCGGCATCCAGCAGCACTTCAGCGTGCCGATCTCTTCGTTCGACCAGGGTGCCTACGACAACGGCTTGGCGTTCGACGGCTCCTCCGTGCGCGGCTTCCAGAGCATCGACCAGTCCGACATGCAGTTGCTGCCGGACCCGACGACCGCCTACGTCGATCCGTTCCGCCAGCACAAGACGCTCGCGATGGACTTCTACGTCCACGACCCCATCACCGGCGAGGCGTACTCCCGTGATCCGCGCAACATCGCCCGGAAGGCCGAGGCCTACCTCGCCACCACCGGGATCGGCGACACGGCTTTCTTCGCGCCCGAGGCCGAGTTCTACATCTTCGACCGCGTCTCGTACTCCACCAGCGAGGCCGAGTCCTACTACAGGATCGAGTCGACCGCCGGAGCCTGGAACACAGGGGCGGACATCCAGGACAACCGCGGCTACAAGGTGCGTTACAAGGGCGGCTACTTCCCCGTCACCCCGACCGACCATTTCGCCGATCTCCGCGGCGAGATGATGACCAACCTCGAAGCGGTGGGCCTCACCGTCGAGCGCGGGCACCACGAGGTCGGCACCGCCGGCCAGGCCGAGATCAACTACAACTTCAACTCGTTGCGTGCTGCCGCCGACGACATCATGAAGTTCAAGTACATCATCCGTAACACGGCGTGGGCGAACGACAAGACCGTCACGTTCATGCCCAAGCCGATCTTCGGCGACAACGGCTCAGGAATGCACTGCCACCAGTCGATCTGGAACGACGGCGAGCCGTTGTTCTACGACGAAGCCGGCTACGGCGGACTGTCCGACACCGCCCGCCACTACGTGGGCGGACTCCTCAAGCACGCGCCGTCCCTGCTTGCGTTCACGAACCCGACGGTGAACAGCTACCACCGCCTCGTGCCCGGCTTCGAGGCCCCGATCGCGCTCGTCTACTCGGCCCGCAACCGCTCGGCCTGCGTGCGCATCCCGATCACCGGTTCGAACCCGAAGGCCAAGCGCATCGAGTTCCGCTGCCCCGACCCGTCGGCCAACCCGTACCTCGCCTTCTCGGCGCTACTGCTGGCCGGCCTCGACGGCATCAAGAACAAGATCGAGCCGCCGGCCCCGGTCGACAAGAACATCTACGAGCTGCCGCCGGAGGAGTACGCACAGATCGACCA
>NZ_JBOHDT010000200.1:0-17594 GCF_050700635.1 Aeromicrobium sp.
CACCCGGGCCGCCATCCTCGCCGCCGCCCGCGCGCAGTTCGCGGCGCGCGGGTTCGGCGGCGCATCGCTGCGCTCGATCGCGAGCGAGGCCGGTGTGGACGCCAGCCTCATCAGTCACTACTTCGGCGACAAGGCCCAGCTGCTGGTGGCGACGCTCGAGCTGCCGGTCAACCCGATCGAGAAGCTCAACGGCGTCGTCGCCGGTGGCGTGGACGGCATGGCGGAGCGGCTCCTGCAGACGTTCCTCAGCGCGTGGGACCCGCATCGCGAGGTCTTCAGCGCGATGGTGCGCACCCAGTTCGCCGGCCCGCCGGAGCAGATGCCCATTCCGATGATCATCCGCGACGTCGTGGCGCACACCATCGCCGATGCGCTCGAGGGAGAAGACCGCGAGCTGCGAGCGACACTCGTCGGCGCCCAGCTCTTCGGCATGGCGATGGCCCGATACGTCCTGCGGCTGGAACCGCTCGCCCACACCGGCATCGACGAGGTGGTGCGTCGCTTCGCGCCATCGCTGCAACGGCTCATGGACGGATGAGGTCGGCGAGTCGCTCGGACAGTGCGATCGCGTCGTACGGCGCCCGCACCTTCATGTCGTTGTCGAAGTAGACGTACACGTCGGCGCCGGCATCGGCCCACTCGCGCACCGACGCAGCCCACCGGTCGAGCGCCTCGTCGTCGTAACCGCTCGCATACAGCTCGGTGTCGCCGTGCAGACGGACGTAGGCGAAGTCGGACGTCACCTCCCGCAGCAGCGGCCACTTGCCGGCGGTGTCCGCGACGACGAGGCCGACGTCGTGCTCACGAAGCAGGTCCGGCAGGCCGGCGTCGACGAAGCTCGCGTGGCGGACCTCCAGCGCATGCCGCACGGGTCGGTCGGCGTCGACCTCGGTGACGGCCTCGGGAACGCGGTCGTCGTGCCGCCCGGCCACGTCGGCAACCTGCGCCGTCGTCCGTGGCAGCAGGTCGAAGAACGCCGACAGCCGTTCGGCATCGAACTGGAACGTGGGCGGCAGCTGCCAGAGCACCGGCCCGAGGGTGGGGCCGAGGGCGAGCACGCCGGAGGCGAAGAAGTTCGCCAGCGGTGTCTCCACGTCGGCCAGCCGCTTCATGTGGGTGATGAACCGGCCACCTTTGACCGCGAAGCAGAAGTCGTCGGGCGTCTGCTCCCGCCAGGACCGGTAGCTCGACGGACGTTGCAGGGCGTAGAACGAGCCGTTGATCTCGACACTCGACATCCGTTCGGCCACGTAGGCGAGCTCGTCCCGCTGACGCAGACCCTTCGGGTAGAACGTGCCGCGCCACGGTGCGTAGGTCCAGCCGGAGATGCCGACCCGGACGCCGCTCATGGCCTAGGGTGCCTCTGCCAATTCCACGCGGCGTCCGGACACGGCCTAGAACGACCCGGCGACGGTACCGATCACCGCGAAGAAGGCCACGACGATCGAGACCGGCACCAGCCACAGCGACGCGATAGCGAGGGTGACGGTGGTGCCGATCTTGGGCGGAACGAAGTAGCGGGCTCGGGGCAGGTCGCCGACGCCCTCGATCCAGCGGCCGGTCATGCCCACCCCGCTCCACACGCCGCGCAGTCGCGACAGCACCCGCCAACCCCCGCCGCCGGCGATCTGCGTCAGGGCGGTGCGTGTCTCGTCGACCTTGCCACTGAGGCTCACCGCGATGCCGAGCTCGGTAGCCAGCGCCGTGGGTTCCTCGACCGCTCGAAGGATTCGTTGTCGACGGGCTCCGAACGCGAGCGAGATCGCGGCCATGAGAAGCCCGACGACGAGCCCGATCGTGCGTCCGGCGCCCTCGGCGTTGACGGCAAGCAGCAGGGTCGCCGCGATGAACGGAAGCGGTGCGATGAGCACCAGCAATGTCGGGATGCGCAGCACCCGCACGGCGAGCACGATGACCGACGTGGCCCGCTGGGCGGCCTCACCGGTCTGGCCGTCGACCTGAGCCGCCATGTCGTTGACGCCGCGATTGGCCCGCGCGCCCCACGACCGTCGACTCCTCATGCCACCACTCTAGGAGCCGCCCACTAGCCTGCATCCGTGGCGATCGTCCTGGCTCTGCTGTCTGCTCTGGCCTATGGAATCTCGGACTTCCTCGGCGGCATCTTCTCCAGGAAGGCGAGTCCGTGGCAGGTCGCCGTGGTGGCGCAGCTGTCGTCCACGACGTTCAACGCCCTGGCAGCTCTCGTCGTCGGCGGCTCCCCGGAGGCCAGCGACTGGAGGTGGGGCGTTCTGGCGGGGTTGTCCGCCGGAATCGGTGCGGTGTTCCTCTACCGCGGGCTCGCCAATGCGCGCATGGGCGTGGTGGCTCCGCTGTCGGCGGTCGGGTGCGCCCTAGTCCCGGTCATCGTCGGGCTGTCCACCGGCGACCGGCCGTCCACCTTGGCCGTCATCGGCATCATCTGTGCGTTTCCCGCCATGTACCTCATCTCCCTCGTCGTCGACGAGGATCCGACTCATCGCGGTGGCGTCATCGACGGCATCCTGGCGGGCCTGGGATTCGGCCTGCTCTTCGTCTTCATCGGGCAGATGAGCGACGACGCCGGTCTCATGCCGCTCGCACTCGCCCAGGCGTTCGCCGTTCTCGGGGTCATCGCCCTGGCCGTCGCGCTCCGCCAACCCTTCGTCCCCCGCACCCGTGAGCCGTGGCGGGCGGTGGTGATGGGTCCGCTCGGTGCGACGGCAACCGGCGCCTTCCTCTACGCCACCCACCACGGGCTGCTGTCGGTCGTGGCCGTGATCGCGGCCCTCTACCCGGCGGGCACCGTGCTGCTGGCCACCATCCTGCTGAGGGAGCGGATCCATGCCTGGCAGGGCGTCGGACTGGCCTTCGCTGTGGCGGCCGTGACCCTGGTTGCTGTGGGATGACCCGCTCCCCTTAAGGTTTTGTGGCATGACGATGAAAGCACTCCTGACCGTGACGGCCCTCGTTCTGGTTGCCGGATGTGGCAGCGACGCCGAACCGAACGCGGAGAAGACGGTCGACAAGCCCGCAGACATCCCTGCCCGAGAGTTCCCCACCGAGTGGGCCGAAGCGATCGACAACCCCTGGCTGCCGCTGGTCCCGGGTGCCTCGTGGACGTACGAGAAGAAGACCGCCGACAGCGTCGAGGACGTCGTCGTCACCGTCACCGACAAGAAGAAGACGGTCGACGGCGTCGAGACGACTGTCGTGACGGAGAAGGTCACCGAGGACGGCGAGCTGATCGACGACACCAAGACCTGGTACGCCCAGGACGCTGAGGGCAACGTCTGGAACCTCGGCGAGACCACCGAGGCCCACGAGGACGGCAAGGTCGAGACCGAGGGCTGGGAAGCCGGAGTCGACGGTGCCGAGGCAGGCATCGCGATGCTGGCCGAGCCGAAGGTCGGCGATGTGTACCGGCAGATGTTCCTCGAGGGCGAGGCCGAGGACAGCGCGAAGGTCCTGAGCCTCGACGAGTCCATCGAGGGTCCTGTCGGGAGCTGGGAAGGCGTCTTGCAGACCGAGGACACCACGCCGCTGGAGCCAGAGGTCGAGCACAAGTTCTACGCCAAGGGCGTCGGAGCAGTCGAGCAGCACACCGTCAAGGGCGAAGAGGAACAGGTCGTCCTGACGAAGTACGACAAGCCGTGAGGTAGCACCTACTTCAGGAACTTGCTCGTGCTGCGGTCCTTGAGCGGCTTGCCGCCGGTCTGGCAGGTCGGGCAGTACTGCAGCGAGGAGTCGGCGAACACCACCTGAGCGACGGTGTCGCCACAGACCGGGCACGCCTCGCCGGAGCGGCCGTGCACGCGCATGCGGCTGCGCTTGTTGTCCTTGAGCTCGGCGGCATGCTTGCCGTGCGCCTCGGCGAGCGCCTCACCCAGCACGTCGCGGATGGCGGTTTCGAGGCGTGCCACCTGTTCGTCGTCGAGGTCGGCCGCGATGGCGAACGGCGACATCTTGGCGGCGTGCAGGATCTCGTCGCTGTAGGCGTTGCCGATGCCGGCCACGACCTTCTGGTCGCGCAGCAGCCGCTTGACCTGCATGCGCCGGCCCTCCAGCAGTGGAGCGAGCTCGAAGCCGTCGGCGAGCGGATCGGGACCGAGCGCCGCGATGCCCGGGACGTCGAGCGGGTCGCGCACCGCGTAGACGGCAAGCCCCTTGCGGGTGCCGGCTTCGGTGAGGTCGAACCCCACATGAGGGCCGTCGCCCGCATCGAGCCGCACCCGCATGGCGAGCGGGCCGTTGCCGAGCTTGAGCCGCTTGTCGGAGAGCTTCTCGGACCAGCGCAGCCAGCCTGCCTTGGCGAGATGGATGACTAGGTGCAGCCCGTCGACGTCGAGGTCGACGAATTTCCCGTGCCGGGCGGCTCCGGTGACCTCGAGACCCGCGAACGACCCGACCGGCGGGTCGAACGTCTTGAGCACGGAGATGGACGCCAGCTCGATCTCGGCGATGACCGCGCCGACGGCACGCCCCCGCAGGTCGGCCACCAACGCGTCGACCTCCGGCATCTCGGGCACGGGGTCAGCCTACGGCGATCCTCGGCAGGGGTGCCGGGCCCTGGGCGGCGTCAAGCAGAGTCGTGGCGCGCGAAGAACTCCTCCATGTCCGGCCACGTGGTCTTGCGCGCGGCCCGGCCGGTAAGCACGCCGAGGTGGCCACCGGGCGCCTGCACGAGGTCGGCATCGGGCGAGCCGGTGACGAGGTCGAGCAGGTGGGTGACGGCCGGCATCGGGGCGAGCGTGTCGTTCAGGCCGGCGACGACGAGCACCGGCTTGTCGATCGACGCCAGCTCGACGGTGCGGCCGCCGAGCTGCATCGTGCCGGTCGCGAACTCGTTGGTGCGCATCACCACGTGGTAGAGCTGCCCGAACGTGCGGCCTGGGTAGGCGTACATGTTGCTCATGAACCGGTCGACGGCCTCGAGCTGTGCCAGGAAGTCGCGGTCGTCGGCATGGGTCAGCATCGCGATCGGCTTGGTGAGGTACTTGTCGATCGCCGACAGCTGGAAGCCCAGCCGGGTGAGCGGCGCCGGGATGCCTCCGGCCACACGGTAGGTGCTGTGGACGATGCGCACGCCGGCCCGGTTCAGCGGCCGGGCGATGGCCAGGATCGGCACCGCGTGCAGGTCGAACGGGCTCGCGACCGCGGTGGCCGAGGCGATGGGCAGCTCCGGGTGGGCGGCGGTTGTGAGCATCGTGAAGATGCCGCCCAGGCTCCACCCGGCCACGTGCACGTCCGCTCCGGCGTCGGTCTTCGTCCGCTCGACTGCCCATGGCAGCAGCGTGTCGACCCAGTGCTCGATGCCTTGATCGCGGTGGCTGAACTTCACCGGTCCGTAGTCGACCAGGTGGACCGGCCGTCCCTGCTCGACGAAGAACTCGACGACGCTGCAGCCGCGGCGCAGATCGAACGCGAGCGCCGGCGCGGCCAAGGGCGGCACGAAGAGCACCGGCTTGCCGTGCGGCTCGACGCCCGGCACCGGGTCGTAGCGGTAGAGCTCCGCGTGCTCCGTGCGTTCGACGAGCTCACGCGGGGTCATGCGGAGGTCGGCGATGGGCTCACGACGCAGCTTGTCGCGCAGGTTGGTGCGTGCGGCGCCGAGGTCACGCGGGATGTGCAGGGTCGGAAGAGCCACGGGCCGAGTGTGGCAGGTCCGTCAGGTGAATGTCAGGGCGAGCAGCGCGAGGTCAGCGGACCCGTTGCGGGGAACGCCGACGACGGTTGCGGTTCCGGTTGCGGTTCCGGTTGCCGTTCCCGTTGCCGTTGCCGTTCCCGTTGCTCGACGAGGAATGCTGTGGAACCGGCCCGGCCGCCTGGCCGCTGTCGGCGAGTGCCTCGACGGTGAGCGGTCGCGGCGCTTGGCGGGAGTCGTGGCGGCGGGCGGCCACGCCTGCCTTCTGCTGCATGCGCAGCACGTCGTTGAGTGCAGCCGGGGTCGTCATGGTGACGACGGCGCCGGATTCGCCGGCGCGGGCCGTGCGGCCCGAGCGGTGCGTGAAGGCCTTCGGCTCGGCCGGTGCGTCGTAGTGCACGACCAGGCCGATGCCGTCGATGTGGATGCCGCGGGCGGCGACGTCGGTGGCGACGATGACGGAAGCGGCGCCGGAGCGGAATCGCTTGAGGTTGCGCTCGCGTTGACCCTGCGAGAGGTCACCGTGCAGGTCGACGGCCACGACCTCGCCGGTGCTGAGCTGGCGGGCCAGCCGCTGGGCTCCACGCCGGGTGCGGGTGAAGACGATCGACCGCGGGTTGGCGGTCACCAGGTCGCGGGCGACCGAGAGGCGTTCGGTCTGCTCGGAGACGAGCAGGTGGTGCTCCGTGGTGTCGGAGAGCTGGTCGACCGGGTCGACCTCGTGCCGGCGGTGCTGGGGCAGGTGACGGCGGACGAGCTTGTCAACCTGGCCGTCGAGCGTGGCCGAGAGCAGGAGGCGCTGGCCGTCGGATGGGGTGGCCGCGAGCAAGCGGTCGATCGGCTTGTAGAAGCCGAGGTCGCAGAGGTGGTCGGCCTCGTCGAGCACCGTCACTTCGACGGCGTCGAGATGGCACTGACGACGCTCGATGAGGTCACCGAGGCGCCCGGGCGTCGCGATGACGACGTCGGCGCCCTGACGCAGCGCGGTGATCTGCTTGCCCATCGGCGCACCGCCGTAGACGGTGGCGAGCTTCAGGCCGAGCGCAGACGCGAGCGGCATGAGTGCCTCCGCGACCTGGTTCGCGAGCTCACGGGTGGGAAGCAGCACGAGGCCGCGGGGGTGGGTCGGACGGCTCTTGCTGCCGGCGAGACGGGCGAGCACGGGAAGGCCGAAGGCCAGCGTCTTGCCGGAGCCGGTGCGAGCACGGCCGAGCACGTGATGACCGGCAAGCGCGTCAGGGATGACGGCCAGCTGCACGGGGGTGGGGACGGTGATGTCGCGCCGACGCAGGACGTCGATGATCGCGGGGTCGAGGGAAAGATCGGAGAACGAGCGCGACGAGACGTCGCGGACAGGGTGGGACACAGAACTCACAGACTTGGTGGAAGCCCGGAAGATCCTGGTCGCGCTGACTGCGCGCCGTGCCGGGCGGCGGTGGACGCGCGCGGAGCGCGACGTTCACGAATTCACATGCTATCAGTCAGCAGCCTGTTGACCTGCATCGGCGCGACGTGGCCCTGCTCACTCCGGGTTAGACGAGGAGGTCGAGGTACTCGGGACGCTTCACGAGGAAGCCGAGCACATACTCGCAGGTCACCTCGATACGGCGGCCATGGGCCCGCACGTGGTCGAGGGCGCCGGCGACGAGTTTCGCCGCCAGCCCCTCTCCCTCGTGCCCGTCGTCGATGACGGTGTGCGAGAACAGGACGACCCCGTCGTCGCGCTCCTTGGCCTCGGTGTACCCGACGGTCTTGCCGTCGAGCCGGATCTCATAGCGCGAGTTCTCGGGCACGTGGACGATCTCGATGTCGCTCATCTCTTCACGGTAGCGACGGGCAGCAAGTGCTCGCTCATCCGCCGGCCAGCTCCTCGAGCGCCTTCTGGGCTCCTGGCGCCATCGGGATGGGATCGGTCTCCATGCCACTCTCGGGGGTGAGCTCCTTGGCCGCCGGGTGCACCTTGGCGAGCGCGTCGGTGTTCTCCCAGATCGCCTTCGTGACGGCGCAGGCGTTGTTCTCCGGGAAGTCCTCGGTCACCAGCAGCACGTTCGGGACGGAGATCGTCGGGATCTCGGCGTCCGTCTTGTAGGTCTCGGCCGGGATCGAGTCTTCCTCGTAGACCGTGCTGATCTCCTGCAACTTCGGCAGCAGCGGCATGATGTCGATGAACTCGACCTTGTCGGCGTCGGACGTGAACAGGTCGGTCAGCGCCGGGGTCGGCAGTCCACCGGACCACACGATGGCGTCGATCGAGCCGTCCTTCAGGCCGTTGACGCTCTTGTCGATGTCGAGCCGCTGGGCGGAGATGTCGTCGGGCTTGAGGCCGGCAGCCTCAATCAGCCGGTTCGCGATCACCTCGGTGCCTGACTTCGGCGAGCCCGTGGACACGGTCTTGCCCTTGAAGTCCTCGATGCTGCCGATGTTCGCGCCCTTGCGCGCCACCACCTGGGTGTAGTTGGTGTGAATCCGACCCAGTGCTTGCACGGGCTGCGCCTCGCCGAAGGAGCCCTTGCCCTCGATGGCGTCCGCGGCCGTGTCGGCCAGCGAGAAGGCGATGTCGTAGTCGCCGGCCACCAGCTGCTCGATGTTCTGCACCGAGGCGCCGGTCTCGGCGGCTGAGGCGCGCAGCTCGGTCTTGTCCTCGAGCACGCTCGCGATGCCACCGCCCATGACGTAGTAGACGCCGGTGCTGTTGCCGGTCGCGATGGTGACTTGGCCGGCCGATGCCTTGCAGGTATCGGCGGCGGCCCCGTCGTCCTTGGCCTGGTCCTGACGCCCGCCGCAGCCCGAGAGGATCAGGGCCGACGCTGCCACGCCGACCATCCCCGCGACCGTACGCGAGCTCCACGTGTGTGTTCTCATGCCGTTTCCTTTCGTGTGATGAAGACGTTGAGGGCCACGGCGACGGCAAGCGCCACCAGGCCCGCGCCGATCGTGATCGGCTGGAGGTACAGGAGCAGCACCGCGCCCACGAGGCAAAGCCCGCGCTGCACGGGGTCGGCCTCCTTGGCGATCCATCCGCCGGTCGCGGCTGCGAGCGCCGCCACCGCGACGAGCGAAACCGCCGTCGTCCAGACGACCCCGAGAGCCGTTCCCTCCATCAGGAGGTTGGACCCGTTGTCGGTGACGACGAAGGCGAGCGGTGCGAGGAAGGCGGGCAACGTGTACTTGGCTGCCTGCCACATCGTCGCGATGGTGTTTCCCCCGGTGATGGCGGCGGCGGCGACGGCGGCGAGCGCGGTCGGCGGCGACACCTCAGAAAGCACCGCGTAGTAGAAGATGAACATCGCCGTGGCCGGTGCCTCGACCCCGAGAGTCTGCAACGCCGGACCGATCACCACCCACGAGATGATGAAGGACGCCGTGACCGGCACCGCCAGGCCCAGCACCAGAATCGCCATCGCCGCGAGCACGGCCGTCACGATGAGCACGATGTCGGGATTGGAGCTGACCGCCTCGCCTGCGGACACGAGGATGTCGGCCAGGCTCTGCCCGAGACCCGTCTTGACGATGACCGACGTGATGATGCCGGCGGCCGCACACACCGTCACGATCGGGATGACGGCACGGATGCCGGCGGCGAGCGCTCGGTACACGCTGACGGCGTAGCCGCGCGCCGCCCCGGTGGCCGAGAGTCGCTCGGCATCGGGGTCCATCGGGTCGCGCCGGGACAGCATCCGTTCCGCCAGGCCGAACGCCGCGGCCACGGCGGTGGCGTAGACGACGGCGCGGAAGGGCTCGATGTCCATGGCGAGGAAGGCGACGATCACCAGCAGCGACAGGAAGTGGTAGCCGAACCGCGCGAGGAGACGCCACGGATTCCGCCGCGGCATGTCCAGCGCGGACTCGACGAAACGCCGGGCGTCGATCTCCACCGCCAGCAGGATGCCGAGGTAGTAGAGGATCGTCGGCACGATGGCCCAGACGAGGACGTTCAGGTACGACGTCTCGAGGTACTCGGCGATGATGAACGCAGCCGCGCCGAGCGTCGGCGGCGACAGGATCGCCCCGATGCCGGCGGCCGCCAACATCCCACCGGCGGCCTCCTTGGGGTAGCCGGCGCGCTTCAGGATCGGCCACGCCACCGAGCCGAGGCTGACGGCCGTTGCCGTGCCGGATCCGGACACCGAGCCGAGGAGGAAGCCGCTGGCCACGACGGTCCGGCCGGGCGCAGACTTCGAGCGCCGGAACAGCGAGAAGCTCAAGTCGATGAAGAACCGTCCCGCACCGGTGGCCTCGAGCACGGCGCCGTAGATGGTGAACAGCACGATGTAGGTTGCCGCCACGTCGAGCGGCGTGCCGTAGAAGCCAGACTGGTCGTTGTAGAACCCGTTGATGATCTGCCCGAAGTCGAAGCCTGCGTGGCCGATCGGCCAGCTCGGTGGCAGGAATCCGCCGTAGTACGCGTAGGCGAAGAACGTCAGGCAGATGATCGGGAGGACGATGCCGGTGGTCCGGCGGCAGGCCTCCAGGATGAGCACGCTGAGGACCGCGCCCATCACGATGTCGACCACGACGAGCGAGCCCTGCCGGTTCAAGAACTCGTTGAACCCGCCGCCACCGGATCCGATCGCCACCGGCAGGACGGGGTAGAAGCAGACCAGGGCCGCGACGGCTGCGGCGGTCCAGTCGGACCAACCAGGCGAGTCCTTGCCCTCGACGCCCTCACGGCGCGACCAGGCGCGGTACGTCACGAACGCGAGCGGCAACGTGGTCCCGAGAAACAGGATGAGCGAGTACTGGTTGCCCTGACGCAGCGGGAAGAAGACCTGCCAGAGCACGAAGAGCGACACCAGGAAGCAGTAGGCGGTGACGACCTGATCGAGACCTCGGGGCAGCCGGCGGGCCGGCAGCTCGGCGTCGAACTCGGCGACCAGCTCCTGTTGCGACAGCGTGCTCGACTGCGACGAGGTCTCGGAAACGCGCTCAGACCGGGTCGCCGTCGTCTCAGGTGGCATGGGCTCCACGCTAAGGCGGATGCCGGCGATCCGCCCTTCGGGTCAGACCTCGGTGAGCGCGGCCAGGGCCGAGGTGAAGAAGCCGAGCCCGTCTGTGCCGGGGCCGCAGAGGTCCTCGACGGCGTGCTCGGGGTGCGGCATCAGGCCCACCACGTTGCCGCGATCGTTGGTGATGCCGGCGATGGAATCGACCGAGCCGTTGGGATTCGTTCCGAGGTACCGCACCACGACTCGTCCCTCTTCCTCGAGTCGCCTCACCGTGTCGGCGTCGGCGACGAACCCACCCTCGCCGTTCTTGAGCGGGATGAGGATCTCCTGGCTCTCGCGGTAAGACGACGTCCAGGCCGTGGACGCGTTCTCAACTCGTAGCACCTGATCGCGGCAGATGAAGGTGCGGTGGTCGTTGCGGATCAGCGCGCCAGGCAGCAGGTGGGACTCGCACAGGATCTGGAAGCCGTTGCAGATGCCGAGGACCGGCATCCCCCCGCCTGCCGCGGCCACGACCTCGGTCATCACCGGCGCGAAGCGGGCGATCGCGCCACACCGCAGGTAGTCGCCGTAGGAGAAGCCGCCCGGCAGGATCACCGCATCGACGCCCTTCAGGTCGTGGTCGCCGTGCCACAGGGCCACCGGGTCACCGCCGGCGAGGCGGACGGCGCGCTGGGCGTCGACGTCGTCGAGGGAACCGGGGAAGGTGACGACCCCGATCCTCATTCGGCGGCCGCCTTGTCGACCCCGGCGTCGTCCGCACCGGTGTCCTCTACTCGGACGACATAGTCTTCGATGACGGGGTTGGAGAGCAGTGTCTCGGCGATCTCACGCACCTCGGCGAGCGTGGCCTCGTCGGCCTCGTCGACCTCGAGCTCAAACCGCTTGCCCTGCCGGACGTCGGTGACGCCGTCGAACCCCAGCCGTGGCAGCGCGCCGTGCACGGCCTTGCCCTGCGGATCGAGGATCTCCGGTTTGGGCATCACGTCGACGATCACACGGGCCATGCGTTCATCCTATCGGCGCAGTCGGCGGACGATGAGCGGTCGTGTCCTCAGTCCTCCTCGGTGAAGACCTCATCGCGTCGACGCCGGATGGCCGGCAGCACGGCGATGATCAGGATGGCGAAAGCGATCAGGAGCAGGGCGAGCGAGATCGGTCGAGTCAAGAAGACGGTCGGGTCCCCGCGAGAGATGGTCATCGCCCTCCGCAGGTTCTCCTCCAGCAGCGGTCCGAGCACGAACCCGAGCAGCAGCGGTACGGGCTCGCAGCCGACCCGGATGAGCACGTAACCCAATAGCCCGAAGATCGCGATCGCGAAGACGTCGAAAGCCTTCTGCCCCAGCGAGTAGCAGCCGATCGTCGAGAAGGCGATGATCGCCGGGAAAAGGATCCGGTACGGGATCTGGAGCATGCGCACCCACAGGCCGATGAGCGGCAGGTTGAGCAGCACCAGGAGAAGGTTGCCGATCCAGAACGAGGCGATCAGTCCCCAGAAGAGCTCGGGCTCGTCGGTGATGACGTTGGGGCCGGGCGTGATCCCCTGGATGACGAAAGCCCCGACCAGCAGGGCCATGACCGGATGCGTGGGCAGGCCGAGCGTCAGCAGCGGGATGAATGACGTCTGAGCGGCGGCGTTGTTGGCCGACTCCGGCGCGGCAACACCCTCGATGGCGCCGCGGCCGAACCGCTCCGGATCCTTGGACAGCTTCTTCTCGACCGAGTACGACGTGAATGACGCGAGCACGTGGCCGCCGCCGGGCAGGACGCCGAGCGCCGAGCCCATCGCGGTGCCTCTCAGCACCGGCGGTGAGATCTCCCGAAGCTCCTTTCGGCTCAGCCACAGGCGCGACACCTTCTCGACGATCGCCGAGCGTTTGATGCCGCCTTCGAGGTTGCGGAAGATCTCCGCCAGGCCGAACAGACCGACGGCGAGCGAGACGAAGTCGAATCCGTTGTAGAGCTCGCGGGACCCGAGGGTGAAGCGCGGTGTGCCGGTGTAGAGATCCTGGCCGACCGTCCCGAGCAGCAGGCCCAGCACGATCATCGCCAGCGCCTTGAGCAGCGACCCGCTCGCCAGGGCGATCGACGCGATGAGGCCGAGCACGACCAGGCAGAAGTACTCCGCCGGGCCGAACTGGAGGGCGGCAGACGCCAACGGCGGGGCGAACAGGGCGACCAGCACCGTCGCCACTGTTCCGGCGAAGAACGAGCCGAGGGCAGCTATGGCCAGCGCTGGGCCTGCTCGCCCCTGCTTCGCCATCTGGTGGCCGTCGAGGGCGGTGACAGCGGCCGACGACTCTCCGGGGATGTTGAGCAGGATCGCTGTAGTCGAGCCGCCGTACTGAGCGCCGTAGTAGATCCCAGCGAGCATGATCAGCGACGCGATGGGGTCGAAGTTGAACGTGATCGGTAGCAACAGCGCGATCGTCGCGGTCGGCCCGATGCCGGGCAGGACACCGACCATGGTGCCGAGGGCAACGCCGAGGAGGCAGACCAGGAGGTTCGTCGGGGTCAGCGCGGTCTGGAAGCCGAGGACGAGGTCACTGAGATCCACTTACCCGCCCAACACTGACCCGAGGAGGGGCAACCGCAGCTGGAGCAGCACCACGAAGATCAGCACACACGCCACCGTCAGTCCCACCGCGATGACCGCCGACGCCAGAAGCGAGTTGTTCCGGTCGGCGAGGGCAGCCAGGAACGTCGTCACGAGCAGCGCCGGAACGAGTCCGAGCGGTTCGACCCCGGCCCCGAAGACGATGATCGACGCGGTCAGGAGCGCGATGGCACGCCACGGCACGGCGCCATGTGGCGTCTCGGCGGCGGCCGTGCCGGCACGGCGCCAGCGCACCACACCGACGCCGATGATGGCGAACCCCAGCAGCGCCAGCACGCCGCCGAGCACCAGCGGTACGTATCCAGGACCCATCCGGAACGCGGTGCCGAGCTCGTAGCCGCGCGCGCCGATCGCGTACGCCAGGCCCAGCGCGACGAAGATGCCACCCGCCACCAGGTCGTCGAGGACGGAGTCCTCCCGGTCGATCGCCGCCGCCGGCTCGCCCGACGGAGCCGCCGGCTCGCCCGACGGAGCCGACGGTCTCGAGTCCGCCGTCATGACCCCTTGACGCCGGCTTCCTCGATGACGGGCGTCCAGAGGTCGATCTGCTCCGTGAGGAGCTTCGTCTGCGCTTCAGGCGTGACCTGATCCTCGGGCACCGGCTCTGTTCCGAGTTCAGCGAACTTCTCGACCACCGCGGGGTCCTTGAGCGCCTTGGCCAGCGCGTCGGTCACGGCCTTCACGACCTCGTCAGGGGTCTCGGCGGGCGCGTAGAGGCCGTGCCAGACACCGACCTTGATGTCGGGCTGTCCGGCTTCGGCCGTCGTCTGCAGGTCCGGCAGGACCTCGATGCGCTCCGGCGTGGTCACCGCGAAGGCCTTGACCTTGTCGCCCTTGATCTGGGGGACGGTGTTCGTGGTCTGATCGCACATGAAGTCGACCTGGCCGCCCACCAGGTCCGTCAGGGCCGGGCCGGTGCCGTCGTACGGCACCTCGTTCAGGTCGACGCCGGCCGCCTGCTCGATCAGGAGTCCACACAGGTGCGAGGCCGCTCCGACACCCGCGTTGGCGAGTGTCACCTTGTCGGCGTTGGCCTTCACGTAGGTGATGAGCTCCTCGAGCGTATTCGGCTCGAAGTCCTTGTTGGACACGATGGTCATCGGGACGTCGGTGACCAGCCCGATCGTCTTGAAGTCCTTCAACGGGTCGAAGGCCAGATCGGGGTAGAGCGCCGGTGCGGTTGACATGCCGATGTGATGCATCAGCAGGTTGTATCCATCCGGTTCGGAGTTGGCCACGTCGCCCGCGGCGAGAGTGCCGCCGGCTCCCTCGGCGTTCTTGACCACGATCTCTTGGCCGAGCTCCTTGCTCATTGGCTTCGCGACCAGTCGGGTCACGGTGTCCGTGGGGCCACCCGCGGCGAACGGGACCGTGATGGTGATCGAGTCATCGGGGTATGCAGCGGTGTCGCCTCCCCCGCCCTGCCCACAGGCCGCGAGAATCAGGGTTCCTGTGGCGGCGACCGCCAAGATCCTGGCTCGGTGTCCCCGGCGTCGAGGCGTGCTGCGATCGGCATGCATCGTTTCCATCCCCCTGATCCCCTGACCGATCGGTATCGGTCGATTGCATACATTCTGGGGCCGTGTGACCCATGGCACAACCGCAGGAGAGCCGAAGCGCCCCGGCGTGCTCATGTGTGCAGGTCACGAAGGACTTCGTAGAAGTTGGCCTTGGCTTCCAAGCCGATGCCGGGTTTGTCACCGAGCGCAACCCTGCTGTTCTCCACGACTGCGTCGTCGGCGAAGCCGCCAGTCGGTTGGAATTCCCCGGGGTAGGACTCGTTGCCGCCGAGCTTGAGTGATGCGGCGATGTGCAGGGAGAACTGGTGTCCGCCGTGGGGGATGCAGCGACGCGAGGACCACCCGTGCTGAGCGAGCATGTCCAGAATCCGTCGATACTCGACCAGGCCGTAGCTCAGGGCAGGATCGACCTGGATGTAGTCCCGGTCCGGACGCATGCCGGCGTACCGGATGAGGTTGCGAGCGTCCTGGAGGGAGAACAGGTTCTCCCCGGTCGCTATGGGGTTGCGGTAGTGCTCGGACAAGGTGGCGTTGAGGCCGTAGTCCAGAGGGTCGCCGACCTCCTCGAACCAGAACAGGCCGTACGGGTCGAGTCCGCGGCCGTACTCGAGGGCGGTGTCGAGGTCGAACCTGCCGTTGACGTCGACTGCAAGGCGGGAGCCGTCACCGTCGAGGACCTCGATGACGGCCTCGATCCGGCGCAGGTCCTCGGCCAGGTCGGCGCCACCAATCTTCATCTTGACGACGTTGTAGCCGGCGTCGAGAAAGCCCTTCATCTCGTCCTGGAGGTTGCGGTGGGTCTTGCCCGGTGCGTAGTAGCCGCCTGCGGCGTAGACGAAGACCGACTCATCGGGCTCGCCGTCACCGTAGTGGTCGGAGATCCAGCGGTAGAGCGGAATTCCTGCAATCTTGGCGGCCAGGTCGTGCAGCGCCATGTCGACCACGCCCACCGCCACCGACCGCTCACCGTGCCCACCAGGCTTCTCGTTGCGCATCATCACGTCCCAAGCCACCGAGGGCGAGAGCTCACCGGTCTCGTCCAGCAAGCTGTCGGCTGGGGCGTCCATCAGGCGAGGCAGGATGCGGCGGCGCAGGATGTCGCCGGCACTGTAGCGGCCATTGGAGTTGAAGCCATAGCCGACCAGAGGCTTGCCGTCGACGACCACGTCGGAGACCAGCGCGAGGATGGAGCAGTCCATCGATGAGAAGTCGATGAACGCATTGCTCATCGAGGAGCTGATCGGGATGACGCCCTCGTGGGCGGAGACGATCTTCATCTGAGTGCCCTGACTTGCTGGTGGTGATGTCCAGCAGCTATTCGAGCTCGCGCTTGAGGATCTTGCCCGTCGAGGTCATGGGGAGCTCGTCCTTGAACTCCACGATGCGGGGGTACTTGTACGCAGCGAACTGCTCCTTGCCCCACGCCACGAGGTCGTCCTCGCTGACGTCGTCGTGGTCCTTGTTCTTGACGACGACGGCCTTGATCTCCTCGCCGTGCGACTCGTGCGACACGCCGATGACGGCGACCAGCGAGACTGCCGGGTGCTCCATGAGCACCTCCTCCAGCTCGCGCGGATACACGTTGTAGCCGCCGCGGATGATCATGTCCTTGGACCGGTCGACGATGTAGTAGAAGCCGTCTGAGTCCTTGCGGCCGAGGTCACCGGAGCGGAACCAGCCGTCGCGGATCGCTTCGTCGGTCGCGTCGGGGCGACCGTGGTAGCCCTTCATGATGTTGTGCCCCTTGATGGCGATCTCGCCGATCTCGTCGTCGCCGACGGGCACGTCGGACCAGTCGTCGTTGATGAGCTTCATCTCCACGCCCGGGATCGGGATGCCGATGGAGCCGACCCGCGGCTCCTCGCCCTTGGGCGAGAAGCTGGCCACCGGCGACGTCTCAGACAGCCCGTAACCCTCGAGGATCGTGACGCCGAAGCGCTCCTTGAACTGCTTGTGGATGTCGACCGGGAGGGCTGCACCACCGGCGGCCGCGACCCGCAGGTTGTCGGCCAGCGTCTTGACGTCGTAGCTCTCGTCGAGCGCCCCGAGGAGACCCCAGTACATCGTCGGGACCCCGGCGAAGAACGTGACGCTCTCGCGCAGCATCGTCTTGAGGGCCGGCTCGGCCTCGAACCTCGGCAGCATCACGACGGTGCCGCCGGCGGCAAAGCCGCCGTTCTGGATGACGGTCTGGCCGAAGGAGTGGAACAGCGGGAGCACGCAGAGGTAGGTGTCGGGATGTTCCGGGTCCGACCCGAACAGCTCGCCGCTCACGAGCGCGTTGTCGCGCATGTTGCGATGCCGCAGCTCGGCGCCCTTGGGCTGGCCGGTGGTGCCGGACGTGTAGAGGATGACGGCGGTGTCGTCGTCATCGGTCGAGGTGGTGTCGAACGTCGGCGGCTGGTCGGCGACCAGCGGCGCGTAGTACTCCGGCGGCTCGATCGGCGCGGGCGCCTCGGAGTCGAGCTTGATGAGGAAGAACTCCTTGCAGGAGTCGGTGTTCTGGAAACCCTCCCAGGCGGCTTCACCGATGGGCAGCTCGGGCGTGCCCTCGAACGAGAAGTACGCCTTCGCTCCGGAGTCGTCGAGGTGGTACGCCACCTCGCGCGCCTTCAGCAGCACGTTGAGCGGCACCACGGTCGCGCCGGCCTTGAGGATGCCGTAGTAGATGATCGAGAAGTACGGCAGGTTCGGGCAGGACAGGGCCACCTTGTCGCCCGGTTCGATGCCGCGCGAGACCAGCAGGTTGGCGACCTTGTTGGCCGCCCCGTTCACCTGCGCGTACGTGAACCGGCTGTCGCCGAACACGATCGCGGTGCGGTCGGCGTACTTTTCGGCCGAGTTCTCCAGCAACGATGCGAGATTTCCCATGCGGGCCACCATAGACCGCC
>NZ_JBOHDT010000201.1:0-8643 GCF_050700635.1 Aeromicrobium sp.
CGCGGCGCACCGCTCCCTTTCCGAACCGGGTGGGGAAGAGACACGCCCTGGGGCAGCGGTAGCCTCGGGCCTCATGGAGAAGGTGGTCGTCGTCGGCATCGGAGCCGACGGGTGGTTCGGGCCGGTGCATCTGTCGGCCATCGCGTCGGCTGACGTGGTTCTGGGCGGGAAGCGGCAGCTGGCGCTGCTGCCGAAGGGCCTCACCGTCGAGCGTCGAGCCTGGCCGACGCCGCTGCGGGAGGGGCTCCCTGCTCTCCTCGACGAGCTCTCCGGCCGCCGCGTGGTGGCCCTCGCATCGGGGGATCCACTCGTGTCGGGCATCGGCTCGACCCTGATCGAGCTGCTCGGGCCCGAAGCGGTCGAGATCCGCCCATCCCTGTCCTCGGTCGCCATCGCGCGGGCGCGGATGGGCTGGGCGGCCGAGACGGTCGAGGTCGTTCGCGACCATCGCGTCCTTCCCCGATACCTCGCCCCCGGGCAACGGATCATCGTCCTGTCGGCCGACGGCTCGACTCCGACCCACATCGCCTGGCTGCTCGTCGAGGCGGGCTACGGCGACAGCACCATGACCGTGCTGTCCGACCTCGGAGCCCGCGACGAGGCACGCACCGAAACCTCCGCCGCCACCTGGGCGGAAGGGGAGACGTCGTCGCTCAACCTGGTCGCCATCACGTGTGCCGGCGGGCCCGCTCTCGGCTGGACGTCCGGTCTTCCCGACGACGCCTTCGACCACGACGGCCAGATCACCAAGCGCGATCTGCGTGCCTCCGCGCTCGCCAGACTCGCACCCGTCCCCGGCGAGCTGCTCTGGGACGTGGGCGCCGGCGCCGGGTCGATCGCGGTGGAGTGGATGCGCGCCCATCCGACCTGCCGGGCGATCGCCGTCGAGGCGCGCGAGGACCGGGCCAAGCGCATTGCGTCGAACGCGTCGACGCTCGGGGTGCCTGGCCTCGTCGTCGTCGAGGGTCACGCGCCGGAGGCACTGACCGGACTCGAACGGCCCGACGCGATCTTCGTCGGCGGCGGGGCGACCGAACCGGGCCTGCTCGAGGACTGCTGGCGCGCCCTCCACTCCGGCGGGCGTCTCGTCGTCCACGGCGTGACCCTGGAGACCGAGCGCCTGATCGTCGAGCGCTTTGCCGTGCGGGGCGGCGAGCTGACCCGGCTGCACGTCGAGCATGCCGCGCCGATCGGCTCGTTCACCGGCTGGACGCCCTCCCGGGCGATCACCCAGTGGTCGGTCACGAGGCCGTGACCATCCACATCGTCGGCGCCGGCCCCGGTGCCGCCGACCTGCTCACGCTGCGCGCGGTCAAGCTGCTGGGCGCCGCCGACGTCTGCCTGTACGCGGGCACGTATCTCGACGACGCCGTGCTCGGCCACTGCCGCAGCGACGCACGTCTCGTCGACACCCAGGGCCTCGACCTCGACCAGATCACCGCTGTCATGGTCGACGCCCACCGCGACGGGCTCGACGTCGTGCGGCTGTGCTCGGGCGACCCGTCGATCTACTCCGCCCTCCACGAGCAGACGCGACGGCTGGACGAGGCCGGCGTGCCGTGGGACGTCACCCCCGGCGTGCCCGCCTACGCCGCCGCCGCCGCGATCGTCGGCGCAGAACTGACCGTCCCCGAGCTCGTCCAGTCGGTGGTGCTCACCCGCACCCAGGCGCGCTCGACCGCCATGCCCGACAGCGAGGCGCTCGCCGAGTTTGCCCGCACCGGCGCCACCCTCGTGCTGCACCTGGCGATCACCCGCACCCGCGAGCTCGCCGCCGAGCTCATCGATCATTACGGCACCGACTGCCCGGTGGTCGTGGTCGCCAACGCGTCGCAGCCGTCCGAGGTCGTGCTCCGCGGCACCCTCGCCGACATCGCCGACCAGGTCGAATCCGCCGGCCTACGCCAGGCCGCGGTGATCCTCGTGGGCCGCGCCCTCGCGGCGGACGTCCGTGGATCGGAGTCCTACCTCTATGCATCCACGCGCGACCGTGGACCGAAGGGCAAGCCTGCGCGAGAATGAGCACACAGCCACCACTCGATCCGAGGGAGGCACCTGATGCTCGACAGTCCTGAGTCTCAGCGCAGGATCGGCCTGGCCGCCTGGGTCATGGCCTGGGTCGCCCTGGTGGCCGGCCAACTACACGCACTGTCCCGGTACCGCACCGATGAGGGCAGGAACGACCTGGAGTCCGTAATCGTCCGCGCCTGGGCGGAGCCGGCCGACGACCTGCTGAGACCGCTGCTCGACTGGGGTTCCGCGAACACGGTCTACCTGACCTACGGGAAGATCTGGTTCCCGGTCGTACTGGCGATGACGCTCTGCGCCTTCGTCGTACAACGCCACCGCCGCGATGCCGGCATCGACCGCGTCGAGACCTGGGCATGGCGGGTCGCGTTGACCTCGTACGTCGGCGTGACGGCCGGCACGTTCGCCCAGTACTGGACGCAATGGAGGGAAGGCAACGAGGCCCTTCTCGATGCCGTGTTCCTTGTCCTCGTCCCATTCCTGCTGCTGACCATGATCGGATCGACGTTCCTCGGGATCGTGCTCATCCGGCGCGGCGTGGGCCTGCCCGCGTGGCTGCTCGCTCTGGCCATCCCTGGGCTCATCGTGATCTCCGAGGTCACCTCGCTTGGCAACGTGCTGCTTCCCGTCGTGTTCGGATTTGGTCTGCTGGGGCGCCGGCTCGTGTCAGGCTCGATGGGTGATGCACGCAGCCGCGATGACCGTCGCGCCGAGGGCCGGCCTGCGGCAGACTGACGCGAAGCCTAGGGCGCGTCTCCCCGTTCCGATCCGGGTTCGCGCGGCGTCGCATCTCGCCTGGCGGCGTTATCGTCGGTCGCCGCACAACACCGGTGCGCCTCCCTCCTCTGCCTTGCCAGCCGCGCGCGACACCACGCGCCCCACGAACCGGAACAGGGAGACACGCCCTATGGCGCGAGGGTGCCGGTCGGGTTGGGGAACTGCACCGTCCCGGACGCCTCGAGCGTGCGGGCGGCGCTCACCAAAGCCGTTTCCAAGGTGATCGTGCGGCCTTGCGCCTCCTTGTCGAAGCTGCTGGCCGAGACGCGGTCGGTGGCGTCCTCGATCTGGGCACGAGCGGCCCGTCCGGTCTTGGTAATGGTGGCGCGCTCGTCGGTCCAGTCGCGGTGATGCAGCCGCTCGTACGCCTCGGCCCACTCGTCCTCGGTCCAGCCGCGACGCTCACGCTGGTTCGGCACAGCCCGCCCGTCGGCGACGGCGAGTGCGTTCGCGGCAGCCCCGTCGATGCCGGCCGCGGTCAGGATCGCGACGTGGCAGTCGCCGCGGTACTCCCGCAGGATCGTCGCCGCGTGCCACAGGCGTCCGAGCGGGTCTTCGGGTTCGGGCAGTGATGCGTGGGCTGCTGCGAGGGCCTTGCCGGCGAAGTCGAGCGACGTCCAGATCGCCTGCAGCTCCTTGGCCAGCCGGTCGACGTCGGAGTCCGCCAAGCCGGCGGCAAGTGAGTCGCGGGCGAGATCGAGACGGGTGGCGAGGATGTCGTCACGGGCGGCCATCGACCACGCGTCCGGCAGCGCCCGCTCGATCATGCGCGGGGCGAACCCGTGGAACAACGCGATGACGACTTCAGGTGGCGGGGTGCCCAGTGCGGCCGAGCGGGACGCAACGTAGCCCATCCAGTAGCCCTTGAGCCCGATCGCCTCGTACCGCTGTTTCGCATCAGGCGCGAAGTACACGACGTCGTGGATGACCTCGATCGCCTGCCAGAAGGAACGCTTCACCGTCATGCGAATCACCCTAGGTCGTGACGATCTCCAGTGCCGAGCGGAGCATCTTCATGCGGCGGTCGCCGACCGCTGTCGCCCATTCTCGTTCCAGGTCGTCCACCGACGCCTGGGCCAGATGGACCGGGTGACCAAGAACGTGCCCGCGGATGGACTCGTCTCCCACGTCGCCGCCCGGATCGACGAGGGCCTGATCATGGCTGACGTCTGGGAGTCCGAGGAGCAGCTGAACGCTTACATGAGCCATCCGGCCTTCGCCGAGGCCCTGGGCGAAGGGTCCCTGCCGGAGCCGAAGGCGGAGATCCACCAGATCGATCGAAGTCAGTAACGACCGTCAGACGTCCGTGGACCGCGGTGTCCAGACGCGTCCGGAGCTGGTGACGCGAGTGTTGCTTGAGCCCACGATGATCAGGCACTTCATGTCGAGCGACGCGGGGTCGAGACCGCCCAGGGTGGTGACCGTCAGCGACTCCTCGGCCCGGCCGACGTCGCGGCCGACGACGACCACGATGTCGGGGGAGCGGTGCTTCAGCAGCACCTGCTGGGCGTCGGCGACCTGGGTTGTGCGCGATCGTGACGCCGGGTTGTAGATCGCGAGCACGAGGTCGGCTGCGGCCACCGCGCGGAGGCGCTTCTCGACCAGCGACCACGGCTTGAGCCGGTCGGAGAGGCTCATCACGGCGAAGTCGCCGCCGATCGGGGCACCGGCGCGGGCCGCCACCGCCTGCACGGCCGAGAGTCCCGGGAGCACCCGGATCTCGACCTCGTCGTACATCGGGTCCTCGGCCGTTTCGAACACTGCGGACGCCATGCCGAACACCCCGGCGTCACCGCCGGACACGACAGCGACGCGCTCTCCCTTGCGGGCCAGATCGAGAGCGAGACGCGCTCGGTCCACCTCCATGGTGTTGCCCGAGGCGTGCCGCTGCAGTCCCGTCCTCTGCGGTACGCGCTCGACGTACGGCCCGTAGCCGACGACGTGCTCGACCCCGGCCAGCGCTTGTTCCACCTCGGGCGTCAGCCAGTGGTCGGGCCCGGGCCCGAGGCCGACGACGAGCAGTTCTGTGGGTGTGGTCTCGATACTCCCCGCTCGTTCCTCGCGGGGAACTCGACCACCGAGGCTGGGGACGACGATGAGGGAGAAATATGGGACGGTCGTCGGGTCCACGTCGGCGACCGGGAGCCACCGCTCCTCCGGCATGGACGCGCGTTCGACGTACAGGGCACCGTCGAGACGGCCGGCCTGCTCGAGCGCGGAGCGGACGGCCGGGAAGGTGCGTCCGAGCTTCATGATGATCGCGCCGTCGGTGTCGGCGAGGCGTCGGGCGAGCTCGGGCTCGGGAAGCGTGCCGGGGAGGATCGTCAGGACGTCGGTCTGGCGCACGAGCGGCTCGGCGACGGCGGCGGTCGCGGCTGCGAACGCCGGCACGCCGGGCACGACCTCGGTCCCGAACCGGTCGGACAGCCGGTCGTGCATGTACATGTAGGAGCCGTAGAACATCGGGTCACCCTCGGCGAGCACGACGACGGTTCGACCGGCCTCAAGGTGCGCACCGAGTCGCTCCGCGCACTCTTCGTAGAACTCGGCCATCGCACCGGCATAGCCGCCCGGGTGGTCGGTGGTTCCGGTGGTGACGGGGTACTGCAGCACCTCTTCGATCGCCCCGGCCGGGATGAAGCCGGCGGCGATGCGACGAGCGTGGGACTGCTTGCCGACACCCTGGTGGTACGCCACGACGTCCGCGGACGCAATGAGACGGGTTGCCTTGATGGTGACGAGCTCGGGATCGCCCGGGCCCAGCCCCACCCCGTAGAGCCTCCCCGTCATTCCCGCTCCTGGGCAAGGGCGTTGATGGCCGACGCCGCCATCGCCGAGCCACCGCGACGTCCGCGGACGGTGAGGAACGGGACGTCGATGCCGTGATCGTCCGCCAACGCCGCAAGGGCGGCCTTCGACTCGTCCGCACCGATGAACCCGACCGGCACACCGACGATCGCCGCCGGCCGTGGCGCCCCGTCGATCAACATCTCCAGCAGGTGGAACAGCGCGGTGGGTGCATTGCCGATCGCGACGACGGCACCCTCCAGTCGAGGTCCCCACAGGGAAACAGCCGCGGCCGAGCGAGTCGTCCGCATCTCGCGGACGAGATCTGGCACGCGCTCGTCGCGGAGCAGGCACACGACGTCGTTGTCCTTGGGCAGGCGAGCGCGGGTGACGCCGGACGCGACCATGTGCGCGTCGGCCAGGATCGGGGCCCCCGACTCCAGCGCGCCGCGGGCCGCCGAGACGAGTCTTGGGTGGATGACGAGGTCGCGAGCGAGGTCCGTCTGCCCGGTGCCGTGGATCATCCGCACCGCCACCTTCTCGGCGTCGGCGGGGACGCCTGCGAGGTCGCTCTCGCGCCGGATGGTCGCGAACGAGTCGACGTAGATGGCGGCGCCGTCGTCCTCGTACTCGTAGCGGCGCGGTGGGCGGCTAGTCACGTGGGTCCCCGAGATCAGGGAGGAGCAGGCTGCGCCACGGGGTGACGATGACCTCGCGTGCGGCGCGGGCCAGGACCTGGGTGGCGAGCTGATGGGTCAGGTCGCCCTGAGGCACGTCGACATGCTCGACGCTGCGGTCGTCGTCCTGCACGATGACGCCGTGCGGCGCAGGCAGGGACGCGACCTGGGTGCGGAGGTCGCGGGCGTAATTGATCCCCAGGAGCTCCGCACCTCGGTCGGGCAGGTCGTCGACGTGCCAGATCGACTCGTCGTCGCGCACTTCGAGGAAGCGCCGGGCGAGGTCGAGCAGCACCTCCGGCACGGCGTCGAGCTCGACCACCTCACCCCAGTGCTCGGACCCGACGCGGACCTGTGCGGCGTCGGGGTCGACCGCCATCACCCCGAGGTCGAGGTGGCGGTCGACGAGGTCGCCGCGGCCGTCGTCGAGCACGAAGAGGAAGCGCGCGGACAGGTTCGCGAGGCCCGGGTCGTCGCACAGCTGCTCGTCCAGGCGCGTGGCCACCGGCCGAAGATCGGTCTGGCCGCCGACCCGTCCGCTCAGCGGCGACACCATGATGTTGCGGACCAGCTCGTGGGTGGGCGAGGGCAGCAGCCCCGCCTTCGTGACCGCTTCGACGAACTCGTCCGACACGCATCCGTCGTCATGCTCGATGCCGCGCAGCTGGAGGTTGGCCCGCTTCGTGAGGTACAGGTGACCGTCGGCATGCTCACCCGAGATCAGCGCGAGATCGGCCAGCGCCTGCGTCGAGATGGCCCCTCCGACCAGCCGCAGCCGGACGAGCGCGCCGTCGTCCGCGATCCACGGGCGAAGCACGCCCGGGCAGCGGTCCGCGTGGTGGTGGCGGGGGGTGGATGCGTTCACGCGCCCCATCGTCCCACCGCGTGGCGGTACGGTTCACGCGTGGGTTCCTGGCCAGCGGCGGAGGTGGCACCGGAGATCGATCGGCTGGTGCTGGGGGTCAACCAGGCGGTCGACGACACGCGGCTTTACGAGGCCGCCGGGGACCGCGTCGTGGACTGGATCTCGCTGTCCCAGATCGGCGACTTCATGGTGGCCGGCGTGCTCACCGACGAGATCGCAACGCTTCGCGCACGGTACCGCCCGCGAGACGTGGTGCTCGGTCGTCTTCACGAGCTTGAGCAGCAAGGGCTCGTCGAACGTCATGGTCTCGCGTTGGCTGCCACTGAGGAACTGCGGCCGCTGATCGAGACCTTGATGGATGCGCGTGCGGACGCCGCAGCGACGCTGTGGCGAGGTCACGAGGACGACGTTTATCAGGCATCCCGCACGGCCCAGGAGCTCGGCGCGCTGGCGTCAGACGACCACGTCGTGGCGGCCGTGCACCGCACGCTTCCCGCACCCGAGGACCCTTTTCTCCGCCTGCACAGCCGTCTCGTGACGCTCCGCTACCTCCGTCAGCACGACCACGCGGAGGCGTGGCTCGCTCACGGACTCACGGCGTCGGAGATCGGAGTGATGACCGGGCTCTGGAACGGTGAGGACGTCGTGTCGGGTGAGGCACTGGCGCAGCTTGTGGCTCGCGGACTTGCCTCGGACGACTCGCCGGCACTGACTGACGCCGGTCAGCGCATGCGTTCGGAGATCGAGGCAGACACGAACGAGCGGTCACAGGTGATGTTCAGTGCGCTGGGTGAGAACGAGACCGCCGAGTTCCTGGCTGTCCTTCGCCGGCTACCCGGGTAGAACCGTGGCACTGAGCGCGGACCTTCGCTGACTACTGCAGCGTCATCTTCGGTTCGCCGGACGCCGTGAGGCCGTTGCCGCCGATCGAGATCGTCACCATCTTCACGTTGTGCGAGGCCGCGAACTGCTGAAGCATCTTCGCCTGACCCAGTTTCCCGGCGCCGTTGTCGTAGAAGTCGATGCCGGGCTTGAAGTACGTGCCGCCGGCGTTCGTGGCCGTCTTGGCGCCGGAGCACGCGAAGTTGTGGCCGTTGACACCGCCGCCGATGTAGATCTCGGCGCTCTTGCTGCGATGACATCGCGCGATCGTCTCGCCGGTGCCACCTGCGTTGTCGAAGTACGCGGTTGAACCGAGTGCGTCCGCGGCCGCGCTGCTGCTGTTCGACGAGCCGGCCCACCGCCCGGCGTCGGCGGAAATGTACGAGTCACCCACCGAGACGACCCACGGCGTGCCGGAGCCCGGACCGTCGACCTGGGCGGGTGATGCGACGACGGCGAGCCCTGAACAGAGCAATCCGAGGCCTGACAGATCAGGCTGGATCCACAGGCCGGCGGACCTTGAAAAGGACTGCGGGTAGGGTGGCGCGCACAGCCCAGGGCGCAGGAACCCGGTGAGATTCCGGGGCGGTTCCGCCACTGTGTACCCAGCCAGACACTGACCGTGGG
>NZ_JBOHDT010000202.1:0-22342 GCF_050700635.1 Aeromicrobium sp.
TGGCATCGGCCACTCCCACCCCGACGCCGAGTCCGACGCCGAGCCCGACGGGGCCGTGCGCCGACCAGGCCACCGAGCCGTTCACGCCGAAGCAGATCACCGTCCCGGGCATCATCCGCAACGCGAAGGTGGTCGCTCTACCCCGCGACGGCAGCAACGTGCCCGGCGTGCCGCCGACCTCGGCCAAGCAGGCCATTGCCTGGGACCGCCCGCCCGGCATCCGGCCCGGAGAGCCCAAGGGCAACATGCTGATCAACACGCACACCTGGCCGGACGGGTCCGCCCTCGGCAATGAGTTCCTTGGAAAGCTCAAGGTCGGCAACCGGATCATCGTCCGCAACGGGGACGTCGAGCTCTGCTACGAGGTCGACAAGGAGATCGAGGTGCTCGCATCGGACGGCTATCCGCCGTATTACGACAAGGAAGGCCCGCACCAGCTGGCCTTGCTCGTCTGCTCAGGCAAGCGCCTCGGCCCGGGACAGTGGACGCACCGCACGATCTGGTTCGCCTCGCCGGTTGAGGGCTAATCGCCCGGCGTGGCCGTCGCCTTCGTCTGCACGATGGCGCTCAGCAGGCCGTTGACGAAGCCAGGTGACTCGTCGGTGGACAGCTCGCGCGCGAGCTCGACCGCCTCGCTGATGGCCACCGCGTCGGGGACGTCGGCGACGCTGAGGATCTCGTAGGTGGCGATCCGCAGCAGGTTGCGGTCGACGCCCGGCATGCGGTCGAGCGTCCAGCCGCGAGCGTGCTCGGTGAGCATCGCGTCGATGCGCTCCTGGTCGGCAACAACACCCTCGACCAGCTGGACCGTGTACTCGTTGACCGGCGGGTCGTTCAGCTCACGTCGCCCGGCTAGCGAACCGCCGGGCGTGAGTCCCTGGAGCTCGGACTCGAAGAGGATGTCGAGGGCGCGCTTGCGGGACTTGGTGCGCGCGGACATCAGCTCACGCGGCCGAGGTAGCTGCCGTCGCGGGTGTCGACCTTGACCTTCTCGCCGGAGGTGATGAACAGCGGCACCTGGATCTCCTTACCGGTCTCCAGGAGGGCCGGCTTGGTGCCTCCGCTGGAGCGGTCGCCCTGCAGGCCCGGCTCGGTGTACTCGACGGTGAGCTCGACCGACGCCGGCAGCTCGATGTACAGAGGCTGTCCGTCGTTGACGGCGACCATCGCCTCGCCGTTGTCGAGCAGGTAGTGCTTCGCGTCGCCGACCACCGCGTCAGTAACGGTGATCTGGTCGTAGGTCGTGGAGTCCATGAAGACGAAACCAGACCCATCGTGAAAAAGATACTGCATGTCGCGCTTGTCGACCTGGGCGATGTCGACCTTCACGTCGGCGTTGAACGTGCGGTCGACGACCTTGCCCGACAGGACGCTCTTGAGCTTGGTGCGGACGACGGCGCCGCCCTTGCCCGGCTTGTGGTGCTGGAACCACACGACGGCCCAGAGCTGTCCGTCGAGTTTGAGAACCATGCCGTTCTTCAGGTCGTTCGTGGTGGCCATCAGGCGATCTCCAACAAGTCGGTGGTCATCGTGGTGAGCACCTCGGGGGCATCCGGGGTGACGAGCACGGTGTCTTCGATGCGCACTCCCCCACGACCCGGGAGGTATATGCCCGGCTCCATCGTCAAGGTGGTGCGACTGGCCAGTCTACCGACGTGCTTGCGGCCGATGAACGGGTCCTCGTGGATCTCCAGACCGACCCCGTGCCCGACGCCGGTCGTGAAGCGTTCGAGCCACCCCGCGTCGTCGAGTACCTTGCGTGCGACCTCGTCGGAGGCGGCCACCGGCGTACCTTCGCGAAGGGCGTCGACGCCAGCGGCCTGCGATGCCTGCACGGCGGCATGGATCTCCCGCTGCCAGTCGTCGGCAGCGCCGAGCACGACGGTGCGGGTGCAGTCGGCGTGATAGCCGTCGACGCGGGCACCGAAGTCGGCTTTCACGAGATCACCGATCTGCAGGACACGGTCGGTCGCTCGGTGGTGCGGTATCGCGGAGTTCGGGCCGGACGCGAGGATCGTCTCGAATCCGATCGCCTCCGCGCCGAGCTCGAGCATGCGCCACTCCAAGTCTCTGGCGACCTGGGTCTCGGTGCGGCCGGCCAGCGGACCGGCCAGCAGGTCCTGCAGCGCGTCGACGGAGATCTGGCAGGCCCGACGTAGCGCGTCGATCTCACCGTCGTCCTTGATCTCGCGCAGCCGTTCCACCAGGCGCGAGGCGGACACGACCGAGACGCCGGCTTCCTGGAGCGTGGCGTGCTCGTCGACGCTCATCGTGTGCGTCTCACACGCCCACGACCCCGGCATTCGCTTCGCCGCTTCGCCCAGCAGGTCACGGGTGATGAAGTGATCGAGGTCCGGCACCTCCTCGGCCGCCTGGTCGCGGTAGCGACCATCGGTGAGGAACGTGCCGGCGCCGTCGGCGCCCAGGACGAGGGCGCCGTTCGACCCCGTGAACCCGGTGAGGTATCGGACGTTGACGAGGGTGGTGACCAGCAGACCCTCGGTACCGAGGCCGTCCAGCGCGGCGACGGCGCGGCTCCGGCGGTCGACGAGCTGCTCGGCGGTCGGGGCGCTCACGCCAGTGCCTCATGGGCGTCGCGAAGCAGCTTCTCGTCGGGACCGGCGAGGACGGCCGGCCGGGCCAGCCCGTCAAGCACGACGAACCGCAGCTGGTTGCCTCGGGTCTTCTTGTCGAGTCGCATGGCGGCAAGGAGGGTGTCGAACTCGGTGTCGTCGGTGGTCGGCAGTCCGAGCGAGCTCAGGTTCGTGCGATGCCGGGCCAGCAGGTCCGCGTCGATGCGCCCGGCGCGGTGCGCGAGCTCGGCGACGAACACCATGCCGACGGAGATCGCCTCCCCGTGGCGCAGCCGGTAGTCGTGGACGCGCTCGAGTGCGTGGCCCAAGGTGTGGCCGTAGTTGAGGGCCTCCCGGCCGACCCCGCCCGAAGCCCCGGTCTCACGCAGGTCGCCGGCGACGGTCGCGGCCTTGACGGCGATCCCCTTGACGATGAGCTCCGCCATGAGCGGCGAAGCCGGATCCAGCGCGTGCTCCGGTCCGGCCTCGACGAGCTCGAGGATCGAGGGGTCGGCGATGAAGCCGCACTTCACGACTTCGGCCATCCCGCTACGCAGCTCCTCGGCCGGCAGCGTCACCAGGGCGTCGAGGTCGCACAGCACACCGGCGGGCTCGTGGAACGCGCCGACGAGATTCTTGCCGGAAGCGGTGTTGATGCCGGTCTTTCCACCAACTGCGGCGTCGACCATGCCGAGCACCGTCGTGGGCAGGTTGATGAATCGGACGCCGCGCAGCCAGCTCGCGGCAACGAAGCCGGCGAGGTCGGTGGTCGATCCCCCGCCCAGCCCGATGACGACGTCGGACCGGGTGAAGCCCGCTTCGCCTAGCGCTCCCCAGCACGTCGCCAACACGTCGGCGGACTTGGCGGCCTCGCCGTCCGGCACCTCGATGAGGATGACCTCGAGGTCGTCGACGGCACCTTGCAGATGCGTGGCCCGCTCCAGCAACGCCGGCGAGTGGATGACGGCGACACGATGGGCGTCAGATCCCACGAGTCGTCGCGCTTCATCGGTCACACCGTGGCCGATGACGACCTCGTACGGCGACGCGGTGCGCACCGTGAGCCGGGTGGTCATCGGTCGTCCTCCCGATCCTGGATGAGCGCGAGCGCCTGGTCGGCCACCTGCGACGGGTCGAGGTCGTCGGTGACGATGGTCAGGTCGGCGACCTCACGATAGAGGACCCCCCGAGCGTCCATGAGCTGCTTGAGCTGAGCCCGCACGTTGCCGAGCAGGAGCGGACGTCCTGTGCCGAGTCCGACCCGCCGGACCGCCTGGCTCAGGCCGACGTCGAGGAACAGGACACGGTGGTCGCGGAGGCGCTCACGCGTGCGTTCACTGAGCACGGCGCCGCCGCCGAGCGCGACAACGCCGTCGTGCTCGTCCAGCACTTGGGCGACGGCCCTCTCCTCGAGTGCGCGGAAGTGGGCTTCGCCGTGGTCGATGAAGACGTCCTGGATGCTGGCGCCGGCCTCAGTCTCGACGTCAGTATCGGTGTCGCGAACCGAGACACCAAGGCGACGGGCCAGCTCTTCGGCCACGGTCGACTTGCCGGCGCCGGGCGGCCCGACGATCACGACGACGGGGCGCGTCATCGATGCGCGAGATTCGCGAGGTAGCCCTCGACGTTGCGGCGGGTCTCGGGCACCGAGTCGCCTCCGAACTTCTCCAGCACGGCCTCGGCCAGCACGAGCGCCACCATGGCCTCGGCCACGATTCCGGCGGCCGGCACCGCACACACGTCGGACCGCTGGTGGTGGGCCTTCGCTTCCTCGCCGGTCTCGAGGTCGACGGTTCGCAGCGCACGCGGGACCGTGGAGATCGGCTTCATCGCCGCCCGCACACGCAGCAGCTCACCCGTGGACATGCCGCCCTCGGTTCCGCCGGAACGGCCGGACGCGCGCCTGATGCCTGAGTCCGTGGGAACGATCTCGTCGTGCGCGAGCGAGCCTCGGGTACGGGCGAGCTCGAAGCCGTCACCGACCTCGACGCCCTTGATGGCCTGGATGCCCATGAGTGCTCCGGCGAGCCGGGAGTCGAGACGGCGGTCCCAGTGGGTGTGCGAGCCGAGGCCGGGCGGGAGGCCGTCGACGACGACCTCGACGACCCCGCCGAGGGTGTCGCCGTCCTTGTGGGCGGCGTCGATCTCGGCGACCATCGCCGCACTGGTGTCGGGGTCGAAGCACCGCACCGGATCGGCGTCGAGCGCCTCGAGGTCGCTGCGCAGGGGCACCACACCCGCCGGAGCGCGAACGCTGCCGAGCCCCACAACGTGCGACACGAGGGTGGCTCCGGTGGTCTGCTCCACGAACTGCGCGGCGATCTCGCCGAGGGCGACGCGCGCGGCCGTCTCGCGGGCGCTGGCTCGCTCGAGCACCGGGCGGGCCTCGTCGAATCCGTACTTCTGCATGCCGACGAGATCGGCGTGGCCCGGCCGCGGGCGAGTGAGCGGAGCGCCTCTCTTGAGTCCGGCCAGCGTGTCGGCGTCGACCGGGTCGGCCGCCATGACCTGCTCCCACTTGGGCCACTCGCTGTTGCCGATGCGCAGGGCGATCGGGCTGCCGAGGGTGGAGCCGTGACGGATGCCGCCGACGATCTCGAGCTCGTCGGCCTCGAAGCTCATGCGCGCGCCGCGTCCGTAGCCGAGGCGTCGGCGGGCGAGCGCTGCCTGGATGTCCTTGCTGGTCACCTGCACACCCGCCGGCAGTCCTTCGAGGACGGCGACGAGTGCGGGGCCGTGTGATTCACCGGCGGTCAGCCAACGGAGCATGTCGTCGATTCTCCCACGCCGTCACATGGGCCAGAGGGAAGCACCCCAGGCCGCACCGATGATCGCGCCGACCACCAGGTAGGGCCCGAAGGCGAAGCCCTTGCTGTCCACCCAGCCCAGTCTGGAGAACGCCAGCCCGCCCACGGCGCCGAGCACGAACCCCCCGTAGGTGCCGGTCAGCGTCTCGGCGGCACCCAGTGCCCCGAGTGCCAGCCCGACGACGCCTGACAGTCGCACGTCGCCGTAGCCGAATGCGCCCCCGTCGAAGAGCTGGCCGAGCTGGTAGATCAGCCAGAACACGGCGAACACTGCCACGTTGCCGATGAGTCCCTTGGCCAGAACGCTCCAGTCATCCAGCAGGAACGCCCCGAGCGCCACGAGCGCCAGCGTCGCGACGTACATCGGGGCGACGAGCAGGAACGGCAGCAAGCGAGTCCGCCAGTCGACGTAGGCGAGCCAGGTGCCGACGCCGGCGAACAGCACCCAGACCGGAACAAGCTCGGTGGGTACCTTCCAGGCGGCCAGGCCGGCCATCGCGGCCGCTGCGCCGGCGAACCACAGGGAAAGGTACGGCACCCCCGCGAGCGTCACGTAGGCCAGCTTGTCGTCGTCGGGTTCGGGCGGCTCCGGCAGCCGCGCGAGGACGAGCGGACCGGCCGCCCCGACGAGGGCCGCCAGGGCAGCGGCGATCGCGATGATCACGGCAAAAGGGAAGCCAGTGCGGACTTGCGCAACAGGTCTGGTTCGATGCTGCTGCCGGTCATCAGCTGCACCTGGAGGGCGGCTTGATGCGCGAGCAGGTCGAGCCCGGAGACGGCGGGCAGTCCACCTTGTTCGGCCGCCGTGACGATCGGACCGGGCCACGGTTCGTAGGCGACGTCGAAGACGGCCCGCGCCGATCGGACCAGCTCCTGTAACCGGGATCGGACCGCTTCGCCCGGGACGGTCGACACCACGATGTCGACCTTCTCGAGGAACGGCTCCTCGAGCGACTGCACCGCCACGTGCGCACCGGCCGCGCGTGCCGCCTCAGCGGTCGCACTCGCCTTGGAGACCTCACGGACGACGATCTCGAGATCGGTCACGCCCGCAGTGGCCAGAGCGTGGCCGATGGACGTCGCGGTCGCCCCGCCGCCGATGATGCGTGCGGTGCGAAGATCATCGAGGCCATGCTCACGTAGTGCGGCGAGGGCGCCGGGGACGTCGGTGTTGTCGCCGGTTCCTCGGCCCTCGTCCGGTCCGAGGACGATCGTGTTCACGGCGCCCACGGCCGTGGCCACCTCGCTGCACCGATCCACCAGGTCCAGCGCGACGCGCTTGAGCGGCATCGTCAGCGAGAGGCCGCGCCAGTCGGCGTCGAGCCCCGCGAGAAAGGTCGCCAGGCCGGACTCGTCGACCTCGACCGCCTCGTAGCTCCAGTCGAGCCCGAGCTCGGCGTACGCGACACGGTGCATGACGGGCGACAGCGAGTGGGCGATCGGCGAGCCGAGGACGGCACAGTGCTTGACACCTGCGGGCATCAGCAGAGGTCCGTGCCCTTGCAGTACTCCTGCAGCTGCGCGACCGCCTTGTTGTGCTCCTTCATGTTCTCTGAGTAGACCGTCTCACCGGTCTCGAGGTTCACCGTGACGAAGTACGTCCACGAGCCCTCAGCCGGCTCGAGCGCCGCCTCGATGGTCTTCTCCCCCGGCGAACCGATCGGACCCGGAGGCAGGCCGACGTTCTTGTATGTGTTGTACGCCGACGGGTTGTCGCGCTCCTCGGGCGTGGTGAAGACGTCGCCCTCACGCTTGCTGACGTAGGCGACGGTCGAGTCGAGCTGAAGCGGCTGGTCCGCCTTGATCCGGTTGTAGAGGACCCGTGCCACCTTGGGGAAGTCTTCGTCCTTCTGGGCCTCTCGTTCCAAGAGACTGGCCACGGTCAGTACCTCGGCGCCGCTGAGCCCGAGCTCCTGGGCACGGCTGTTGACGTCGAGGGACTTCGAGACGTCGATCGTCTTCGCGACCATCTGCCGGAGAAGATCCTTCGCGGACATGCCTGGCTGCACGATGTACGTGGCCGGGAACAGATAGCCCTCAGGATTGGACTCAGCGTCCTGCGGGAGGCCGAGCTCATTCGGCTTCTTCAAGGCGGAAGAAACGTCCTTCTCGGAGATCTCGCTGCCCTTGGCAATGAGCGGGACAATGTCGTCGATCCGCGCGCCCTCGGGGATGGTGACCCGTCCCTCGACACGGTTCTTCTTGTCCACCAACGCGTCGAGCGCGGCCTTGGCAGACATCTTCTTGCGGAGCTGGTAGAAGCCGAACTGGATGGACTGGGCCCGGGGGTCGTTCAAGGACACCTGGTAGAACGCCTCCGCGCTCTTGACCACACCAGCCTCCTTCAGGACGTTGGCGATCTGCTGTCCGTTCGCGCCGTTCGCCACCTCGACGACCACCTTGCCGGTTCCTTGTCCGCTGTAGTCGGCAGGACCGCCGAACATCGCCGCGACCTTCGTGAACCCGAACACCACCGCCGCCAGGACGAGCAGCAGCACGAACGTGCGGAGCAGGCGACGAGCGCGGGATGGACCGCGGCGGACCGCCCTGCGTCGACCCGAGGGACCACGGCGTGATCCACCGCCACCTGTCCTCGTGTCGGTTCCGCTGTGGCTCATCCCGTCCTCACCAGATCTCGCCCGGGGCGGTCCCGCGCGTGCGCTCGGCGTCCAGGGCTGCCTGGAGGATCACGGTGGCCGCAGCCTGATCGATGATCTCGCGCTTGCCGGCGCCGGACCGGCCGCTCGCTCTCAGCTGACCGTCCGCAGTCATCGTAGACATGCGTTCGTCGAACAGCCGAACGGGCACGGGGACGATGGCGTCGCGCAAGCCGGTTGCGAACGCTCGGATCTTGGCGGCCGCCGGGCCCTCCCGACCCGACAGCGACAACGGAAGGCCCACGACGCACTCGAGCGCCTCGAGCTCGGCGACGATGGCCGCAAGTCGCGCGAAGGCGTCCGGACCTGCGGAAACGGTCTCCAGCGGCGTGGCGAGCAGACCCTCGGGGTCGCTCACGGCGACGCCGATGCGAACGTCGCCCACGTCGACACCCACCCGACGACCGCGTCGCACGGTCAGCGCGATCCGGCCGCGAGTCGGGCCTGTACGGCCGTGAGGGCCGCCTCGATGCCATCGATGTCGGTGCCACCGCCCTGGGCGATGTCGGCCTTGCCGCCTCCGCGTCCGCCGAGATGCTGTCCGACCAGCATGATCAATTCATTCGCGGCTATGCCCAAGTCCTGGGCCGCCTGGTTGACGGCCACCACCGCTGACGGCTTGCCTCCCCCGGTGCCGATGACCACGACCACGGCCGGCCGGTCCTTCAGACGTCCGCGGACATCGAGCGCGATCGAGCGGACGTCCGCACCGCCGACTCCTTCGGCCCGGTGGCCCACGAACGCGACGCCATCGACATCGACGGCCTGGTCGGCGAGGTCGGCGGCCGCGCCGACGAGCTCGGCCGACCTGAGTCGCTCCAGCTCCTTCTCGGTGGTGCGCAGGCGGTCGACGAGCTTCTGGACCTGGGCTGGGACGTCGGTGGGACTGGCCTTCAGCATGGTGCTGAGCTGGTGGACGAGGTCGCGCTCCCGCGCGAGGTAACGGAAGCCCTCGAGGCCCACGACGGCCTCGATGCGCCGGTTGCCCGCGCCCACCGAGCTGTCGGAGGTGAGAACGACGGTGCCGATCTGCGACGAGCGTTCGACGTGCGTGCCGCCGCACAGCTCGCGTGACCACGGACCGCCGATCTCGACCACGCGGACGTCCTCGCCGTACGTCTCGCCGAACAGGGCCAGCGCGCCGATCTCCTTGGCACGGTCGAGTGGCATGACGGCGGCCGAGACGGGGAGGTCCTCGCGGAGTGCCCGGTTGGACACCTCCTCGACGTCGTGGAACTGCTCGGGCGACAAGCCTCCGGTCCAGCCGAAGTCGAGCCGCAGGTATCCCGGTCGGTTGTACGACCCCGACTGCAGGGCGGTGGGGCCCAGCACCTCGCGCAGCGCGGCGTGGACGACGTGCGTGCCGGAGTGCGCCTGGCGGGCTCCGAGGCGCCACTCGGGATCGACCTGGGCTTCTACGCCAGCGTCGAGCGTGAGCTCGCCTTCGAGCACTCGGACCTGGTGGACGACGAGGCCGCGAACCGGACGCTGGACGTCGAGCACCTCGGCGCTGCCACCGTCCCAGGTGATCGCGCCGGCGTCGGCGTTTTGGCCGCCGGACTCGGCGTAGAAGGGTGTGCGGTCGAGCACCACCTCGCCGATCGTGCCGGCGGTGAGAACGGGCGTCGCCGCGCCCTCGGCAAGCAGTCCCAGCACGCGCGACTCGGTGGTCAACGTCGTGTACGCCTGCCAGTCGGTGGGTCCGTGGGTGTCGAGCGTCGCCCGGTAGACGGTGGTGTCGGCGTGGTGGCCCTTCTTGGACTTCGCGTCGGCCTTCGCCCGGGCCCGTTGCTCGGCCATCAAGGCACGGAAGCCGTCCTCGTCGACGCTGAGCCCCTGCTCGGAGGCCATCTCCAGCGTCAGGTCGATCGGGAACCCGTACGTGTCGTGCAGGGCGAAGGCCCGATCCGCCGATACCTCGGTGCCGCCGTGCTGCAGAGTGCTCGCCGCGGCGAGGTCGAAGATCTGGGTGCCCTTGTCGAGGGTCTGGCGGAACGCCTCCTCCTCGGCGTACGCGACCTGCGAGATGCGGGCGAAGTCGCGCTCCAGCTCCGGGTAGGACGCCTTCATGCGATCGAGGCTCACCGGCAGCAGCTCGGGCAGAGCCGGGTCGTCGAAGCCGAGCAGCCGCATCGAGCGGACCGCGCGACGCAGCAGCCGTCGCAGGACGTAGCCCCGGGACTCGTTGCCGGGGGTGACGCCGTCGCCGATGAGCATCAGGGCGCTGCGGACATGGTCGGCGACCACGCGGAAGCGCACGTCGTCGCCGTGATCGGCACCGTATCGACGACCGCTGAGCTCCGATGCCCGCTCGATGACCGGGAAGACCTCGTCGATGTCGTACAGGTTGTGCTTGTCCTGCATCAGGTACGCGACGCGCTCCAGACCCATGCCCGTGTCGATGTTCTTGCTGGGCAGTGGCGCGACGAGGTCGAAGTCGTCCTTGGCGCGGACGTTGGTGATCTCCTCCTGCATGAACACGAGGTTCCAGATCTCCAGGAAGCGGTCCTCGTCGACGATCGGCCCGCCGTCGGGGCCGAACTCCGCACCGCGGTCGATGTAGATCTCGCTGCACGGGCCACCGGGACCGGGGACGCCCATGTGCCAGTAGTTGTCGAGCAGTCCGCGGCTCTGGATGCGCTCGTCGGGCAGACCGACGACCCGCTTCCAGATCTCCCGCGCCTCGTCGTCTCCTTCGAGCACAGTGACCCACACCGAGTCCGGCTCGAACCCGTAGCCGCCGTCGTCGAGCGACCCGGTGACGAGGTTCCAGGCGTGCTCGATCGCGCCTTCCTTGAAGTAGTCGCCGAAGGAGAAGTTGCCGCTCATCTGGAAGAACGTGCCGTGTCGCGTGGTCTTGCCGACCTCCTCGATGTCGAGGGTGCGCACGCACTTCTGGACGCTCACCGCACGGTCGAACGGGGGCGTCTCCTGCTGCAGGAAGTAGGGCTTGAACGGCACCATGCCGGCGTTGACGAACAACAGGTTGGGGTCGTCGAACAGCAGCGGAGCCGATGGCACGACCGTGTGGCCGGCGTCCTCGAAGTGCGCGAGAAAGCGCCGGCGGATCTCAGCGGTCTCCATCAGGGACGTCACTCTCGGTCGATGCTGTCGGTGTGATCGGGGCGGCGTCGAGGCGGACGGCGATCTCGTGCTCGTACCGGGTCATCCCGTCGCGCAGCTCGCCGGAGAACTCCCGCCAGCCGAGCCCGAGGGCCGCGGCCTGGTCGACGAGGCCGGGCATCGACAACCGGTAGGCAGCCCGCCGCGCCTTGGCGGTGGCGTAGACGCCCGCGGCGGTTCCGGCGACGAACCAGACGGTGCGGCCCCTCATGAGTCCACCCTCGTCGACGAGTGTGACTGGGCCGAGTGTGATTGGGCGGGGAGCTCGCCGATCCACGACTCCCCCATCCATGAGTCCGCCGACGCCGGGCGCGCGGTGCGGACGGCTCGACGCCCTGCCGACAGCCGTTCGCGGCGGCGGCGGCGGAACTCACGACGCATCAGCGCCGTGATGCGGTCGCGACTCTCGGGACGCAGGGCGTACGTGATCCCGTGGGCGAGGATCGCCAGCCGAACGTGCGGGCGACTCATCGCGGCGTTGACGACCTGCTGACCCGAGGGGGGCACCACGACTCGACCTTCGACCCGGCGCGGAACCAGCTCCTGGACGACATCATCGTCGTCGATTGGCACCAGGACGGCCTGGCGCGGAAGGCGTTCGGGAGCCACGGCAGGCGCGGCGGACTCTCGCACGGCGCTCTCGACCTCAGTGGTCCGGCGAGCCGAGCGGATCGTCACGATGGCGGCCACCAGCGCCATCAACGCGAACAGGGACGTGACGACGAGCAGGACGAGATCGGTGGGCACGGTATGAGGTTACTAGCCGTGAACGGCCGGATCGTCTGGCCGTGCGTGATCAGCGAGGATCGCCCGGATGCGATCGAGCCGTTCGGCGATCGCCGCCTCGGCACCGTGCTCGCCCGGTTGGTAGTAGACGGCACCGTCGACGTCGTCGGGTGCGTACTGCTGACCGACCACGCCACGAGGGTCGCTGTGGGAGTACAGGTAGTCGTGTCCGTGTCCGAGCTTCTTGGCCCCGGAGTAGTGGGCATCCCGAAGGGCGGGCGGCACCGCACCGGCCTTGCCGGCCCGGACGTCGGCCTCGGCCGCATCGATGGCCCGAGTGACCGCGTTCGACTTCGGTGCGGTGGCGAGCGCGATGACCGCCTGCGCGAGCGTGAGCCTGGCTTCCGGGAATCCGATCAGGGCGACTGCCTGAGCAGCAGCGACAGCAGTGGGCAACGCTGTCGGGTCGGCCAGCCCGATGTCCTCGCTGGCCAGGATCATCAGCCGTCGTGCGATGAAGCGCGGGTCCTCCCCCGCCTCGATCATGCGGGCCAGGTAATGCAGCCCCGCGTCAACGTCCGAGCCACGGATCGACTTGATGAAGGCACTGATGACGTCGTAGTGCTGATCGCCCTGCCGGTCGTAGCGGACGGCCGCCCGGTCGACCGCGAGGGCCGCGTCCTCGACGGTGACTTCGTGACGGTCCTGAGCCAGCGCAGCACCGGCCGCCGCCTCGAGATAGGTGAGCACCCGGCGTCCGTCTCCTCCGGCCAGCCGCACCAGATGGTCCGTCGCCGCGGGCGTGAGCGTGACCTCGCCACCCAACCCGCGCTCCTCCGTGAGCGCGCGATCGAGCAGCACGGCGACGTCGTCGTCGGAGAGCGACCCCAGCGTGAGCAGCAGCGATCGGCTCAGCAGCGGCGAGATGACGCTGAAGTGCGGGTTCTCCGTGCTGGCGCCGACGAGCGAGACCCAGCGGTTCTCGACGCCTGGCAGCAGGGCGTCCTGCTGGGTCTTGCTGAACCGGTGCACCTCGTCGACGAACAGCACCGTCTCGACGCCGCTCTGTGCCAACGCCCGGCGGGCGCCCGCGATGACGTCACGCACCTCCTTGACGCCGGCAGAGACCGCGGAGATCTCGACGAACCGGCGATTCGTGTGCCGGCTGATGAGCGACGCGATCGTGGTCTTGCCGGTGCCAGGAGGACCCCACAGCAGCAGCGTGAGCGGTTGGTCGCCGTCAATGACCTGCCGCAACGGCGACCCCGGTGCGAGCAGGTGCTCCTGGCCCACGAGCTCGTCGAGCGTGCGGGGCCTCATGCGCACGGCCAGCGGTGCGGAGGCGTGGTCATTGCCCGCGAGGCTGCCTCCGGCGGGCCGCGTCGTGGGTGGGGGCACAGGCGCGTCCGGGAGGTCGAACAGCCCGTCAGTGCTCATGGTTCGACCCTAGTTCCCTTAGGTGACGCGGCGACGGACAGACATGTCAGGAAGTCGGTGCTCGCTGTCCATGGCTCCCCTGTGAGGCGCCGGAGCGGTCGTGGAGACTGACGCTCATGAGCATCGACGGCGCAGGTCAGGACACATTCACCGACGACTCGGCGTTCCCCACTGGTCGCGGATCCTTCGATCCCGCCGAGCGCGCCACGGCGGACGTGTGGGCGCACGTGGCCGGTGTGCTCGAGCGACAGCGCCTGCTGGCGGGTCGACGGCCCGTGAGCAGACCGGTCGACCTGGAGCAGCTGCGCACGACGATCGGCGCCTACCGGTTCGAGGTCCCGGTCCAGCCCGGCACCGTCATCGACGATGTGGTGGCGCTACTCGACGACGGCACCGTGCACACCACCGACCCGCGCTACTTCGGGTTGTTCAACCCGACGCCGACGCTGATGGGCGTCGTCGGTGACACCCTCGCGGCCGCCGTCAACCCTCAGCTGGCGGCGTGGTCGCATGCACCCGCGGCCGTGGAGATCGAGGCACACCTGGTGCGTTTTCTCGGGCAGCGTCTCGGGTACCCGCCCGACGAGGTGGCGGGCTCCTTCACCTCCGGTGGTGCGGAAGCGAACATGACCGGGGTGCTGCTCGCGTTGACGAGGACGTTCCCGGAGTACGGCACATCCGGTGTCCGGGCACTGCGAGGCGAGCCGGTGTTGTACGCCTCGGCCGAGTCGCATCTGGCCTGGCTGAAGATCGCCCATGCCACCGGCCTCGGGCGCGACGCCGTGCGGCTGGTCCCGGTCCAACCAGACCTCCGGATGGATCTCACCCGCCTGCGCGACCTGATCACATCGGATCGTCAGGCCGGTCGGTTGCCGTTCCTCGTCATCGGCACGGCAGGCACAACGGGAGCGGGTGTGATCGACCCGTTGCCGGAGCTCGCCGAGATGTGCACCGAGCTTGACCTGCGATTCCACGTGGACGCGGCGTACGGTGGCGCGGCCGCGCTCTCGGACCGGCTCGCCCCGGCTCTGGCCGGAATCGAGCGGGCGGACTCGGTCACCATCGATGCCCACAAGTGGCTGTCGGTTCCGATGGGCGCCGGCGCCCTGCTGTGCACCGACCGGGACGGCCTTGCCGAGACCTTCCGAGTCACGACCTCATACATGCCGGACGAGGTCTTCGGCGCCGTCGACCCGTACACGTCCAGCCAGCAGTGGTCCCGGCGGTTCATCGGGCTGAAGTTTTTCCTGAGCCTGGCGGTGGCCGGCCAGGGCGGCTACGCGGAACAGATCGACCACGACGTGGCTCTCGCCGAGCTCATACGGCAGCAGCTCCTTGCGGCCGGTTGGCGAATCGTCAACGACACGCCGCTCCCGGTGGTGTGCTTCGCCGACCAGGCGGCCGATGACCTTCCGGCCGACGAGGCCTGGCAGCACCACAGCGGACTCGCGGCGCGCGTCGTGGCAGGTGGCCAGGCTTGGATCAGCCCCGTGCGCGTGGGCCGGCACTCGGCGCTACGCGCGTGCGTGATCAGCCATCGCACGACTGCAGCCGATATCGAGCAGCTTCTGACTGCCGTGGACTCCGCCCGAGCTGTCGGCGTCTGAGCCGTGGCTACTCGTTCGCGGCCGGTGCGTCCGAACCCGCCGCCGGCCGTTCGGCCACCGGGTCGACGCCGGCCTCCTTGCGCTGCTCCGGCGTGATCGGGGCCGGTGCCGCCGTGAGCGGGTCGTAGCCGCCGCCGGACTTTGGAAACGCGATGACCTCGCGGATCGAGTCGGCGCCGCTCAGCAGGGCGCAGATGCGGTCCCAGCCGAACGCAATACCGCCGTGCGGCGGGGCGCCGTACTTGAACGCGTCGAGCAGGAAGCCAAACTTCTCCTGGGCCTCCTCCTCGCCGAGGCCCATGATCGCGAACACCCGCTTCTGCACGTCCTCGCGATGGATACGGATGGAGCCGCCACCGATCTCGTTGCCGTTGCACACGATGTCGTAGGCCCAGGCCAGCGCGTTGCCGGGATCGGTGTCGAACGTGTCGAGATCCTTCGGTGACGTGAACGCATGGTGCACTGCCGTCCAAGCGCCGGTTCCCACGGCGACCTCCCCGGCGGCGGCCGCCTCCGAGGCGGGCTCGAACAGCGGGGCGTCGACCACCCAGAGGAAGCTCCAGGCGGACTCGTCGATCAGGTCGCAGCGGCGGCCGATCTCGAGCCGGGCGGCGCCGAGCAGCGCGCGCGTCGACTTGACCGCGCCGGCGCCGAAGAAGACGCAGTCGCCAGGCTGCGCGCCGACATGGGCGGCCAGGCCGGAGCGCTCGTCATCGGTGAGGTTCTTCGCCACCGGTCCGCCGAGCTCGCCGTCGTCCTGCACGAGCACGTACGCGAGACCCTTGGCCCCGCGCTGCTTGGCCCACTCTTGCCATGCGTCGAGCTGCCGGCGCGGCTGGGAGGCGCCGCCGGGCATCACGACGGCCCCGACGTAGTCGGCCTGGAACACGCGGAACGGCGTGTTCTCGAAGTACTCGGTGCACTCGACGAGCTCCTGACCCATGCGCAGGTCCGGCTTGTCGGTGCCGAAGCGTCGCATGGCTTCGGCGTACGTCAGGCGCTCGAAGGGTGTGGGGATCTCGACGTCGATGAGCCGCCACAGCGCTGCGACGATCTCCTCGCTCAGGACAAGGACGTCGTCCTGCTCGACGAAGCTCATCTCGACGTCGAGCTGGGTGAACTCCGGCTGGCGGTCGGCGCGGAAGTCCTCGTCGCGGTAGCAGCGCGCGATCTGGTAGTACCGCTCCATCCCGGCGACCATGAGCAGCTGCTTGAACAGCTGCGGACTCTGCGGCAGGGCGTACCAGCTGCCCGGACGCAGCCGGGCCGGCACGAGGAAGTCACGGGCACCCTCAGGCGTCGACCGGGTGAGGGTCGGCGTCTCGATCTCGACGAAGTCGTGCGCATCGAGCACGTCCCGGGCGGCCCGGTTGACCCGGCTGCGCAGCCGGATGGCCGCAGCCGGCTCGGTGCGACGCAGGTCGAGGTAACGGTGCTTGAGCCGCGCCTCCTCGCCCACGTCAAGGTGATCGTCGATGGGGAACGGCAGAGCGGCCGCCGCGCTGAGGATCTCGACGTCGTCGGCGATCACCTCGACGTCGCCGGTCGGGATGCCGGGATTCTCGTTGCCGTCGGGACGCTTCTCGACGGTGCCAGTGACCTTCAGGCAGAACTCCGAGCGCAGCTGGTGGGCGACCTCCTCGCGCACCACCACCTGGACGACGCCGGAGGCCTCGCGCAGGTCGATGAAGGCGACCCCGCCGTGGTCGCGTCGACGCGCCACCCATCCGGCGAGGGTGACCCGGTCGCCGACGTTCTCGGCGCGCAGGCTTCCGGCGTCGTGGGTGCGGATCACAGGTGCTGCTCCTTGATTTGGGGCTTCAGGTCGTCGGCCGGGGGGTTCCATGCGTCCGGGTCGGCGCCGACCTGCTCGCCGGAACGAATGTCCTTCACCTCGTGGGACTCCCCCGGGAACCAGACGTAGGGGATGCCGCGTCGCTCGGCGTAACGGATCTGCTTGCCGAACTTCTGGGCGCTCGCTGCGACCTCGGTGGGGATGCCACGAGCCCGAAGACGGGAGGCCACGTCGGCGCTCTCGGAGCGCGAGTCCTCGTCGACGAGTGCAACGAGGACGGATGACGGCACCGATCGGTCGCTCGTGAGCCCGTCGGCCAGCAGCGGGATGATCAGCCGCGAGACGCCCAGGGAGATGCCAACGCCCGGGTAGGTGCTGCGCCCGTCGGTCGCGAGCCGGTCGTAGCGTCCGCCCGAGCAGATGGACCCGAGCTGCTCGTAGCCGGCCATCCGTGTCTCGAAGACGGTGCCCGTGTAGTAGTCGAGTCCGCGGGCGATGCGCAGGTCGGCGACCACGGTGACGCCTTCGGTCGAGTGAGCCGCGCCCACCACCTGGGCCAGCTCGTCGAGCCCGGCGTCGAGCAGCTCGTGGGAGACGCCCATCGCGCGGACGCGCTCGACGAACGAGGTGTCAGCGGTCGAGATCTGGGCCAAGTTGACGCATTCGGCCGCCTGGAACCCGGTGAGCCCCAGATCGGTGAGCTGGAGCGCAACGGCGTCCGTCGACAGCTTGTCGAGCTTGTCGATGACCTGCATGACCGCCGGCGGGTCGGCGACGCCGAGGCCGAGGTAGAAGCCTTCCAGGATCTTGCGGTTGCTGACCTGGAGCGTGAGGTGCGGCACTGGCAGATCGCCGAGCGCCTCGGCCATGACCTGGGCGATCTCGACGTCGAAGTGGAACGCCAGCTCGTCCTTGGCGACGACGTCGATGTCTGCCTGGGTGAACTCGCGGAACCGACCCTGCTGGGGGCGCTCGCCCCGCCAGACCTTCTGGATCTGATAGCGCCGGAACGGGAACTCGAGTCGGCCGGCGTTCTCCAGCACGTACCGCGCGAACGGGACGGTGAGGTCGTAGTGCAGGCCGAGCCCGACGTCGCTCTCCTGATCCTCGGCCTGCAGACGCCGCAGCACGTAGACCTCGTTGTCGATCTCACCCTTGCGCAGCAGGGTGTCGGTGGTCTCGACCGCACGTGTCTCGACGTTGGCGAAGCCGTGCAGCTCGAAGACCCGACGCAGGTGGTCGAGCACGTGCAGCTCGACGTGACGTTCCGCCGGCAGCAGCTCGGGGAACCCGCTCAGCTTCGTCATGTCGTGAGCTCCGCGAGAAAGGGATTGGTCGCGCGCTCACGGCCGATAGACGTCTGCGGGCCGTGGCCGGGCAGCACGACGACGTCGTCGGCGAGCGGCAGGACGCGGTCGCGGAGGCTGTCGAGCATCTGCGGGTGCGATCCGCCGGTGAGGTCGGTGCGGCCGATCGAGCCGGCGAACAGGAAGTCGCCGGAGAACATCAGCTCGGAGACGTCTTCCGTCCCGTCGTAAGCGATGCGATAGACGACCGTTCCCGGGGTGTGGCCGGGGACGTGGTCGACGGTGAACGTGAGCCCGTCGACCTCGATGGCGGCGCCGTCGACGGCGTCGCGGACGTCGCCGGGTTCGGCGAACTCGGGAACGTCGGTCATGCCGAGCTGCATGCGGAGCATCGCTGCCGACTCGCCCGAGATGGCGGCCATCGGGTCAGAGAGGAGGTGCCGGTCGGCGGGGTGGATCCACACCTCGCACCCGTACTCGCGGACGACGTCCTGCACGCACCACATGTGGTCGAAGTGACCGTGCGTGACGAGCACCGCCGCCGGCGTCAGGTTGTGCTCGCGCACCACCGCGTGCACGCCGTCCATGGCGTCCATTCCCGGGTCGACGAGCACGCATCCGGTGCCCGGTGCGCGCGAGACCACGTAGCAGTTGGCCTGCAGCGGACCGGCCGGGAAGGAGGTGAGGAGCACGACCGACAGGGTACGCGAGAGCGCCCTGCCCTCCGAACGTCCCCGTCGTCCCAGAAATGACGAGCCTCCTAGACTGATGGGCATGACTTCCGCCGCCGAGCACCCGTGGGGCCGTGTCGACGCCGACGGAACGGTCTACGTCCGCACCGCCGACGGTGAGCGCGTCATAGGCCAGTGGCCGGGTGGCGATCCCCAGGAAGCCATGGCGTTGTACGTCATTCGGTACGAGGGCCTCGAGGTCGAGGTCGACCTCCTCGAGAAGCGACTCACCGGCGGCACTCTCAGCCCGGACGACGCCGCGAAGGCCGTCACCACTGTGCGTGAGCAGGTCAGCGGCGCGCAGGCCCTCGGCGACCTCGACTCGCTGCTGAAGCGCCTCGACGCCCTCGCACCGGTCATCGAGAAGCAGCGCGAGGAGCGCAAGGCCGCCCGCGCCGTGAAGGCGGCCGAGGCCCTCACCGCCAAGACCCGCATCGCCGACGACGCCGAGAAGATCGCCGCCGGATCGGACTGGCGCGGCGGCGCCGACAAGCTGCGCGCGTTGCTCGACGAGTGGAAGTCGTTGGCACGCCTCGACCGCAAGACCGACGACGAGCTGTGGCACCGGTTCAGCTCGGCGCGCACCGCGTACACCCGACATCGCAAGGCACACTTCGCCGAGCAGAACACCCAGCGCGAAGCCGCGCAGTCGGTCAAGGAGAAGCTCATCGCCGAGGCTGAGGACTTGTCGTCCTCGACCGACTGGGGTCCGACGTCCGGAAAGTACCGCGACCTCATGTCGCGGTGGAAGGCCGCCGGCTCAGCTCCACGTAACGTCGAGGACAAGCTCTGGAAGCGCTTCCGGGCAGCTCAGGACGTCTTCTTCACCGCCCGCGACGAGGCGAACGCCGCACTCGACAAGGAGTACGAGGAGAACGCCGTCGTCAAGGAGGCGATCCTCGTCGAGGCCGAGAAGCTGCTGCCGATCAAGGACCTCGAGGCGGCCCGTCGCGCCTGGCACGACATCGCCGACCGCTGGGAGGCGGCCGGCAAGGTCCCCCGCGGTCGCGTCAAGGAGATGGAAGGACGGCTCCGCAAGGTCGATCAGGCCGTCCGCGCGGCGAGCGAGCAGGAGTGGCAGCGCACTGACCCGGAGAAGTCGGCTCGCGCCGACGACATGGTCGCCAAGCTCGAGAGCGCCATCGAGGACCTCCGCGCCGATCTCGCCAAAGCCCAGTCCACTGGTGACAAGAAGAAGGTCGCCGAGCTCGAGGAGACTCTCGCCTCCCGCGAGTCGTTCCTCGCCATGGCCCAAAAGGCGTCCTCCGACTACTCCTGACCCACGCACCCCCCGGTCACGAGAGAGAAACTCCCCCGCCGCGAGAGAGAAATGCACCGGCGGCGAGAGAGAAGTTTTCCTGTGACGAGAGAGAACTTCCCGACCTGTGGACGACTATGTCGACTCCGGCGGCCTGCGCCGGTTCGCTGATCCGGTGCACGACCTCATCCACGACGGACAGCCCTTCACGACGATCACCGCCCGTGCATTCGGCTGGTCCCCGAAGCAGCTCGGCCACCTGGTGGTAACTGGCAGCATTCGTCGCCTCTTCCGGGGTGTCTACATCGACGCGCGTTCAGTGGACTCGCGTGCTTTACGTCTCGCGGCAATCTCCTTGGTTCGCCCACCAGGGGCCATCGCCTGCAACGAGACCGCAGCCTGGCTGCACGGCGTGGACGCTTTCAAGCCCAGCGACCGCTTCCTCTTGGTGCCCAGCTTCGTCGTGCCACACAGCACGACGCGGCTCACTGTTCCCGGAGCACGCTGTCGTCAGGCGATCCTCGAGGCCGGCGACATCACCTCGATTGATGGCACCTACGCAACAACCCCGCTACGAACGGCGTCGGACTTGCTGCGCCGGCTCTATCGGCCATATGCACTTGCCGCTGCTGATGCCTTCGTACGAGCCGGCCTCATTGACCTCTACGAGCTTCGGCGGTTCATTGCGAGACTCAAGGGATACCCCGGCATCGTGCAGGCTCGATCATTGGCGGGGCTGGTTGACGGCCGGGCTCAGACACCGGGCGAGAGCTGGCAGCGCCTGCGCATCCACGACGCCGGATTTCCCGCGCCCACCCTTCAGTTCGAGGTTGTCGACCATCACGGGTCTCGCTTCTTTCTCGATCTTGCGTACCCAGAGATCCTCTTGGGCTCGGAATACGACGGGCGGGAGTTCCACACCGACCGTCGCGACCGGGCCCACGACGAGGAACGACGCGCGCATCTCACCGACCTGTACGGGTGGCGCTGGGAGAATGCGGACCGTCAGCGTCTATTCGGGCCGGACGCGTCGTACGAGATGAATTTGGGCAAGTTGCTCGGCATCGAACCGCGTCCTCGTTCCTGGGGGTACGGGTGATGGGAGACCGAGACAGTTTCTCACTCGCGAGCGGTGCGCTTCTCACTCGCGAGCGGCGCGCTTCTCTCTCGCGAGCGGTGCTATTGGGTGAGGCGGTAGACGTCGAAGACGCCGTCGATGGTGCGGACGGCCGAGAGCACGTGGCCGAGGTGCTTGGCGTCGGCCATCTCGAAGGTGAATTTCGACTTCGCCACGCGGTCGCGTCCGGTGTTCAGCGAAGCCGACAAGATGTTGACGTGCTGGTCGGAGATGACCCGGGTGATGTCGCTCAGCAGGCGCGGACGGTCGAGAGCCTCGACCTGGACGGCGACCAGGAACGTGCTCTTGGCCGTCGGCGCCCAGTTCACTGCGACCAGCCGCTCGGGCTCGTTCCGCAGGGCCGCGAGGTTCACGCAGTCGCTGCGGTGCACCGAGACGCCGGACCCACGCGTGACGAATCCCTGGATGTCGTCACCTGGCACCGGCGTGCAACAGCGGGCCAGCTTGACCAACAGGTCGCCGTCGACACCCTCGACCACCACGCCGGCATCGCCGAAGGTGGGCCGACGACGGCCGACGCCGGGCATCGACGTCGCCTCGGCGAGGTCCTCCTCGGCCCCCTCACGTCCGCCGGCGATGCCGATGACCCGCTCGACGACGTTCTGCGCACCGACGTTGCCCTCCCCCACGGCCGCGTAGAGCGCGGACACGTCGGCGAGGTGGAGGTCCTTCGCGACTGCGTCGAGCGTCTCGTGGTTGAACAGGCGGTGCAGCGGCAGGTTCTCCTTGCGCATCTGCCTGGCGATGAGGTCACGTCCGCGCTCGATGGCCTCTTCGCGGCGCTCCTTGGTGAACCACTGCTTGATCTTGTTGCGCGCACGCGGACTCTTGACGAACTCGAGCCAGTCGCGACTCGGGCCCGCATTGGGCGCCTTGGAGGTGAAGATCTCGACGACGTCGCCGGTCTTCAGCTCCGATTCCAGCGAGACGAGGCGACCGTTCACGCGGGCACCGATGCAGGCGTGACCCACCTCGGTGTGCACGGCATACGCGAAGTCGACCGGGGTCGCCTCCGCGGGCAGCTGCATGACGTCGCCCCTCGGGGTGTACGCGTAGACGCCGGCGTTGTTCATCTCGAAGCGCAGCGAGTCGAGGAAGTCGACCGAGTCCTCGGTCTCGGACTGCCAGTCGATCAGCTCGCGCAGCCAGGCCATGTCCTGGCCGCTCGGCGCTTTGCCATCGC
>NZ_JBOHDT010000203.1:0-19642 GCF_050700635.1 Aeromicrobium sp.
TCGAGGCCGTCGTCGTCGAGGCGGGAGCGCAGGCAGGGGCAGCGGTTCGCGAGTGGTCGCACGTCCGCCTCTTCTCGCCCTGGTCCGAGCTCGTCGATCCGGCTGCCCGCAAGCTCCTGGTCGAGCGCGGATGGACGGAGCCGGATCCCGACTCGTATCCGACCGGCGGCGACTGGGCCGACTCCTACCTGCAGCCGCTCGCCGACGCCTTGGGCACGGTCCGGTACTCGACCCGGGTCACCGGGGTGGCCCGCGACGGTCGCGACGTCCTGGTCGACTCCGGACGAGATCGTGAGGCGTTCGCCGTCCATCTCGCGAGCCCGGAGGGCACGACGCGCCTCCTCGCCCGTGCAGTCATCGACGCATCCGGCACCTGGACCGGGCCGAACCCGCTCGGTGCGGACGGGTTGCCGGCCCTCGGCGAGCCCGAGCACGCCGACCGGATCAGCTACCGCATCCCCGACTTCCGCGATCCCGCTGTGCGAGCCCGATACGCGGGAAAGCACATCGCGGTGGCCGGCACCGGAGCCTCCGCCCAGACCGTCCTCATCGAGCTCAACGCCCTCGCGCGGAACGAGGATCGCACCCGGGTGTCGTGGCTGGTACGTCGTGCACGCGGCGGCGATTCCTTCGGCGGTGGCGACAACGATCAGCTCGTCGAGCGCGGAGCCCTTGGCGCACGGGCCCGCGAGGCGGTCACCGAAGCAACCGTCACCACGGTGCCGCGGTTCCGCACCACCGGCGTCGAGCAGCAGGAGGACGGACGCCTCACGCTGGCGGCCGCCGACGGCCAGCAGGTCACCGATGTCGACGAGGTCATCGTCGTCACCGGGTTCCGCCCGGACCTGACCATCCTGAGCGAGGTCCGCCTCGACCTCGACCCGGTCCTGTCCTCGCCGCGTGTGCTGGCCCCACTCATCGACCCGAATGTCCACTCGTGCGGCACGGTCTACCCGCACGGGGCCAAGGAGCTCGAGCAACCGGAGCACGGTCTGTTCGTGGTGGGCATGAAGAGCTACGGCCGTGCACCGTCGTTCCTGGCGCTCACGGGCTTCGAGCAGGTTCGCTCGGTCGTCGCGGAGATCGACGGCGATCACGAGGCGGCCGCTCGGGTCGAGCTGACCCTCCCGGAGACGGGCGTGTGTGGCGGAGCAGGACTCTTCGACGAGGCCGAGGCGTCGGGCGGCGGCTGTTGCGCCGCCCCGGCCGGACCGGAGCTCGTGACGCTCGGCCGTCCCGCCGACCGGTGAGTCAGCACGTCGAACAGCCCGGGGCGCTGAGTCGTTCCGGGCTGCGGCGTGTCCTCTGGGTGCTGTCGGTCACCCAGATCACGAGCTGGGGCGTGCTATACTACGCCTTCGCCGTCCAGCTCCAGCCGATGGCGGACGACACCGGGTGGAGCCCGGTCTTTCTCACCGCAGCGTTCTCGACCGGTCTGATCGTGTCCGGGGTGTCCGGCATCGTCGTCGGTCGCCGCCTGGATGTTCGCGGCCCGCGTTCGATCATGACGCTGGGATCGGTCGTGGCCGTGGTGGCCGTCATCCTGGTCGCCACGGCGTCGTCCCGAGCGATGTTCCTGGTGGCATGGGTGGTGGCCGGCTTCGCCATGTCGGCCGTGCTCTACCCGCCGGCTTTCGCGGCGTTGACCAGGTGGGGTGGCCATCGACGTCTCGGCGCACTGACTGCGCTCACCCTGGTCGCAGGGTTCGCCAGCACGGTGTTCGCACCGCTCGCCGCGTGGCTGGAGACCTCGATGGGTTGGCGGTCGACTTACCTGACCTTGGCGGTCGTGCTCGCCGTCGTCACGGTTCCGATGCACTGGTGGGGACTCGATCACCCTTGGGAAGCCGTCACCCATCGGGACGCGGCCGATGGCCGAACCGCGAGCACCATCACCCGAAGGCCACCTTTCATCGTGCTGGCAGTCGTCATGACGATCGGTTCCTTCGTCATCTACGGCACCGTCATCAATCTCGTCCCGATGCTCGTCGAGCAGGGCCTCACCACCCGGCAGGCCGCCATCGCCCTGGCCGTCGGCGGCGCTGGCCAGGTGGCCGGTCGTCTCGGCTATTCAACTCTGGACCGGTGGTCGTCGGTCGCGGGCCGGGCCGCCTTCGTCCTCGGGCTGGCGGCGGCATCCACCGTCTTCCTGGCGATCTCGGCGTCGACGTTCCTGCTCGCTCTCATCGGCTCGGCGATCGCCGGTGTAGCCCGCGGTTTGCTGACGTTGATCCAGGCGACGGCGGTCACCGACCGCTGGGGCATCGAGCACTTCGGGAGGCTGAACGGCCTACTCGGAGCACCCGTCATGCTGGCTGCTGCGCTGTCTCCGTTCGGGGGAGCTGCTCTCGCCCATGTGTCAGGCGGGTTCCGGGAGGCGTTCCTCATTTTGGCCGCGTTGTGCGCGGCGGTCGCCGTGCTCGCCCTGCGCACCCGGGTCGAGCCCGAGCACTGAGGCGTCCACGTCAGGCGCTGGGTCGGCCGAGCGGCTCGACCGCCATCACGACACCCCTGCGGTGATGCACGACGACACCCTCGCCGGGCTTGAGGTCGACGGTGTCGGCGCCGACCGCGTCGAAGATCCACGGCAGCGTCGGCCGGTGGGTACACAGCACCGCCGGCTTCTTGCGGTCGAGCATGGCGCTGACCGAGCGGTTGACGTCGGCGAAGCGGGTGTCCTCGGACAGCCGGTCGTCGATCTCGAGGAACGTCTTGATGTCGTGGGCGAACGGCTCGATCGTCTGGGTGCAGCGCACGGCGGGACTGCTGACGACCCGACGAACCCCGTAGGCGCTGAGCAGCGGCGTGAGCGTCTTGGCCTGCTTGGTGCCCACTCCGTTGAGTGGCCGGTCGAGGTCGTCGCCGGACCATGAGTCCCTGGACTTGGCCTTTGCATGCCGCAGGACGATGAGGGTCCGCGTGCGGTGGGCTTTGTCCTCGCGCAGCTCGGCGAACGCGTCGAGAAGCTCGACGTCGTGCTTGTACGTCAGCAGCTTTCTGGCCTCGCCCGTGCGCACCCAGCGGATCTCGTCGACTTCCCCGTTTGGCTTGAACTTCTCCTCGGGGCCGATGGTGCGGGCACTCCAGTAGCTGACGACCTTGCGCCCGCCTGCGATGCGGTACGTGGTGTCGGGAAGTGGGTGGCTGAGCCGGACGCGCAGACCGGTCTCCTCGGCGATCTCGCGCACTGCGGTCGCGGCGAGGTCCTCGCCCGTTTCGGGCTTGCCCTTGGGAAAGGTCCAGTCGTCGTAGCGCGGCCGATGCGCCACGAGGAGCTCCACGCGCCTGCTGTCACCGGGCTCGGAGGATGGGCTGGCGCGGTGTCGCCAGACGACTCCGCCTGCGGCCGTCGTCAGCTGTTCACGTGCCATGCTGCGTATTGTCCATGTTGCAGATGTCCCGTGGGTGAAGGAGAGGTGGCCTCGTTGCGTCTCCCCGCCGCCGGAGCTGCTGCATCTGTCGTGTCGGTGCTGGTCATCGCCGTGGCGCTGGGTGGCGGATGGTGGGCGGCCGCGCTGAAACCAGACACCCGCCCGGCCCTGACGTCGGCGCTCGACGCGCTACCGGCGAACACCACCGTCGTCGGCTTCACCGACTGGTCCCGGATTCGTGATCACCTCGGCCTCGGCGTGGTCGACACCACCGACGAGCGGAACAAGCTCTCCGCCGCCGCCGCCCGGCGCGATCTCAGCACGCGGTCGGTGATCGGAGGCAAGGTCGGCGAGACGCACGACCTGCTGGGGTGGTCGCCGGCCGACGTGGGGTGGGAGGTGTACGGGCAGGACCCCGACGGCACGGCCGCCGTCGTCCGGCTGGGTCGGTCGATCTCCTTCGACGACGTACGCAGCAAGCTGCGCGCCGCCGGATATAGGCAGGACGGACCGCGATGGAAGGCCAGCAAGCCGACCGGCCTGCCTGAAACCTTCGTCAACATCGCCTTGGTGCCGCGTCAACGCCTGGTCGTCCTGAGCGATCGGACCTCGCAGGTGGCGCGGGTGCTGGACGTCGTCCACGGGCGGGCACGTTCGCTGGCCGGGAGTCCGGCAGCTGCCGAGACCGCGAGGGCGCTCGCCGGCAGCGACAGCGTGCTCATGCAGGGTGGCACCCTGGCGTGCCAGACGACCGCGGTCAGCGGGGCCGACCGCGAGCGGCAGGCGCGCGCTGCGATCGACCGCGCCGGCGACCTTCAGCCATACCGCTTCAGCGGACGCGCCATCGTCGATCGCGGCGGCTCGGGCTTCTCGGCCCAGCGGCTCGTCTTCGCGATGACGTTCAAGTCCGCGGTCGTCGCGTCTGAGCAGGCGCAGGTGCGCGCCCGCCTCGCCACCGGGCCGTTCATCGGCCGCAATGTGCCGATCGACGAGACCCTGCGGCTGCGCTCGTCCGTCGCCGACGAGTCGACGGTACGAATGTCGTTCGCGCACGACCCCGAGACCTATGTCTTCATGACCGGAACCGGCCCGGTGCTCTTCGCGACCTGCTAGCGGGCTCGCCGGCCCCGCGCGCGCCGGATCAGCTCGGTCTGCACGTCGGTCTCGCCCAGATGGCGCTTCCACGTCGCATCCGACCCGAGGCGCCACGACGTCGTGTCATCGGCGGACATCAATGTGAGCAGCTCGCCCAGGCTGGTGACGTGCTCGGCAGCCGGCACCCGGACGAGCACCTCGACGCGACGGTCGAGATTGCGGTGCATCAGGTCGGCCGACCCGATCCATGCCTCGGGCGTGCCGCCGCCACCGAACCAATAGACGCGACTGTGCTCGAGGAATCGGCCGAGCACAGAGCGCACCCGGATGTTCTCGCTTAGCCCCGGCACACCCGGCCGCAACGAGCAGATGCCGCGAATGACCAAGTCGACGTGGACCCCGGCCTGGGAGGCCTCGTACAGCTTGTCGATGATGCCCTCGTCGACGAGTGAGTTGAGCTTGAAGCGAAGCTCGCCGCCTCGTCCGCTGCGTTGGTGCTCGATCTCCCGGTCGATGCGCTCCATCAGTCCGGGGCGCAGCCCGACCGGCGCGGCCAACAGCTGCCGGTACGACGACGTCTGCTGCGCGAAGCCCGAAAGGTTGTTGAACAGGTCGGTGAGATCGGACGCGATGTCGGGGTCGGCGGTGAGCAATCCGAGGTCCTCGTACTGGCGAGCCGTCCGGGGGTTGTAATTGCCGGTGCCGATGTGGGCATATCGCCGCAGGCCGTCGGGCTCGTCGCGCACCACCAGCGCGAGCTTGCAGTGCGTCTTGAGCCCGACGAGGCCGTACACGACGTGGCAGCCGGCCCGCTCGAGCTTGCGGGCCCACCGGATGTTCGCCTGCTCGTCGAACCGGGCCTTGATCTCGACGAGCACCAGCACCTGTTTGCCGGCTCGGGCGGCGTCGACGAGCGAGTCGATGATCGGTGAGTCGCCGGACGTGCGGTACAACGTCTGCTTGATGGCGAGCACGTGCGGGTCGGCGGCGGCCTGCTCGATGAATCGTTGGACGCTCGTGGCGAAGGAGTCGTACGGGTGGTGGACGAGGACGTCACGCTTGCGGAGCGCGCCGAACAGGTCGGCCGGACTCGCCGTCTCGACCTCGGCGAGGTGCTCGTGCGTGCCGGCGACGAACGGCTCGAAGTGCAGCTCGGGGCGGTCCAGCTCGGCCACCTGGGAGAGGCTGCGCAGGTCGAGGGGGCCGCGCAGGCGAAACACCTCGTCGTGGCGGATGCCGAGCTCGGAGACCAGCAGGTCGAGGATGCCTGGGTCGATCGACTCCTCCACTTCCAGCCGGACGGGCGGGCCGAACCGGCGGCGCAGCAGCTCCTGCTCAAGCGCCTTCAACAGGTTCTCGGCGTCGTCCTCCTCGACCTCGAGGTCCTCGTTGCGGGTGACGCGGAAGGCGTGGTGGGCGACGACTCGCATCCCTGGGAAGAGCATGTCGAGGTGCGCGGCGATGACATCTTCGAGCGGCACGAACCTACCTGGCGTGGCCTCCATCCACCGGTCGATGATCGGCGGGACCTTCACGCGGGCGAAGTGGTCCTTGCCCGTTTCGGGGTTGCGCATCATCAGCGCGAGGTTGAGTGACAGGCCGGAGATGTAGGGGAACGGGTGGGCCGGGTCGACCGCAAGGGGCGTCAGCACAGGGAAGACGCGCTCGCGGTAGATCTCGCTCAGGTGCCCTCGCTCGTCCTCGTCCAGGTCCGACCAGCGCAGGAGCGAGATGCCCTCGGCGGCGAGCGCGGGCACCACATCCGTGGTGAACCCCTCGGCATGCTCCACCATGAGCTCGTGGCTCACCTCGAGGCTGCGGGCGAGCACGTCGCGCGGGTTGAGCCCACTGGCCGACGGCACGGCGACACCGGCGGCGATGCGGCGCTTGAGACCGGCGATGCGCACCATGAAGAACTCGTCGAGATTGCTCGCGAAGATGCCCATGAAGCGCACCCGCTCGAGCAACGGGATGTCAAGGTCCTGGGCGAGCTCGAGCACCCGCGCGTTGAACGCGATCCACGACAGCTCGCGGTCGAGGAAGCGGTCGTCGGGCAGGGAACCCTCGGCCGGGTCGAACGGCGGGTCGACGTCGAACTCGTCGGGTGAGTCGGGTGCCTCGACGTCGGCGACGGCCATGTCCTGGGTGTCCACGGGCCAAGGCTCGCAGACGAAGGTGAACGGCGCTTGAACGCCCAGACGGGCGGATCTGAGCACCCAGGTGTGCGCTACGGTCGCGCCATGACCGGAATCGGAGGCGTCCTCGTCGGCGTCCGCAACACGACGGCTCGGAGTCTCTTCAAGCTCCCTCGTCCCGTACTCAGGCGGCTCGCCGGAGCACCGGTCGTCGTCGACGGCAAGACCCTCGACGTCGACATGCAACTGATGTTGCGGCTCATCCAGCTCGAGGGCCCGCAGGTGGAGACCCTTCCGATCGCGAAGGCACGCAAGCAGGTCATCTCCTCGGCGCGTTTGGCCGGCGGCAACCATCCGATCGGAGCGGTCACCGAACGCACCATCGACGGTCCGGGTGGACCCATCGGCCTGCGGTTCTACACGCCTCGCGGACTCGTCAGTGGGTCACCGGCGCTCGTCTACATCCACGGCGGCAGCTTCATGCACGGTGACCTCGACAGCCACGATCCCCTATGTCGCATCCTCGCGGAGAAGGCGCAAGTTCGGGTGATCTCGGTCGACTACCGACGCGCGCCCGAGTCGCCGTTCCCGGCCGCACCCGACGACGCCTGGGCCGCATGGACGTGGGTGAACGCCCACGCGGCCGGCATCGGTGTCGATCCCACCCGCATCGCCGTCGGTGGCGACAGCGCGGGCGGCAATCTGTCGGCCGGCGTGGCCCTGCGCGCCGTCCGTGATGGCGGGCCTGCGCCGGCTTTCCAGCTGCTGCTCTACCCGGTCACCCAGTTCGGTCAGCCGACCAAGAGCCGCGAGACGTTCGCTGAGGGTTTCTATCTCACCCGGGCGGGCATGGACTTGTCCGACGAGTCCTATCTCGTCGGCGACGAGGAACTCACCGACCCGCGACTCTCACCGCTGCTCAACGACCCGGCCGGTGTTGCTCCGGCCTTTGTCGTCACGGCCGGCTTCGACCCGCTCCACGACGAGGGCGAGGCCTATGCCGAGCGTCTGCGTGAAGCCGGCGTGCCGGTCGAGTACCACTGCGAGGAGGGCCTGGTGCACGCCTTCGGCAACATGGGCGGTCTCGGCCGATCCGCACCCGCGGCCATCGGCCGCATAGCCGCCGCCCTCCAGCGCGGCCTCTCCTAGACGCTGTAAAGGACGTCTCGCGCGTGCTCGGTGAAGCCGAGGCGTCGGTACACGGCAAGCGCGGGGTCGTTGTCACCCTCGACGTAGAGGTCGACGGTCCGCAAACCTGACTCGTGCAGGTGGCGCAGCCCCCTCGCGGTGAGTGCCGTGCCGAGGCCGCTGCCCTGCTCGGACGGGTCGACCCCCACGACGTAGACTTCACCCACGCCGTGCTCGACCTTCGTCCAGTGGAAGCCGACGACGTCACCGTCGCGTTCGGCCACGAACAGCCCGGCCGGGTCGAACCAGTCGCTGCTCGCCCGGCCATCGAAGTCGGCTCGATCCATCGCCCCCTGCTCGGGGTGCGACGCGAACGCTCGCCCATTGACCCGCACGATGGCGTCGACGTCGCCGGGCTCGAAGACGCGGATGGCGACCCCGTCCGGAATCCGCTCCGGCTCGGGAGCGGTGTCCATCTCGAGTCGCATCACCAGCAACGTGCGGGCCGGCTCGAGGTGCTTCGCGGCGGCCAGCGCCTGCGCCGCCGGTAGGTCGCCATGCGCCCAGAACTGGCTCTCCCCAGCTGCGAGCAGCTGGGTCAGGAGCGAAGTGCCGTGCCCGCGCCGCCGGTGGTCGGGGTCGACGACGAGCTCCACGGGGGCCAGTCCGTCGGCGAATGCAGCGGCGACGACCGTCGTCCCTTCCTTCACCGCCATATGGACGCGACCGACATGTCCGGCGTCGAGGGCGAGGCGGCTGGCCTCGTTGAGCGGGTCGACTCCGTCGACGTCGCGGGCCCGGCCGGCGAGCGCGAGCAGCGTCATAAGAGATCCCGCAGCCTGGCCCCGACCTCGGCGGCGACCGCGTGGGCGAACGTCTCGGGGGTGTCGTCGTCCGGCTCGGGGACGAGATGGTGCACGGTGCCGCTCTCGAACAGGTCGAGTGCGCCCACGCCCTGCTGCTCGGACATCTCGGCCGCATGGTCGACGTCGCCGTGGACGATGGCGCTCGCGCCCTCCGGCGGCAGCGGCGACAGCCAGGCATTCTCGGCGGCGACGACGACGTCGGCGGGCAGCAACGCGAGCGCACCGCCGCCGCAGCCCTGGCCGAGCAGCACCGACACGGTGGGCACAGACATCGTGGCCATCGTGCTGATGCAGCGGGCGATCTCGCCGGCAACCGCCCCCTGTTCGGCCTCGGGCGACAGATCGGCACCGGGGGTGTCGATGAACGAGACGAGTGGGAGGCGGAGCTCGTTGGCGAGCCGCATGCCGCGGCGTGCCTCACGCAGCGCGGCCGGTCCCATCGGCGAGGCCTTGGTCTGCGTGGTGCGGTCCTGGCCGACGACGACGCACGGCACGCCGTCGAGCCGGGCGAACGCCACGATCATCGCGGTGTCGCGCTCGCCCTCATCGGTGCCCTGGAGTCGCACGGTGGCGTCGCTCCCGTAGCGCAGCACCTCGCGCACGCCGGGGCGTTCGGCAGCCCGAGTGATCTCGATCGACTCCCACGCCGTCCGTCGCCGCGTGACCTCGCCCGTGCGGCGCTCGCGCGTCGACTCCGACGGCGGGTCGATCAGCAGACCCAGTGCGCGATCCACGACGGTCGGCAGCTCCTCGGCGAGCACGACGGCGTCGATGATGCCGCGGTTGGCGAGGTTCTCACTAACCTGGATGCCGGGCGGGAACGGCCGGTTCTCCAGCAGCTCGAAGACCTTCGGTCCGAGGAAGCCGATCAGCGCGCCGGGCTCGGCCACGGTGATGTGACCCAGTGAGCCCCACGACGCGAAGACGCCACCCGTGGTGGGGTGGCGCAGGTGCACCAGGTAGGGGAGCCCGGCCGCCTTGTGGTCCATGATCGCCCGCGAGATGTCGATCATCAGCACGAATGCGGAAGTGCCCTCCTGCATGCGGGTGCCGCCGGACGCCGTCGTGGCCAGCACTGGCAGCCCTTCGCTCGTGGCCCGCCGGACGGCCGAGACGATCCGCTGGGCGGCCGCGCGTCCGATCGAGCCGGCCAGGAAGCCGAACTCGTTCGCGACGACCGCCACGGCCCGACCGCGAACGAGTCCGCGTCCGGTGATGATCGACTCGTCGGTACCGGCCCGCTCGGCGGCCGCCTTCAGGCTCGTCCGGTAGTGGCCGGCGTGCGCGCTGATGTCGATCGGCTCGTCCCACGAGTCGAACGACCCCGTGTCGAGGACGGAGTCGAGCAGTTCGCGGACGGACGGGTGTGCACTCAACCGGTCTCCTTCAACCATGCTCGGACGCGGCTGCCGTGCTCGTCGAGAACGGGCGGTGCCGTGTGGTGCGCGCCGGTCGTCTCGCTCCCTTCGGCGTCGAAGAACCTGAGCGGGGGTCCCGGCAGGGACAATCTACCGAGACTGGCGTGCTCGACATCGACGAGCAGGCCCTGGCTGGCGGTCTGGTCCCAGGAGTAGACCTCGTCGAGCGAGCGCACCTTGCCGGCCGGGATGCCGACCTCCTCCAGCCGGACCAGGAGCTCCTCGGCGTTCCACTCGGCGAACACCCATTCCACGACCTTGACGACGTCGTCGCGGACGGCAACGCGTTCGGGGTTGGTGGCCATGCCGGTCATGGCCGGGTCGAGGTCGAAGCCCTTGCAGAAGTCGTGCCACAGACCTTCGCTGCCGACGGCGATCTGCACGGCTCCGTCGGCGCACCGGAAGAGTCCGTACGGCGAGACGGACGGATGGTGGTTACCGGCTGCGCGGCCGACCTCGCCGGCCACGGTCCATCGGGTTCCCTGGAAGCCGTGGACGCCGACGGTCGCCGCCAACAGCGACGTGCGAATCACCTGTCCGCGGCCGGTTTGCTCTCGCTCGTACAGCGCGGCCATCACGCCGTACGCCCCGTACATGCCGGCGAGGATGTCGGAGATCGGCGTGCCGACCTTCTGCGGATCGTCAGGGGCCGAGCCGGTGATCGACATCAGCCCGGCTTCGCCCTGGGCGATCTGGTCGTAACCGGCTCGCCCACCGTCGGGCCCGTCGTGGCCGAAGCCCGTGATCGACAGGACGACAAGTCGGGGGTTGCGAGCCTGCAGGTCGGCGATGCCGATGCCGAGACGTTCGAGGACACCGGTCCGGAAGTTCTCGACCAGGACGTCGGCCCGGTCGACGAGCTCGAGAAGGACCTGGCGATCGTCGTCCGTCTTGAGGTTGAGCACGACGGACTCCTTGTTTCGATTCGCCGACAGGAAGTAAGTCGATTCGCGCTCGGCGTCGTCCGAGGACTCCGCACGGCTGCCGGCATGACCGTCGGCCGAGGGCCACCGGAACGGTGGCCCCCAGCCGCGGGTGTCGTCGCCATGACCCGGTACCTCGACCTTGACGACGCGGGCGCCGAGGTCGCCCATCATCATCGTGGCGTGCGGCCCCGCCAGTGCACGGGAGAGGTCGACGACGAGAAGGTCGGCGAGCGGCCCGCTGGAGCCGCCCACCGGACTCAAGCTCCTGGCAGCACGAGTGCCGCCCAGACCAGCAGCGGTCCCACGGCGACGATGATCGCGCTGTAGGTCAGGATCTGCTTGTAGTACGTCGGCTCCTCGATCGTCTCCGGACGGTTGGCCAGCATGAGCGCGCCGTTCGTCGAGAACGGGCTGACGTCCACGATGGTCGACGACACCACGAGCGCGGCGATGAACAGACCGGCACTGATGCCGCCCTCGTCGATCAAGGGGATGGCGATCGGGATGATCACCGGGAGCAGCGCGGTCGAGGAGGCGAACGCGGAGACGACGCCACCGACGTAGCAGAGGATGAGCGCGCCGACGATGGCTGCGCCGAGTCCGGCGGCCCAGCCGCCGACGAACTCAGGTGAGCCCGCCTCGGTGAGGATCGTGGCGTAGGTGCTCACACCGGCCACGAGCAGCACCGTCGGCCAGGCGATCTGGTTGACCGCGGACTTGTGCTCCTTGGCCGAGAACATCGCGAGGAGGACGGCGGCCGTGATGGCCACAAATCCGATGTTCTTGTCGAAGAGCAGAGCCACGACAGCGACGCCGAGGAATGCGACGAGCGTCATCAACTGGTCAAGACGCATACCGGACGTGCGGGTCTCGGTCTTCACGTCCCGGTAGTCGTCGGGGCCACTGACGGTGGCGCCGCCACCGTCGGACCCGAACTCTTCATTGGACTCGACAACCTGGTCGGGATCGATGCGCTCGGAGAGGAGCTTCCGTCCGCCGAGGGCCACGAAGAGGATCGCGGCCAGCACTGCGTTGATGACGAGGCTGGACAGGAACACGGTCATCTCACTGACGTCGAGCCCCTCATCCTGCATGACGGAGTTGGTGATGATGCCGTAGACGCTGATGGGGGAGAAGCCGCCGGCTTGCGCGCCATGGACGACCATCATGCCCATCATCAGCGGACTAATGCGGTACTTGCCGGCGAAGCCCAGGGCGATCGGACCGATGATGGCGCAGGCCGCCGGGCTGACCGCACCGATCGCGGTCAGTGCACCGGTGACGGCGAACATCACCCACGGGATGAGCGCGACACGGCCGCCGACGGCCCTCACAGCTGTGGTGACGATGAGATCGACCGTGCCGTTGTTCTTCGCGATCGCGAACAAGTACGTGACGCCGATCAACGTCAGCACCAGATCGGCGCTCACCCCGGCCAGGATCTCCTTCTCGTCCATGTTCAGCGAATACATGCCGACGAGCCACGCAGCGACATAAGCCAACGCCCCCATGTTGATCGGCAACACCGTGCCGACGACGAACAACGCGACCAGCGCGATGATCGCAACCCATTCCGGTCCCATGACCGAGTCCTCTCGTTGGTTGAACCGAGCAACTGTGATGCGGGTCACCCGGGAGTGGTTCAGTGGCCTAGCCAATAGTCATCTCAGCCTTTTGTCAATATCCTTGCGTCATGAATGCGACCGCGGATGAGTCAAGACCGGCCACCGGTCTCAAGCCGCTCTCCCGCTCCCGCCTGTATGAACAGGTGGCCGAGCAGATCATGGAGTGGGTGCGCGAGAACGGGCTGAAGGCCGGCGACAAGCTGCGGCCCGAGCGCGAGCTCGCGGTCAGCCTCGGCGTCAGCCGCGCCACCGTGCGGCAGGCACTCGTCGCCCTGGAGGTCATCGGAGTCGTCGCCGTTCGGCACGGCGACGGAGCGATACTCGCCGATGGGTCCGGCTCGGCCAAGGTCCTCGAGGCGATCCGTGCCCACGCCCGCCGCATCCCCGACGTGATCGACGCCCGTGACGCCCTGGAGACCAAGATGGCCGCGCTGGCCGCGACCAGGCGCACCGCCGACGACCTCGCCCGCATCGACGACGCCCTCGAAGTGATGGCCAAGGACATCGAGGAGGGTGGGCGCGGGCTCTCCGGCGACGAGCTGTTCCACGCCGCGGTCACGGCGGCGGCGCACTCCTCGCTGCTCGCCGGCATGATGGCCGAGATCAGCGACCTCATCCTCGAGACGCGCATCGAGTCGCTCGGCCAGCCCGGTCGACCCGCCGACTCCGTGATCGCGCACCGTCGCATCGCCGACGCCATCCGCGACGGCGACGCCAGCGGTGCGGCCACCGCCATGCACGACCACGTCGAGATGGTCAGCGACGTCGCTCTGCTGCGCGACTGACGTGGATCCGCTCGAGCAGCTGCTCGTCATCGGCGCTGGACTTGGCGCCGGCGTGGTGAGCGCGTCAGTCGGTGTCGCGTCGCTGATCAGCTTCCCGGTCCTCGTCGCCATTGGTCTTCCGCCGGTCGTCGCGAACGCGTCGAACACCGTCGGGCTGATCCCGGCGGGGCTCAGCGGCTCGTTCGGCTACCGGCGCGAGCTCGCCGAGCACCCCGCGGTCACGCGCGCCGTGCTCGTCACGAGCGCTGTCGGGGCCGTCGCCGGCGCCATGCTCCTGCTCCGACTGCCGCCGGGCGTCTTCGAGGCGCTGGTGCCGTGGCTAATCCTGTTCGCCTCCCTGTTGGTTGGCTTCCAGCCGCTCATCTCTCGGTGGGTCCGCTCGCGCGCCTCCCACGACCGCGAGGCCGACCGCACGCGGTTCTCGCGCGGCCTCACCACGGTGGCCACCGCCGTGGGCGTCTACGGCGGCTATTTCGGCGCCGGTCAAGGCGTCATGATGGTCGCCGTCCTGGCGCTCGGGCTCGACCTCGAACTGCGTGTCGTGAACGCCCTCAAGACGTCGGCCATCATGGCGGCCAACATCGTGGCGGGCGTGATCTTCGTGGCCATCGCCGACCTCGACTGGCTCGCCATCGCACTGCTCGGCGGCGGTGCGCTGGTCGGTGGCTATCTGGGGTCGCATGTGGGCCGGGCGCTCCCGCCGACGGTTTTCCGCGTCCTCGTCGTCGCGGCCGGCGTGACCGCGGCTGTCCTCATGCTCAGGTGAGCATCAGGTCGAGGCGTCGGCCTCGGCTGTCTCCGATTCCTCGGCCGGCTCGTCCTTGGTGGCCACGAAGCGGTATCCGACGTTGCGCACGGTGCCGATGAGCGTCTCATGCTCGGCGCCGAGCTTGGCGCGCAGCCGCCGCACGTGGACGTCGACGGTGCGGGTGCCACCGAAGTAGTCGTAGCCCCACACCTCCTGCAGGAGCTGCTGGCGCGTGAACACGCGGCCGGGGTGCTGGGCGAGGAACTTGATGAGCTCGAACTCCTTGAACGTCAGGTCGAGCGTGCGGTTCTCGAGCTTCGCCGTGTAGGTGGCGTCGTCGACGACGAGCCCGCTGGAGGAGATCAGGTGGCTCTCACCATCACCCTCGGCCGCTGCGGCCACGCGGCCCATCGCCAGGCGGAGCCTGGCCTCCAGTTCGGCCGGGCCGGCCGTGGTGAGGATGACGTCGTCCATGCCCCAGTCGGCAGCTGCGACGGCCAGTCCACCTTCGGTCAGGACGAGCAGGAGTGGGCACTCGATGCCGGTGGTTCGGATGACACGGGTGAGGCTGCGGACCTGGGCGAGATCGTGACGGCCGTCGACTAGGACGGCGTCGGACGGAGGCGCATCGATGAGAGCACTGGCCTCCGCGGGCAGGATCTTGACGTGGTGCGGAAGCAGGGCCAGGGCAGGCAGCACCTCGACCGAGGACTGCGTGCTCTTGGTGAGCAGCAACAGGTGGGACACAGGAACCTCCAGGTCCTACAGGAAAAGGCCAGGGCTACTCGCCATGGCCTCGTCGCATGCACCAGAATACGCGATGTGTCTGGTGCAGCTCCATATGATGACGATCACGCGAACGTCGTCACGGTCCGCTATTGGGCCGCGGTCCGGTCGGCGGCCGGCATCGCAGAGGAGCAGGTCGACGCCCGAACGCTCGCCGATCTGCAGCACGAGATCCTGCGCCGGCACCGCGACAGAGACCGCTTCGCCGACGTCCTCTCGATCTGCTCGACCCTGATCGGCTCGGTGCCAGTCGGTGCCCGCGATCCGTCCGAAGTGTTGCTGACGGCGGGCGACACGGTCGAGCTCCTCCCGCCGTTCGCCGGCGGCTGACGGTGTCGCGCATCGGAGCCTCGGCGCTTTCCGTCGTCCTCGCCGCGGTCCTGGCACTGGCGGTCCGCACCGACGCCCTGCTCCTGGTCGCCGCGGTGATCGTCGTCGTTCAAGGTCTGCTCGCGTCGGCTCCGTCGCCGGCCGACGCCCGTGGCCGATCCATCCCGACGCCTCGGTCGGCCGCCACCATGAGTGCCGGCATCGTCTCGTGCGCGTTCGCGCTCCATCCACGCCTTTTGCTGGGGGCCGACGGCAGCACCGTCGGCCTGGAGGGGTTCATCTCCAACGGTGTGTTCGCGGGCGTCCTGCTCGGCGTCGCCGTCGGCGTGTTCGTCGCGATCGTCTCTCAGATGCTCCGTCGCGACGATCGCCGCCACCTGGTGCTGTCGACATCGTCGGCCGTCTCGCTCGCACTGTTCGCCTCGCTGGCGTCGGCGTGGATCGGCGCCACGAGATCGGCTTCGGGCCCTGACGTCGTGACGATCGCGGCCGTCGGGCTGGCCGCATCCCTGCTGATCTGGATGATCCCCATCGACCGATACGTCTGCGCGGCCGCCGCGATCACCGTCGGCGCCGTCGCGTCCGCTGCCGCGGCCCTCGTGGTCGGCGGGTTGCCCACGTGGGTGTTCGGGCTGGCCATCGGGTCGGGTGCGGCGCTGTTCGCCATCCTCGGGCAGGTGCTCGCGCGGGCCTGGTCACAGGGTCGCGTTCACGCGTCCGCCGGCTGGGGCTTCCCTGGCGCCATGGCGATCGCGATGGCCGGCCCGATCGTGTATCTCGGCGGCCAGCTCATCACCGTCAGCATGTGATCGCCCGCGTACGCTGGGATCCATGACCGGATTCATCGTGCTGATCGCCGCCCTCGTGTTCGCGGCGTGTGTCGCCTGGGGCATCCGGTCGTACAACGGCCGGTTCAACAGCCGTTCGTCGGTCGACGCGCTCACCGCCGACGACCTCGGGGGCCCGCTGGGGGAGCGGGCCACGTTGATTCACTTCTCCAGCGCGTTCTGCGCCCCGTGCCGGACCACCCGCATCCTGCTGGAGGACGTCGCCGACCGCGTCAACGGAGTCGCCGTCGTCGAGATCGACGCGGAGTCGCACCTCGAGCTCGTACGTCGCTTCGATGTCATGCGCACCCCGACTGTGATGGTGCTCGACCCCCGCGGCGCCGTCGTGCGGCGCGCATCGGGTCTCCCGCGTCGCGACCAGGTGCTCGCCGCGCTCGCCGCTGCGTGAACCCCACGTCTCGCATCACGAGACGATGTCTCACGATGCGGGATGCCTGCCTGACTCCCGAGGTGAGCGCCCGTACTCTGAATCCATGTTCGAGACGACACACCTGACGCGGCGCCTGGCGGTCGACAACTGCCGCACGCGTTCCGCGCTGTGTCGAATGCGCTGACCTTTCGTCCGCACTCGTCCGTGCACCCGTCCGTCGACGGGTCCCAGCGCAGGAGCAACTCCATGACACCTTCCACCCAGGTGGACCCACGCGGTCTGCGTGTGGCCGCAGCGATCACGTCCGTCGTGCTCGCCTTGGTGCTCGTCACACCGTCGCCGGTGTCGATCGCACTGCTGGTCGCCCAGACGGCGGTGTTCGCGGTCGGTGCGTTCGTCAGTCTCCAGGCTTCGCCCTACGCGATCGCCTTCGCTCGGCTCGTGCGGCCACGGATCGGCCGACCGGCCGAGCTCGAGGACGCCCGGCCCCCGCGTTTCGCCCAGGTCGTCGGCTTCGTCTTCGCCGTCCTGGCGCTCATCGGCTTCGCGCTCGGCGCGTCGGCACTCTTCTACACCGCCGTCGCGTTTGCGCTCGTCGCCGCCCTGCTCAACGCATCCATCGGGCTGTGCCTCGGATGCGAGATGTACCTGACCTGGAACCGGCTTCGTCCGGCCCGGGTCTGAAACCCGCCCATCCCGAGAACTTTCTACACACCAATGGAGGCAGCATGAGCCGCGACAATGCACTCGTCACCGCAGACTGGGTCGAGGAGCACCTCGACGACCCGAACGTCGTCCTCATCGAGGTCGACGAGGACACCGAGGCCTACGACAAGGGCCACATCCGTGGCGCGATCAAGCTCGACTGGAACAAGGACCTCAAGGACGGCGTCCGGCACGACTTCATCAGCAAGGCCCGCCTGGAGCAGCTGCTGTCGGAGCGAGGCGTCGGCAACGACGACACGATCGTGCTCTACGGCGGCAACAACAACTGGTTCGCCGCCTACGCCTACTGGTTCCTCAGCTACCTCGGACACGAGAACCTGAGACTCCTCGACGGCGGACGCAAGAAGTGGGAGCTGGAATCACGCGAGCTGACCGACGAGGCTGCCGCCCGTGCGGCCACGACTTACACCGCGAAGGAGCCGAACGACGAGATTCGCGCCTTCCGCGACGAGGTCGTCGAGGCGATCGGCGTCAAGAACCTCATCGACGTCCGTAGCCCCGACGAGTACGCCGGACGCCTGCTCGCCCCGGCGCACCTGCCGCAGGAGGCCGCACAGATCCCCGGCCACATCCCGACGGCCGGCAACGTGCCATGGAGCAAGGCCGCCAACGACGACGGCACCTTCCGCGCCGACGACGAGCTGACGGAGCTCTACGCCGAGGCCGGCTACGACGGCGGCAAGGACTCCATCGCCTACTGCCGCATCGGCGAGCGCAGCTCGCACACGTGGTTCGTGCTGCACGAGATCCTCGGCCACCCGAACGTCAAGAACTACGACGGCTCGTGGACCGAGTACGGCTCACTGCGTGGCGTTCCCGTCGCGCTCGGCGACCAGCCCGGGGAGGCCTGAGATGTGCGGTGCACGACGAGGAGGCCCTGGGCTCGACGGGGTCGACGTCAAGAACCAGGCGGTCATCCAGGGCGTCGTCACGCGTGACGGCAAACCGGTGAGCACGGCGTACGTCCGGCTCCTGGACCGAACCGGTGAGTTCACCGCCGAGGTCCCGGTGTCGGCCACCGGCCAGTTCCGGTTCTACGCCGGGCCGGGCAACTGGACGCTGCGGACGTTGGCGCCACGGGCGTCATCCGTCGACCGTCCTGTCGTGGCGGCGATCGGCTCCGTCGCCGACGTCGAGATCGACCTGGAGCAGGTGGCTCTCAGCGCCTGACCGATACCGACGAGCACGATCCCGGCGGCCCGGCACCCCCGGCCGGCCGCGGGAGTCGTGCTCGTCCTGCGGAATTCGCCGGTCGATGCTCTCTTGGACCGAAGTCGGCCCCGACAGGTTCTCGAGAGCGAGCTCAGCCGTTGATCATGCCGGCGCCAACGGTGACACCGGTGCCCTCGTCCACGAGGATGAACGATCCCGTGGTGCGGTTCTTGGCGTAGGGGTCGGTGAGCAGGGGCGCCGTGGTGCGCAGCTGCACTCTGCCGATCTCGTTGAGGCCCAGTTCGTGGGTGTCCTGGTCGCGGTGCAGCGTGTTGACGTCGAGGCGGTACTGCACGTCCTTGACCATGGCTCGCGCGGTGCGCGACGTGTGCTTGATGGCGAGCTTCTGCCGTGGCTGCAGTGGCTGCGCGGCCATCCAGCAGATCATTGCGTCGATGTCCTGCGTGGGGGTCGGAGCGTTGTGCTGACGACAGATCATGTCGCCGCGTGAGACGTCGACGTCGTCCTCGAGCCGCACCGTGACCGACATCGGCGGAAATGCCTCGGGCACCTCGGTGTCGAAGGAGTCGATCGCCTTGATGCGGCTGGGCATGCCGCTCGGCAGCACCACGACGTCGTCGCCGGGCTTGAGCACGCCGCCGGCCACGCGGCCGGCATAGCCGCGGTAGTCGTGGAAGTCGTCGGACTTCGGACGAATCACGAACTGCACCGGGAAGCGGGGGTCGATCATGTCGCGATCGGAGGCCACGTGAACGTGCTCGAGGTGGTGGATGAGCGACGAGCCCTCGTACCACGGCATGTTGTCGGAGCGGGTGACCACGTTGTCGCCCGCCAGCGCGGAGATGGGGATGACCTCGAGGTCAGGGATCGACAGCTTCGTGGCGAAGGACGTGAACTCGCGCTCGATCTTGTCGAAGACGCTCTGGTCGTAGTCGACCAGGTCCATCTTGTTGACGGCGAGAACGATGTGCGGCACCCGCAGCAGCGACAGGATGACAGCGTGACGACGCGACTGCTCGGTGAGCCCGTTGCGTGCGTCGACCAGGACGAGGCCGAGATTCGCGGTGGACGCGCCCGTGACCATGTTGCGCGTGTACTGCACGTGTCCGGGAGTGTCGGCGATGATGAACTTGCGCTTCGGGGTGGCGAAATAGCGGTAGGCGACGTCGATGGTGATGCCCTGCTCACGCTCCGAGCGAAGGCCGTCGGTGAGCAGCGCGAGGTCGGTGTAGCCGTAGCCCTTGGCCTTGCTCGTGGTCTCCACCGACTCGAGCTGGTCCTCGAAGATCGCCTTCGAGTCCAGCAGAAGACG
>NZ_JBOHDT010000204.1:0-17613 GCF_050700635.1 Aeromicrobium sp.
GGAGCCTGTCAGGATTTCCGTGTAAGCAACGGATGCCTGATACCATTATTCTATCACAGAGGAAGCCGCCCAGGGAAGAGGATGGCCAAAGTATTCAGGGCCATTGTTCAGCCATGCGTTCCCGTCCCGGACTCGCCTCCTCTCTTACTTGAGATATTCCGCAGCCCGAGGTAGAGTAGCTTCATCGCCGCCTCATCCGACGGGAAATGCCCCCGGTTTTTGGTGATCTTGCGGAGTTGGAAGTTGATGGACTCGATCGCGTTCGTGGTGTACACGATCAGCCGCAACTCCGGTGGGTAGTCCAAAAACGGGATGAACTCATTCCACGCCCGACGCCACACATCGACCGCACCCGGGTATTGCTCACCAAAGTCAGCTTCGAAACCGGCGAACGCGAGCTCGGCGGCCTCCAGGCTGGGTGCGGTGTAGATCGCTCGCATGCCGGCCGCGACCTTTTTGCGATCGGCGTACGACACGAATTTCATGGCGTTGCGGATGACGTGCACCACGCATGTTTGCACCACCGTATTCGGAAACGCTGTGGTGATTGCCTCCGGTAGCCCGGTCAGCCCGTCACAGCAGCAGATCAGGATGTCACGCAGCCCGCGGTTGCGCAGCTCGGTCAGCACCGACAGCCAAAACTTCGCCCCCTCGGTTTCGGCGATCCAGATTCCCAGGGCGTGCTTGCGGCCCTCCACGTCGATCCCGATGACCAGGTAGGCGACCTTGACCGTCACCGCACCCCGATCCCGGACCTTGATCCGAATCCCATCCACATACACAATGGGATACACCTCATCGACCGGGCGATTTCGCCACAGCTCAATCTCATCAGCCACCACATCAGTCACCTTTGAGATCAACTCTCGTGATGCGTTCACCCCATACACCTCATGCAGATGCGCCTCGATATCCCGAGTCGTCATCCCCCGGGAATACAACGACAGGATCATCTCATCAATCTGCCCCAACCGTCGGGCATGCTTGGGCACAATCCGCGGCTCGAAAACCCCATTACGATCCCGGGGTACGTTAATCGTGACCGGCCCGTTGGTCGTCGAGATCGTCTTGGCAGTATAGCCGTTACGGGAATTCCCCGACCCCGCGCCCACCGGATCACCACGCTCATAACCCAGCTCGACAGTCATCTCCGCAGCCAACGCCCGCTCGATCACCGCCTTGTTCATCCGGTTCAACAAACCATCCACACCATCCAGCGGCGTACCCGTCGCCTGCGCATCGACCAACAACGCATCAATCACCGACGGATCCAACACCTCGGTCAACCGACGAGACGCCTCAACATCACGATCATCCACAACAGTGTCCTGACCCACAGATGGTTCCCTCCCCGGCCGAGTAATGATCACCTCGGCCGATCTTGGTCCATCCGTGGCTTACACAGTTGTCATGACACGCCCCGAGCAAGCGCGCGCAGGCGCTCGTCGATGACCACGGCGCCCTCCCAGCGTTCGGCGAGGAAGTCCTCATCCAGGTCCAAACGGACGTCTAGCCACTCGTGCATGCCCTATCTCCAGTCACCGACCAGGACAAAGCCACCCCAGTGGTAGAAGTGTTCGCCCGCCGCGGTGCGCATGGCCTGACGTAGAGCGTCCGCGCGCGGCATCGTGGTGTCGTACCGGTGAAACACGGTGAGCAGGTTCCGGGCGGAGTCATCCCGCACCCGCCACTGGCTGGTCAGCAAGGTGCGGGCGCCGCCATGTAGCAGGGCGCGGACCAAGCCGACGGCCTCGTCGTCGATCGAGGCGCGGGCGTGGCCCGCCAAACGGACCGTGCCCGCGTCGCGCAGCGCTGCCAGGACGGCTTCACGTGTGACAGCTGCGCCGGTGGCGGGCACGGACACACCGAGCGAGCCAGCCACGGCCCGCGCTCCCTCGACCGCCCAGAGAAGGTTGTCGCGTGGATCGCCGAAGACGGCCGCGGGACGGTCGGGCTTGCGGGGCCTGCCGAGAGTGTGCAGCAGGACGGCCAGGCTGGGCGCGTAGCAGACGGAATTGCGGTGACCCAGTGGGCCGGGACAAGCAACCGATAGAACGGCTCGGGCACTGGTTGTGCGCCGGCGATAGAGCGTGACTCGCGGCATGTGAGGACGGTTGCGTCCGGCGCCTCAGGCTGCACGATTATGTGGTGTCAGCACCCGTTGAGGGCCTTCTGATCTAGCCCTTCTAATCCTCAGGCTTCGCCAGGGTGACCCTCAGCCGCAGTCCGCCGATTTCTCGCATGCCGATCGCCGTGTCCCCATAGAGGATCCTCTCCCGGGCACGTGCGTAGTGGTTATGCGAGGCGGAGGGCACCGAGCGGCAAACTTGCCCGATGAGCCCAACGTGTGCCGTCGAAACCGATCAGCCATGCCTCGTGGATCGTGCAGGTGAAAGGCAGGCGAGCTGTCACCTCGGCTTCCACTTCAGCTGCCTGCTCGGGGGATGCACCGTGGGTGATCGTCAAGTGTGGGACTGGGTCGGTGATCAGGCCAGCGTACGGCGGGGCGTCTGGCCAGCGCTGGAACACCTCGGCGGTAAGACGACGAAACGGGTCATCGGGGTCGGGGACGAGAAAGAGAACATCGGGGAACTGGCCGCAGCTGGCGAAGGTCACAGTAAAGCTGGGGTGGCGCGCGACCAGCCGGCGCACGTCGCGCAACACGTCCTCGTCGAGGTTCTGCTCCGACAGGAACGGATAAATTATCGTGACGTGGGCCGGAACGCCCGCAGCTGCGGCGGGGTCGAATTGCTACGCCAGCGCTCAACGATGGGCTCGGCAGCACCAACGGGAATGATAATCGCGGTCTGTCCGACGGCGAACGCCATGGGCCTCATAGTGGCAGGCACAACCAGAAAGGACGACAACGCAGCAACGTGAGCTCGTCCTCGCGGCCTGCGGTGAAGGGCAACGACCGCACCCAACAGAGCCCCAACATTCCACACGCGGTTCCTCGTCCGTACCGCTGAACACGGTCTGTACCAGCGCCCGCGCGCGGTCAGCGGCAGAAGAGGACATCACGCGGGGACTCACCCTGCATGATTGCGCTGGCACCCAGCTGATGACGTCATCCTGGTCTAGCGCGCTTGCGATCGCTAGCGGAACGTTTCGTCGAACAGGTCGAGCATGGCCCGCCACGATCGCTCCGCTGAGATCTGGTCGAACCGCAGTCCGGGGACCTCGGTGCGATCGACCTGGGGGTGGGTGAAGCTGTGCTGCGCGCCGCCGTAGAGGTTCATCCGCCAGTCCACGCCGGCTGCCCGCATCTGCTCTTCGAACATCAGCCGCTCGCCGACTGAGATCAGCGGGTCTTCGGTGCCGATGCACACGAGCACCTTGCCGGTGATGTTGCCCGCATCCAGTGGCTGGGGGGTCGCCAACCGCGGGTGAAACCCGACCACGACGGTGAGGGCGGCACCGGCCCGGGCCAGTTCCAGGATCAGGTGGCCGCCGAAGCAGTAACCGATGGCGGCGACCTGCGTGGTGTTCGCGCGAGGCTGGGCGAGAAGGACGTCCAGGCCCGCGCGGGCAAGACCGCGGGTGCGATCCGGGTCGTGCCATAGGTCGTCGAGTCGGGCCATCATGGCTTCCCGGTCGGTCATGGGCTTGCCTTCGCCCTGATAGTCGAGGGCGAACGCGACGTAACCCAGCTCGGCGAGTTGATCCGCTCGGGAGCGCTGGTGGTCATCAAGTCCCGGGCCCTCGTGAGCGATGAGAACCGCTGGATGTCGACCTCTGCCAGCGGGCAAAGCAAGCCGGCCGACCATCGTCCTACCATCGGCCTCGTACTCGATGTCAGTCGCTGCCGTCATGGCCAACGGTGTCTCACAAACTCTCCAGGCAAACCCGTCATCCGCTGGCGGCGAAGATCCTCGGCAGTAGGCGCGCTCATCGGCATGTCAGCGCGTTGGCGGGAACGAGCGATCAACGGCAGGTGAATGCGTTCGCTGAGGTGTGGGGACGGTTCGATACGCGATCGCTCCGGTGTGACCTCGATGGCCGAGCCGTTCAAGATCGGGGCCGTCCGTGGGTGTCTCGGGTGGGGTGCCGCTCGTGCATGCCGTCCACGTGTTGTCGCAGCTCGAGCGCTGGCTCTGATGTAGCCCCGCTGTGGTGGATCTTCTGTGGTGAGCGAGGTTGACGATCTGGGACTCGGTCGGCTGCGCCGGGTGGCCAACGTCCGCGACATCTGGAGCCACGAAGCCACGGCCTTCACGCCCTGGCTGTCCAAGCACCTCGACATCCTCGGCGACGAACTTGGTGCGCATCTGGCCGTGGTCGCCACCGAGGCGCCCGTTGGTGAGTTCCGGCTGGATATCCAGGCCTTGGACGAGCAGGGCCGGACGGTCATCATCGAAAACCAGCTCGAACCGAGCGACCACGCTCACCGTGGCCAGCTGGTCGTCTACGCCAGCGGCGTCGACGCCTCAACAGTCATCTGGGTGGCTACCCGGATGCGGGCCGAGCACCGCAGCGCTCTGGAGTCGCTCAACGGCAGCACACCGCCCGGCGTAGGTTCTTTCGGCATTGAGATTGAAGCGGTCCGGATTGGTGACTCCCCGGCAGCGTCGCGATGTCTTCCTATGCCGAGTAGGTGGGTGGACACGGCTTGCTGTGGACTCCCGTTTTCTGCGGCACGGCATCGAACCCGCCCTCAGCGCCGACGCGACCGCGATGGCGCCCGGTGACATGTTCGCCCAGATGCGCGTCGCGTTCGCCTGCGGGAGCGGTGAATAACAGGCCGCCGATCCGACCGCCTGGGACGAGCCCACCCTGCATGCACGCGAAATTCTGGCCTGCGCCACCATCAACGGGCCCGCGCGAACCCGATCAAATTCGAAGAGCCAGTTTCAGCCGGTAGCGACGTCGGCGATCACGGTAGGCGGGACCGCCTGGACGATCATGCACACTGTTCCCGCTCCGCCATCTTACGTTCGCGCCGATGCGTCACCCCGCGTCGACGTCAGCCACGCCAGGTCGGTCACGGCCTTGTGTCGTGCGTTCGTGGCGCGCGTGAACAGCTCGTCGGTTTTCGTCAGCACCAGCGTGTATGGCCGCCCCTGCCGCCGGGTCTGGTGCCGCACGGGCAGCGCTGCCGAGTCGATCTGGGTGTGCACGTGCCGGCGTCCGTCTGTTGCCAGCGGCCACGCGAAGTTCCGCTGTGATCGTGAGCCGAGAAACGTCCCCAATGTGTCACAGAGGCCGCACCCGCACCCGGTCCATTCGATCGACCAGTCGTCTTCGTCACGCAGCGGCCGCGCGATGATCGTGCCGAGCCGCTGCGCGCAGTCCCGCGCGACCGTGTCGAGCCCCACTGCCCGCCGCACGTCCGCCAGACGCAGCGCCGGCATCAGGCACTCCAGTGCGTTGTCCCCGCACTCGCGCAGCGTTCCCGTGATCTCGTCGCATAGCTTGTCGTCGACGGCCTCCAGCAGCCGCACCAATGGCGAGCTCAGCATCTCCAGCCGCGGCTGGCGGACCTCGCTTCGCGGGGTGGTAGTCCAGAGCCGGAGCTGGCCGCCCATCCAGCGCCAGGCTCCGGCGGCCAGTAGCCGTGCCACCTCCGGCCTCCCGGTGGTACGCAGCGCCCCGCACAGCCCCGGCAGCCTGTTGTCGACCCACTCGGACAGGTCGGTTCCGAAGTGGTGCCCCGACCCGAACCACCCGTCGATGACGCTGCGCGTCCAGTCCTCGCTGTACCGCCCGGCGGCCGCCGCCAACCCGCCCGCATGCTCCTGCGTGACCGTCTCCACCCGGAACGGTTCCAGCAGCATCGCCGCCGTCCCGGCGACGCCCAGGCCCGCCGCCACGTCCAGGGCCGCACCGAGCAGTCCCGCCTGCGACGCTGTCTTCTTCCAGAACGGCGCGAGCGACTCCGCTGCGGCACGTGCGCCCTCCAGGTCTCCGGCGTCGATGCGGTCGCGGAGCTCGTGGAGAGCCCACTGCGATCCGGCCTGGGCACGCGCCGCGAACGCCCTGTCTTGCGGCCACACGACAACCGCGGCCCGCCGGTACCACCGATCCAGCGTGTTGCCGTAGTTGCCCATGTAGCCCTCGTACTCGGACTGGTAGGGCGCCAGAGCCATGCTCGGGGTGCTGGCACACACCTCGTAGTCGGGGACGTGCAGCGAGATCGGCTCGCCGCCGGTGCCGTCCGGGCTGGTCCACCAGCCAAGGGTGATCTCGTCGTCGATCAGCTCAGTGAGCTGAAAGTCGGCAGGGTCCTCACTCGGGCTGCGGTAACCGTCGTCCTCGTCCTCGTAGTAGTTGTAGTCGTCCCACCGGTCGCTGTCGGATGGCAGGGCGTCCCAGGTCTCCTTCACCTCGGCGAGTGCCAGCACCGTCTCGCACCCGGCCTGCTCCGCCGCGGCGCGCACCAGCGCGGCCCGCTCCGCGTCGGCGCCCTTGAGCCGGCGCCAGTTCAGGCCGCGCTGGGTGTACTCGTGGTCGAGCAGGAAGACCAGCCGGTTGGGCAGGCCGAGGTCACGGCTTCCGTATTGTGGGGTGGGCGGCGTGGTGAAGTGCTCGGTGAGGCAGTGCGCCAGCTCGGTGGCGGGGTCAGCTTCCGGAGCCGGGGTCTCGGTGCCGGAGAGCAGGTTGAACGTGAGCGTCACCCGGTAGCCGGACCTGACAGGCGTGACCTGGTGACGACAGTCGGCGTAGAAGGCGACGAAGGTTAGTTCTTCCTTCGACGCTCGGTAGGTGGTGCTCTCCCCGGCGTGGTCGATGACCAGTTCCCCACCGGTGTGCGCCGAAGGCAGTGACGCCACCAGCGTGCCCACCATCGCGTCGTCCTTCTCCGAGTCCTGGTGGGGGAGAAAGAACTGCCCCTTGCCGTATACCAGCATCGAGTGCGGTTCGGCCCGCAGGCGTGACGTCTGCGGGAGTCCGAGCTCGTCACGAAAGTGTTCCAGCGCGCGGTTCATCAGCGCCGTCCAGCCGGGTCCGCCGAGCGTGATCTGATCCGGGGTGAGCTCCCACGTGTCGCGGACGTTGGTGTCGGTCAGCGTCTCCTCACCTCGCCCGAACATCGCCGGCCGCGCCACTGCGATCAGCTTCTTCGCCAGGGGTGCGCGGACCGGAAGGCTCACTGGTCCGACGCCAGATACCTCAAGCTGGAGCACATGCGCCGGCGCCAGCAGCTGAGCACTGAACGATCCGGCCGGCTCGGAGTCGCCGAGCAGCCGCGCCAGCCGTTCCCGCGCCGTCTTCGCCATGTGTCCTCGCTCGCGCTCGCCGTGTTCCTTCCGCGGCCAGACTGTAGTGGCGGGCGACGGGAATTCAGACGGTGGTCGCTGTTCGGCCGGAGGCTGAGCGGGCGCTTCTGGCGGCCGAACGGGGTAGTGGCAGAGGCCAGCGTGGTGACCGGGGCCCGTGCTGTGACTAACTTGCTGGCAGCGCCAGCGCTGTTGGCTCGTTGGTGGGTGGTCTGCCGTCGACAGCTCGCCGTCGGTTTAGCCTTGCGCGGCCCGCCCCACAGAGCATCGGTGGCCCTTTCAGATGCTCTGACCTGCGGATTTGTTGATTGAAGGGGTTGTTGATCGGGTCGAGCCGATCGTGGCATGCACGAACTCTTCTCTGCGCGGCGCCTTCGTCGCTGGCTGTGTCGGCGTTACTCAAACCGCAAGGTCGTCCGCAATCACGTGGGGAAGCCGCCGTGGTGGCGGTACTTGACCGGTCCGTGGCGCGCTGGCAGCGGCGAGTTGCCGTTTCTCCTCGGTCAGGAGCGAGCTGAAGGACAGGCGGGCTATCTCGATTGCCTCCTGGTGGTCGAGGACCGTGCCGTGAAGGGGTCGAGGTGCTGGGGCACGTGGTGTCGGGGGTGGTCGCGGTCGACGTGGAAGGTGACTGCGGGGCAGAGATACTCGGCGGCGGTCCCACAGCGTGTGGTCCGTGCGAGGAGCACCACCGTGGTCGCCGGCGACGACGATTCGCCCTGTGGCCCGCAGGACCCCGCCCGTTTTCAAGATCGGGGTCGCCCATGCGTGTCTCGGGTGGGGACGCCGCGCTCCCGCAATCGGCTCAGGACAGTGGTGGGAAGGAGTGCTACTGCGGGCTTGGTCTGCGTCGGTATGCCGTGTGGGAACCCGTATCCGTTGTGGCTCTGACCAGGGCGACACCGAGTCACGCGCGTGTGAGCCGGGTATCGACGTCTTGTTGTAGTCCCCGCTTGTGTTCCGCGGGCCATGCGTGTTGGTTCAGAACGTTTTACCGATCAGCGGCGTGTGCGGACGTCCGCTGCCGGGACACGGGACGGACGGCGCGGCACCCGGCTGTGACTGCTGTAACCGTAGATCGAGGCCTCGGAGATCATCGCGCGCGATGAGCAAGAGATGCAGGCCGCGTTGGTCTGTCGTCGCGTGGGCGAGGCGACCGGGGCACCGGTCGGGCGATATCCGGCCCGGAGGTCTGTGGCCGGACACCGTCGGGTCCAGGGACTGGGCGTCACACCCCTTCCAGCCCACCACTGCGCGCTCAGCTGACGGCGGCGCCGAACCACCGTCCCACGTCCCGCATCCGCCGGCCGAGCAGGTCATGCCCCGCGCCGAAGTCGTAGCGGATCCCGATCGCGGTGATCTTCTCGTCCTGGCTCAGCCCGACCAATTCGGTGCCGCGCCGGATCTCGGTGCCGAGCTCGGTGGCGTGTTCGGTCAGCAGGTGCTCGGTGATGTTCTGCGGGATGCCGAGGATGTACGGATGTGCGGTGTCCAGCCGGTCCGGCGACGGCTTGGTGATGCCGGCGAAGAAACCACCGACCGGGTACTGCTTGCCGAGCGCGAGGAACCGCTCCAGCAGACCGCGCTGGTCCATCACCTCGATGCTGCGCGCGTGCAGGCCCAGCGCATGGGCCTGCCCGGTCGGCTCCGCCTCCTTCTCCAGCACGAGCGCGTGCACGCCGTGCAGCCGCAACTCGCTGGCCAGCATCAAGCCGGTCGGTCCGCCGCCGGCAACGATCACGTCGATCATGAAGCTCCCTTCTGGCCTCGGCCGATCATTCTGCGACACCCCGAGACTCAGCGACGTCTGTTGCGCCTCTTCGGTGCTCGCTGGGTCCGGTCTACACCAGGAAGCTGGCCATCGTGCCCGTGACGTTCATGCCGGCGTGCAGCCCGGCCGCGGCCAGCAGGCTGCCCGAACGTCTCCTCAGCTCCGCGAGTACCACTCCCGTCAGGCCGGTGACAACGACGATCGACACCACAACCGCAGCGGTGGCCACGCCGGAGCTGCCCGTCGCGTCCGACAGGGCAGCGCTCGAGTCGATGACGAGGAACGCCGCGGGGAGGTGCCAAAGACCAAACGCGACGGATGACCATGCCGTCGCCGTCGCCGGTGAGTGCTGGCGCTGGAGCATGCCCCACAGGACTCCTCGGAAGGCCACCTCTTCCAACAGAACCGTGCGCAACGGGATCACGACGAACGCCATGAGCAACATCGCGCCGACGCTGTCCGGTGTTCGCTCATCGCTGAGCAGCTCCTCTGCGAAAGGAGACACGAGGATCACGGCGTAGCCAGCAGCGACCAGGAGGGCGGCGATCGCTCCCCATCTCGCGCCTCTGGCCAGGCTGGCTCGGCCCAGACCAACGTCGCTCCACGACAGGCCGGAGCTCCTGGCGATCGCCAGGAGCAGGCCCGCCGAGGCGCAGGCGATCGGCACCGTCACCATCGCCGACTGGTTGATCAGCAGCAGGTCCGTCACGATCAGGACGGCCACCACCAGCCCCACTGGCGTCCACCGTTCCAGCATGACCGCCGCCGGTCAGCGGGCCACGGTGGACAGTCGGTCCCGGAGCTCTTCGATGCGCTCGTCGTCCCAAGCTGCCGGTTCCAGCATGGCTCGCCAGGCGGTGAGGGGCTGGGTCCCGTAGAGGTGGCCGTGCTCCTCGTCGAAGTCGTTGCTCACTCCCATGTCGAAAGCGAGGTTCAAGAACGTGGTGACCGGGGTCCACGTCATGTCGGGGTTGACGGAGGGGTCCAGCGGCTCCTTGAGCCAGTCCGGCTCGGAGAAGGCAGTTCCCCAGTCCCACCACACGATGGGGTCGTCCCCCTGTTGGAGGAACACCGTCCGCGGGGATGTCCCGGCGAGGTCGGATGCACGGTTGGCGAAGACGACGTCCTCGCCGTCGCCGACCACGGGCTCGATCTGCGGCGAGCCCGGGCTCCGGACCCGCTCCGCCTCCCGACGCAGCTGCATGGTCTCCGGCGGACCGACCCACAACGACCCGTCGGTGCTCGCCAAGAGGTCGTCGAGTGTGTCGAACGCGTGTGCGCCGCCGAAGGACCCCAGGCTCTCGCCGGCCACCAACAGCACCGGGCGATCCCCCTCCGGGATGGTGTCGAGGCGCGCCTGCACCGCACCGATCAGGGCGTCCCCGGTGTCGCCCGCGGCGTCCGCCTCAGCCAGGAACGCCAACGGGCTGGGCAGGTGGGAGTACTGCACGGCGACAGTCGCGGTGTCACCGCCGAAGAAGTACTCGACCGGCTGGACGATCTGCTCGTTGATCCACCCGGTGCCGGTCGGTACGACGACCAGCACCGCGGCACGGTCGAACGCCCCATAGTGCTCGAGCTCCGCCATGGCGAGCTCGACCCGCGAGGCGACCTCGTCGGCCGAGGCACGTCCGACGTACACACGGACCGGCTCCACCGCGGACCCTGGCGACAGTTCATCGATGGTGGCGGCGTCTGGGCCGCGGGACAGGAATCGGCGGCCCTCGTTGCCGGCCTCGTCCCACTCCACCTCCGACCGAGGCCCGCCCGACCGGAGCAGCGAGTCTGGTTGCGACGGAGCGCCGTCGGTGTCGAGGTCGGCCGCGGCGAACGTGGTGTTGGCACCGTCGAGGCTGCGCTGCATCACATAGTTGTTGAGGGAGGCCAGCACGGCCCAAGCCAGCACCGCAAACGCCATTGAACTCGCGATCCACGCCGGCAACCAGCGCCTGCCCAGACGGGTCAGTCGCCTTTGGAGGAGGCGGAACGCCCAGCCGATCAGGAAGAACAGCGCAGCGACGACGGCGGTGAGCGCGATCGTCTTCCCGTACACGACCCACAACGAGTCCGGTTCGTAGCCGAGCCGGTCCCAGGTCCAGCGGTGCTCCGCGATCTCCGTGGACGCCGATCGCGTGAGCAGCACCACCAGAACCACGGCAACGACGCCCCGGGCCCGCAGGTCGGTCCGCTCGTCGAAGGGCCCCAGTCCCCAGCCCCAGCGGCGACGTAGCAGCTTCCCGAGCCGCGTGAGCAGGGTGCCGGCGGCGTATCCCACGACCAGCGAGACGCCGCCGACGACGCCCTGGAAGATCCAGTCCCGGACGAGTAGCGACGGCGACCACGACTGAACCAGCAGGTAGCCCGCCAGTGCCGTTCCGAGGAGGTTCGGCGCCCGGAGGGCCCGTACCGTTCGCGGGTGCCGCTCGCTCCACGTAGGAGGCCGATCGAGAGTCGGTCGAGCTGGCTCGACCGTGACTACTGGGTCACGAGACATGTCTGGCTGGCCTGCGCCATCAGAGGTTGGCCGTGTCGTTTCCGGACGCCCTTGCTGGGTCGCTGTTCGTTTGCCATCGCGGATCTCCCGTGCGTTCGGGTCGGTGACGAGGTGGTGCACATGAGTCGCCCGTCGTCGACCAGAGTAGTGACGCGGGGTCACGGTCGACAACGGGTCGAGGGTAGGTTGACCGGGAACGCGTGATCAACCAAGTCACCAACAGCAGCACCGGTCAGAAGGAGCCAGCATGCATCCGCCCAACAGAGTCCCGAAGCTGATCGCAACTCTGGCGTTGGCTGCCTTGGTCTCCGCCGGGTGTGGCGGCGGCGAGAGTGGCGGCACCACGGACGGCATCAAGCTCGTCAAGAAGGACGAGCTGACCGTCTGCACCCACCTGCCGTACAAGCCGTTCCAGTTCCGTGACGACGCGGGCAAGGTCGTCGGTTTCGACGTCGACCTGATCGGCCTGCTCAGCAAGGAGATGGGCTTGAAGCAGACGACGGTCGACGTCGACTGGACCCAGGTCACCTCCGGCGCGGCGTTCAAGGCCGACAAGTGCGACCTCGGCATGGGCGGCATGACGATCACCCCCGAGCGCGAGAAGTCGATCCTGATCTCCGAGCCGTACTTCGACGCCACCCAGGCGCTGCTCGTCAAGAAAGGCGCGTACGCGGACCTGTCCGAGCTCAAGGGCAAGAAGGTCGGCGTCCAGTCCGACACCACCGGCGCTGACTTCGGCAACGAGAACGCCGAGAAGTACGGATACGAGGTCGTGACCTTCGACGACTCCTCGCTCGAGTTCAACGCCGTGAAGGCCGGCACGGTCGACGCCGCCATCAACGACAACGGTGTGCTGTACGACTTCGCGAAGGCCAATCCCGAGACCGAGGTCACCGCCGAGTTCGACACCAACGAGCAGTACGGCTTCGCCGGCCTCCGCGACGACGCGAACGCCACGAAGCTGATGGACAAGCTGAACGCGGCGATCGCCGAGGCCATGGAGAACGGCGAGTACGACGAGATCTACAAGAAGTGGTTCGGCACCCTTCCCGAGGTCAAGGGTTAGTCAGGCGGCGCATGACGGATACGACCACGGATCCGGCCAAGCGGAAATTGAGCCCGCGCCGCCGGGCCCAACGGATCCGCATGGTCCAGTACGCGCTGCTGGTCGTCATCGTGGTGGTGGCGGCCCTGGTGGCCGACTGGAAGGCGATCGGCGAGTCCTTCTTCGACCCGGACATGATCCGGACGACGTTGACGCAGGGCATCTGGAGCGCCCTGTTCAACACAGTCGTCTACACCATCGGTGCCTTCGCATTCGGCATGGTGGCCGGTACCGTCCTCGCCCTGATGCGGCTCTCATCGGTCGGTCCGTACCGATGGATCGCGACCGCCTACATCGAGTTCTTCCGCGGCCTGCCGGCGATCGTGGTGTTCCTCGTCTTCTCGCTGCTGCCGTTGGCGTTTCCCGAGCTGAGGATCCCGTTCCAGCCGTACGGCACGGTGTGGCTCGCCCTGGGCATCGTGGCGAGCGCCTACCTCGCCGAGACGATTCGCGGCGGGATCCAGGCGGTCCCGAAGGGTCAGGTCGAGGCGGCCCGGTCGCTCGGGATGTCGGCAGGCGAGGCCATGCGCAAGGTGGTGCTGCCACAGGCGTTCCGGATGATGCTGCCGCCGCTGACCAACGAGCTGATCCTCGTCATCAAGGACTCGTCGCTCGTCTACATCATCGGCGTCGGCGCCGCCAACTACGAGCTGACCAAGTTCGGCCGTGAGCTGTCCAACACCAACGCGAACGTCACCCCGCTCGTGGTGGCCGGGTTCTTCTACCTGATCATCACCCTCCCGCTGTCGGTGCTCGTGCGTCGCATGGAGGCAAAGGCGGCGAGGGCACGATGAGCGCACAACAGGGCGAGGTGCTCGTCCAGGTCCAGGAGCTGCACAAGTCGTTCGGCGACAACCACGTGCTGCGCGGCATCGATTTCGAGGTCGCCCGCGGCGAGGTGGTCTGTGTGATCGGCCCGTCCGGCTCGGGCAAGTCGACGCTGTTGCGCTGCATCAACCTGCTCGAGGTCCCCGAAGACGGCAAGGTCATCGTCGGCGGGCAGGAGATCACCGATCCCGACTGCGACATCGACACCGCGCGTCGCCACATCGGGATGGTGTTCCAGCAGTTCAACCTGTTCCCGCAGCAGAGCGCCCTCGGCAACTGCACGTTGGCGCAGGAGACCGTGCTCAACCTCAAGTCCGGGCAGGCGAAGCAGATCGCCCGCGACAACCTCGAGCGGGTCGGGCTGGCCGACAAGATCGACGAGTATCCCGCCAAGCTGTCCGGCGGCCAGCAGCAGCGCGTCGCGATTGCGCGCGCGTTGTCGATGGAGCCCGAGCTGATGCTGTTCGACGAACCGACGTCGGCGCTCGATCCCGAGCTCGTCGGCGAAGTTCTCACCGTGATGCGCAAGCTCGCCGAGGAAGGCATGACGATGCTCGTCGTCACCCACGAGATGGCGTTCGCACGCGAAGTGGCCGACCGCGTCGTCTTCATGGACGACGGCGTGATCGTCGAACAAGGGCCGCCGTCGGCCGTGATCGGCGACCCGAAGGAGGAAAGGACGCGGGAGTTCCTGCACCGCGTCCTCGATCCCACTCACGTCCAGCCAACCTGATAGCGGCGAAGGCGACTCCAGATCAGTCGTCGAAGACGTGCCAGCAGATGGCGCTCCGGCGCTTTTGGTCGTCGAGAACGAGTTCACGGACAGCGGCAGGGAGATGCTCCCGCTGCCACTCCCGCTCCTTGGCCCGAGCATGCGCAGCGTCGTCGGCGGGAACGCGTGCGCCGGCCGCCCTGATGGCGTACGCCGCAGCGCCCAGGTCATGGGCGGCGACGTGAGCCACTGCAACCGCCTGGCCAGCCGACAGCGCGGCGAACTTCGCTGGATCAGCCATTCCGCGGGCCGCGGCATTCGCCTGGAAAGCCTCTCGGTGTGCGTCGCGCATGTGCACCTCACCGCGGATCCAGGCTCGACCGACATCGATGGCCTGCCGGGGCCGGCTGTCACCTGGTTGATGATCCTCGAACAGATGCAGCACGTGCTCGGCGCACAAGAGGGCCCAGTCGGCCAACAGTCGGTGGTGTTCGTCCGTCAGAGTGCCTCCGCGACGGATGGTGATCAGCCGAGAATCACGCTCTTTCGGGAGAATCGGCACAGCTCACCACCGGGCGCGTGCCTGCTGCACGGTCAGCAGCGCGCAGACCAGCGCCAGCACGGTCAGCGGGACGACGACGTCGATGATCCCGGACAGGCTCGCCAGCACGACGGGCATCGCGAAACCGATGTACGCGACCGAGTAGAACGCCGCCGAAACGGTCCCGAGCCTGCCGTCCGAGGCGACACCCGGGAGTCGGGACAGCCCGCTCACCAGCGCGAGCCCGCCGCCGGCGCCGAGGATGATCGCGGACGGAACGGCGAGGAGGAGCAGGGCCGGCACGGCCGCGGCGGTCGCCGTGCCCGCTAGACCCACAACCCCGCACGCCGCGGCCGTCGGCGCGGTGCGGGCTCCGAGTCGACGCTGCAACGGCGCCGCGAGCGCCCCCGTGCCCAGCGTGACGCCGGCCAGAAGACCGGTGAGGGCGACCGGCGCGACCGGGAACCCGATCAGGACCGGCACTCCGGCCACGGCGATGGCCGGAAAGGCGTACACACACACGGCGAGCGGGGCGATCACGATGGCCGCGTCGCGTCGGCGGCCGGGTCGAAATGCGCCCGGCACCGGCCGATGGTGCTCGACGTGCGGACGGTCAAGCGTCTCCGCCACGGTCCACGCCGCCAGCACCGCCAGCAGCAACCCGCCCGCGTGCAGCAGGTAGGGGAGCGTCAACGGCCAGGGACCCCACTCGCCGATGACGCCCGCCACCGACGGGCCGATCCCGAAGCCGGCGGTCATGGTGACCGCCGCCGTTCGCGGACCGGACATGCGGCCGTCGCGAAGCGCGCACTCCACCAGCCAGGCGCTGCCGACGCTGAACATGGCACCGGCACCAGCACCCTGGAAGAGCCGGACCACGTAGAGCAGCAGCTCGCTGTCCTGGGCCGGTATGTAGAGCAATGACGCCAGGACCGATAGGAGCGCCGCCGGGATCGCCACTCGCCGTCGCCCCCAGCGGTCCGAGGCCGGCCCCGCGAACGCCAGGGCGGGGGCCAGCCCGAGGGCATAGACGCCGAAGATCGCGGTCAGCGACGTGTCCGACATGCCCAGCTCGTCGCGGTAGACGAGCAGCAGGGGGGTGGGCACGTTCGTGCCGGCTGCCACCGCCAGGAGCAGCAAACCCACCCTGCGGTCCTGGCCCCAAGTCTTTGGAGAGGCCCAGCTTGCGGATCGGCGTTCGCCGTCCGACGTCACTCCGACGGTTGCGGGACTTCGCAGTCGTCGACCTTCGGGTTGACTCCGACGTAGTTGAGCGGACCGGCGGCGACCGTGACGAGGATCGTGCCGAGGCTGCCGCAGTCGGCATCGTTGCCGCTGAAGTAGTCGCGCTGGAAACAGGCGACAAGGCCGATGATCAGCCAGATGGCAATCAGGGTGGAGCCGATGGACCTCATGTGGACCTCCTCGTGGGTTCCGGACAAGGTAACTCACGTACATCGGCCCCGCCTCTCGCGGGCCCAGCCGCCTGTCAGCCGGCGACTCGCGAAGCTCGTCGAGCTCCCACCCGGTGACCCAGCGCGACCAGCCCGAACCCGACTGCGAAGAAGCCGGCGGCGACGAGGCCGTACGAGATGGGAAACGCATCCGGACCCCTCGAGAAGGCGGAGTCGTCCCCGCCGGCCCAGGACAGGGTCAGGTAGAGGCTCTGGAACGTGAACGCCCAGAGGTAGGCGATCGCGTAGGCCACGTTGGCCGCGAGGTGACTGCGCAACAGGTAGCCGAGCGGAAACGCGAGCAGCACGGTGACGACGGCGATCATGGCGACCTCCTCAGTCCGTCACGGGGGCGGTCTGGCGCGCCGGCGACAGCATCAGCACGACGCTGATGACGGTCAGGACGACGGCGACGGTGACGAGGATCTTGATGCCTGCGGGCACGTCCACGAAGAAGGCCGGCAGCGCCGTGAGCATCGAGACGATGCGGGCGCCGGCGGCGACACGGATGGCGCCCCGGTTGGCCTTGGTCCAGCCGACGACCACGGCGATCACGGTGATGACGCCGCAGATGGAGCCGAGGACGAGGATGCCGAACGGGGGTCCGACCTCTCCGTCCGGCGTGGGCATGAGGACGGCGGGAATGTCGGCGAGCCCGAGCAGGCCGGCGATGACGAGTCCCACCTTGTTCTTGGTGCTGAGGATCATGATGATCTCCTTGCTCGAAGTGATGACCCAACCGTCCATCCCCGAGCGCTGCACCGGACCAGTGCACATTCCTGATTCTCCGGGAAGAATCCCGGCCTGAATAGGTGCTCGTTCCCGGGTCCGCGACCGGGGGACGGACGAGAATGGCCGCATGAGCGATGCCGTCATCCGCGTCGTCCTCGCCGACGACCACCCGGTGGTGCGCGGCGGGCTCCGAGCGTTGCTCGAGTCGCTGCCGGCCTACGAGGTGGTGGGGGAGGCGACCGACGGAGACTCGGCCGTCCGCGAGGTGCAGCTGACGAAACCCGACGTCGTGCTGATGGACGTCCGCATGCCCGGCGTCGACGGGCTGGAGGCGACTCGTCGCATCCGCGCCGCGGCGCCCGACGTCGCCGTGCTTGTTCTGACGATGTTCGACGACGACGACACCGTCTTCGCCGCGATGAAGGCAGGCGCCCAGGGCTACCTGCTCAAGGGCGCTGAGCAGGCCGAGATCGACCGCGCCATCCGGGCCGTGGTCGCCGGCGAGGCGATCTTCGGTCCCGGCGTCGCGGCGCGCGTGCTGCGCCACTTCGCCGACCCGCCCGCCGCGAACGACGTGCCGTTCCCGCAGCTCACCGATCGTGAGCGTGAAGTCCTCGACCTCGTCGCCGCCGGACGTCGCAACGCCGCCATCGCCGAGGAGCTGTTCCTCTCCCCGAAGACCGTGGCCAACCACATCTCCTCGATCTTCGCGAAGCTCGCAGTCGCGGACCGGTCGGCGGCCATCGTGCGCGCGCGGGA
>NZ_JBOHDT010000205.1:0-5642 GCF_050700635.1 Aeromicrobium sp.
CGCCAAGACGCTGGCCGTCGACGCCAACCACAAGCTCGACCAGGCCGCGTCCAAGGGTGTCATCCACAAGAACCAGGCCGCGAACCGCAAGTCGGCCATCGCGAAGCGCGCCGCCTCGCTCTGAGGCCCCGCCGCCACTGAGACGCCCCGGGATTCCCGGGGCGTTTGTCATGTCCGGCGGGCCGCCGCCACCTGCAGGACCATCCGCTCCACCGCGTAGGCAGGATCGGCAGCGCCACCCTTGACGTCGAGGTCCGCACCTGCGACGGCGTCGAGAGCCGAGGCGAGTGACGCGGTGTCCCACGCCTGGAGCTGGCGCCGGAGGATGCGGATCTTGAACGGCGGCGCCCCGACATGGCGCGCGAGCTCGGCATCCGAGAGACCACGTGGGGCGTCGGCCAGCTTGGCCAGCGACCGCAGGCCGCTGGCGAACGCGCTGGTGATGAGGACCGGTGCAACCCGGGCGGTCTCGGCCCACCGCGCCTGCTCGAGCGCCACGTTGATGCGGCCCTCGATCGCCGCGTCGGCGATCTCGAAACCCCGCACGTCGGCGCGGCCGCCGAAGTAGCGGCGCACCACCTCGACGGTGACGGCGCTGCCCGCATCGATCGTTGACGCGAGCTGATCGGCGGCACCGGCCAGCGCCCTCAGGTCCTGACCGACGGAGGCGACGAGGAGTGAAGCGGCTTCCTCGTCGATGACCGCACCGAAGTCGCGCAGCTCGGTGCGGACCCACGCGACGAACTCGCGCTCGTACTTGGGCGCCTCGACCTTGACCTCGATGACGCTCGCCTGGCCACGCAGCCTGTCGAGCAGCTTCTTGCCCTTCTGAGCTCCGCCGTGGAGCAGGACGACCGCGACCTCCGGGGAGGGGGCGGCCGCGTAGGCGGCCAGCTCCTCCTGGGCAACCTCGGGCAGGCTCTCCAGCTCGGTGAGCACGAGCGCGCTGGACGTGCTGAACAACGACGGGTTGGTGAGCCCGGCGAGCTCGCCGGGTCCGAGTCCGGCAGCCGCAGCGGTGACGATCTCGCACTCCGCCTGCTCCGTGGTGACGGCGACGACGGCACGAGCCCGGGTGCGGTCGGCGAGGAACTCCGCGTTGCCGCTGATGAGCAGGATCTTGCCGAACACCGTCACCGGGCCAGCCTAGTCAGGGGTGGAGACAGCGGTGCCGCCGTCACCGCGCGCACTGAGGACGACGACCGCGATCGCCAGGATCGGGACCACGACAGTCCAGACCGTCGCGACCACGCCTGCCACGGAGCCCACGATGATCATGGCCAACCGATACTTCTCCGGAACCTGCGCGAAGAGACCACCGATGATGAGCGCGGCGCTGATGAGGAGTGTGCCGCCCAGGAAGGCCATGGCCCCGTAATCCGGACCCCCCCATTTCATGATCACTTCAAAGGACCCCATCACGGCGTAGACGATGCCGAGCGCGATGGTCAGCCGGCGAGCGAGCTGCGTCTGCATTCCACGATGCTACGGCCGCCGGCCCCTGGTCCCGTTCGAACGATGAAAGTCACCGCGTGACGACGGAGAGACGGCCGTCGCGCATCACCACGGCGATGTCGCCGTCGGTGTCGGTGCGCCACCATGCGACTCGATGGTCGCGCAGCAGCTCGAGTGCCGCCGCTGCGGGATGGCCGTAGTCGTTGTCCTCGCCGGCGCTGATGGTGGCGACCCGAGCGCCCACGGCATCGAAGAACCTCGTCGACTGACGACCGCTGCCGTGGTGCGGGACCTTGAGGACGTCGGCCGCGAGATCGGGATGCTGACGCAGCAACGCCTCCTGGGCGTCTGGTTCGACGTCGCCGGTGAGCAGAAGTCGCACCGGGCGATCGGTGCGCACCGTCACCCGGAGGACCAGGCTCGCATCGTTCATCGCCGACCCGTCCGACCCACGATCGTCGGCGGCGGTTGTCGGAGGCCAGAGCACCTCGACCGAGACCCGTCCGACGCTGAACGACTGACCGGCGGCAACGCGTTGCGCCTGGATCGAGCTCTCCCGTGGCCCGCCGGTCGGTCCGACGAGCAGCGCGCCGACGTCGCGGCCCGTGACGGCTCCCGACCACCCGTCCATGTGATCGGCGTGGGCGTGCGTGATCGCGACCACGGAAAGTCGATCCACCCTGAGGCGGTCGAGGCAGCGGTCGACGGCGGCGGGTTCGGGGCCGGCGTCGACCAGCATCGCCGCACCCTCGCCGGTGTCGACCGCGGTGGCGTCACCCTGACCGACGTCGCACGCGACCATCACCCAGCCGTCCGGCGGCCAACCGACCTGCGGTGGCCGCCACATGCCGAGACCGAGACCGACTGCGAGCCCGATGACCACCGCCGGATGCCGCGCGAGGCGCCAGATCAGGGCGAAGGCAAGCGGTACGAGAACGATCAGCAGCCACCACGGCGCCTGCCAGCCCAGGGAGGCACCGGACAGGGAGGCCGCGTGATGCCCGACCGCGAGGATCCAGGTGACGGACCAACCCGCGACGGTGCCCGGCACCCGGGCAACCGGTGCACTGACCAGGTCGAGGAGCCCGCCAGCGAGGCCCGCGATCGTCGCCGGCGCCACCAGCGGTCCGGCGAGCACGTTCGCGAAGACGGCCACGAGCGACACCTCGCCCGAGATCGCCGCGATGGCAGGTGTGCACGCCAGCTGCGCCGCGATCGGCACCGCGACGGCGAGCGCGCACCATCTCGGCATCCACCTCTCGAGTCGCCGGGACAGCGGCGGCGCTGCGAGCAGGATGCCAGCCGTCGCGCACACGGAAAGGACGAATCCGAGTGAACGCGACAGCCAAGGATCGATGAAGAGCAGGGCGAGGATCGCGACCGAGAGTGCGCGCATGCCGCCACGCGTGCCGAGGCCGAGCGCGACTAGGCCGACCACCCCCATTCCGGCCGCACGGACGACGCTCGGATCCGGTCGCGCGAGCATCACGAAGCCGACGACGGACGCCAGTCCGAGCACGAGGAGCAGGCGGCGCGGCGCACCGATGGATCGGGCGACGACCAGCACCACCGCGAGGACGATCGTGAGGTTGGTGCCGGACACGGCGAGCAGGTGCGTGAGACCGCTGCGCCGGAACTCCTCCTGCACCCGCTCGGAGACCCGCTGGTCGTCGCCGTCGACGAGTGCGGGCACGAGCGCGGACTGGTCGGTTCCGGTGTGGGCGACTGCGTTGCGCACCCCGGCCCGCACCCGTTCCGAGCCCTCCCACCACCAGGCGGCCGGGCGAGTCGGCGACCGGCGGATCACATCGATCGTCGCGGCCTCACTCGTGGCTCCGGGCGGCGCGAGCCGGCCGACGATCGTCAGGCGTCGCCCCACCACGAGGTCGTCCGTCGGACCGTCGACGAAGGCGGTGGCCGTATCGCGGGCAGCCACCGTGACATCGCCCGCCGTGGCCCGCAGCACGCGCACGCCCACGACACCGGCGTCGCGTCCGAAGCGCGTGAACACGCGGGCGTCACGAGTCACCTCGACGTCGAGCGTCGCCAGGCGGTGGTTCTCGGCCATCGCGAGGAACGGCGAGTGCTCCGTCTGGCCGAGCCTCCACGCGCACGATGCGGCGATGGCCCCGACGCACACGGCGACGAGTGCCACGGAGCGGAGACGAGGAAGACCGACCGCGATCCCGGCGACCAGCACCGCCATCACCGAGACCACGAGCGCCGCGACAGAGCTGCCGCCGACGACGACCGCGGCGACACCCCAGCCGAGGAGTGCGGGCACGGCCAGCCGCAGATCGTGCCGGCTCAGGGCGTGACCCGGTCCCGGATGTCCGCGAGCGTGGCCTCGCCGATGCCTTTGACGTCGAGCAGGTCGTCGACGGAGGTGAAGGCTCCGTGCTCTGACCTGTAGTCGAGGATCGCCTGGGCGGTGACCGGACCGATACCGGGAAGGGTGTCGAGCTGTTCGAGGGTGGCGGAGCCGAGACTGATGCGCGCCCCAGCGGCAGCGGAACCGGACGCAGAAGCCGGAGCGGGGCCGGCCACCGGCGCGACGCCGACGAGGATCTGCTCCCCGTCGGTGAGGACCCGCGCCATGTTGATGGTCGACGTGTCGGCCTTGCCGCGCACGCCGCCGGCTTCGGCGATCGCCTCGTGCACCCGCGAGCCAGCCGGGAGGCTCACGATGCCGGGCCGCTTGACCTTGCCCGCCACGTCGACCACGACCTCGCCAGATGCGGACACCTCCGCCGACGGCGTCGCGGTGCCCGGAGCCGCGGACGCAGCCGTGGAGAGGGACAGGGCCTCAGGGGACGACGTGCGAGGCCGCTCGGCCAGCAGCCACCAAGTGAGCAGCACGCCGGCTGCCACGGCAATGGTGACCAGAACCCGCGCGTGGGCACGATCGACCCGTCGCGGCACGACCACAGGTTCGGGGTCGGGCTTCGAATGCGGAATCTCGGCCTCGAACGAGGCGGCGAGCTGGGCGAGCCGACGACGGGCGATCTCGGCGCGGGTCTCGCCGGTGTCGGTGGGCTGCTGAGGTCTCACACCGCGACGCTAGGCACGGCGCACCCTCAGGACGAGGGATCAAGGTGGCCCCTGTGGACACGGAACGGGAGACGTCAACCGGTGGACGACTGACTGCGCTCAGAAGCTCAGAAGAGCAGCACGGCGAGCACGCGACGCGAGCAAGGCTTTCTCGCACACAGCCCAAGCAGATCGACGTACCGTGGACGCGGGGCACCGACACGAAGGTGGCGACCATGACTCAACCAATCGAGCACACCAGCACGGTCCATGGTCCCGATCCGACGTGGCGAGTGCCCTTGGCATGGCGTCGCGTGTTGATCCTCGTCCCACCACTGTTGCTCGCGTGTCTGGAGATCTTTCACCCCCAGCCGGATGCGAACGCGCAGGCCGTGATGGACGTGTCGACGTGGTTTGCCGGATTCCACGTCATCCAGCTCGTACTCATCGGACCCGTCGCACTGTCCGTGATGCTGATCGCCGACAACTACGGACGTGTGAACAGATGGACCACGCGTCTCGGTGTCGGAACCTTCCTGGTCTTCTTCAGCGCGTATGACGCCGTCGCCGGTATCGGGATGGGGCTCGCCATGAGAAGCGCTCGGGATCTGACAGCCCAGCAGCAAGAGGGTGTCCTGGATGTCGTGGAGGCATGGCCCGCTCTGGGGGCGCCCTTCGCTCTCAGCATCATCGGCACGGGAGGGCTGGTGATTGCGCTCGGCGTGCTGGCTCTCGGTGCTCGCCGGCAGGGAGCGCCGCGACGCGAGTGGATCTTCCTCGGTCTGGCCGCGATCTTCCTGCTGGGTGGGCATCCCTTCCCCGCCGGAACACTGGCGTTCGGCTGCCTCTTCGTCGCCGGGCTCATGCACGAGCTGTCGAGCCCTACTCGCGAGGCGTGACGGCGACCGCGACCATGCCCGGTCCGACGTGCGCGCCGATGACGGCGCCGACCTCGTTGACGGGCACGGTGTCGAGCCCGAGGGCCGCGGCGAGATACTCCGACACAGCGTCGGCGACCGACTCGTTGGCAAGGTGCTGCACACCGATGTCGAACCCGCCGTCACATGCACCGCCGGCCTCGATCGCGAGCGCCTCCAACCGGGACAGCGCCTTCGACGTCGTGCGCACCCGCTCCAGCGGAACGACGAGCCCGTCGC
>NZ_JBOHDT010000206.1:0-19079 GCF_050700635.1 Aeromicrobium sp.
CTCCGGCATCGACCAGGCCGAGCACCTCGAGACCGCGTACGACTACGCCGGTTCCGGCGGATCCACCATGAAGACGGGAGTCTGAGATGAAGCTCGTGACAGCGGTCATCAAGCCGCACAAGTGGGAAGAGGTCCGCGAGGCGCTCGCCGCATCGGGTGTGGCCGGCATGACGGTCACCGAGGCGAGCGGGTACGGCCAGCAGAAGGGCCACACCGAGGTCTACCGCGGCGCCGAGTACGACGTGTCGCTGGTGCCGAAGATCCGCCTCGAGGTCGTCGTCGACGACGCCGACGTGGCCGGTGTGGTCTCGACCATCACCGGCGCCGCCCAGACCGGCAAGATCGGTGACGGCAAGGTGTGGGTCGTCCCCGTCGACTCGGTGGTGCGGGTGCGCACCGGCGAGACCGACGAGGCCGCACTCTAGAACGCATGAGGACGATGCGCATCGAGACAATCGGTGCGCATCGTCGTTCCGGCGGGGGTGCCGGGCTCTGGGCGGCGATGGGCAGAGTCCGATAGTCTCCGGTCGCACTCCCGACACCTGGAGGTCCCATGGACACCGGCGATACCGCATGGATGCTGGCCTCGACCGCCCTCGTGCTGTTGATGGTCCCCGGTCTCGCGTTCTTCTACGGCGGCATGGTCCGCTCCAAGAGCGTCCTCAACATCATGATGATGGTCTTCTACGCCCTGGCGATCATGCCGTTCGTCTGGTTCCTCTGGGGCTACTCGTGGGCGTTCGGCGACGACGTCGGCGGAGGTCTGATCGGCGGCAACGAGTCCTTGGGGCTCAGGAACATCACTTTGGAGACGCTCGCAGGGACGCACCCGGCGTACATCTTCATCGTCTTCCAGATGCTGTTCGGCGTCATCACGATCGGACTCGTGGCCGGCGCCATCGCCGACCGCGCCAAGTTCGCCGCCTGGGCGGTGTTCGTGCCGGTGTGGGTGACGCTCGTCTACGTGCCCGTCGCCCACTGGGTCTTCGCCTTCGACAGCGACACGACCGCGGGCGGATGGATCGCCAACGACCTCCAGGCGTTCGACTTCGCCGGCGGTACTGCGGTCGAGGTCACGTCGGGCATGTCCGCGCTCGCTCTGGCCCTGATCGTCGGTCGCCGGGTGGGGTGGAGGCGCGAACCTTTCCGTCCGCACAACCTGCCCGCCGTGCTGCTCGGTGCGGGTCTGCTGTGGTTCGGCTGGTACGGGTTCAACGCCGGGTCCGCCCTCGCGGCGAACGGAACCGCTGCACTCGCTCTGATCAACACGACCGGGACGGCGACAGCCGCCGTACTCGGGTGGCTGATCGTCGAGGTCATCCGCGACAAGCGCGCCACCAGCTTCGGCGCCGCTTCCGGGGCCATCGCCGGCCTGGTGGCCGCCACCCCATCGTGCGGCACGGTCTCCCCGCTCGGCTCGCTCGTCGTCGGTCTCGTCGCAGGTGTGGTGTGCGCGTGGGCGATCGGTGTCAAGTACCGACTGGGGTACGACGACTCGCTCGACGTCGTGGGCGTCCACTTCGTCGGTGGCGTCGTCGGCATGCTGATGATCGGCCTCCTGGCGACCAAGACCAATGTCGCGAACCTCGGATTCGGGTCGTCGGGCCTGTTCTACGGCGGTGGGCTGGAACAGCTGGGCAAGCAGGCCGTGGCGGTGGTCGCGGTGATGGTCTACGCGTTCGTCGTCACGTTCGTCATCGGTAAGTTGATCGACATGACCATCGGTTGGCGCATCGACGAGGAGATCGAGGTCTCCGGCATAGACCAGGCCGAACACCTCGAAACCGCCTACGACAACATCGCCGGCGGGTCCACGATTTCGACGGGAGCATGACATGAAGCTCGTGACCGCGGTCATCAAGCCGCACAAGTGGGAGGACGTCCGCGAGGCGCTCGGCGCGACCGGCATCTCCGGCATGACCGTCACCGAGGCCAGCGGTCACGGCCAGCAGAAGGGCCACACCGAGGTCTACCGCGGCGCCGAGTACGAGGTCACCCTCGTGCCGAAGATCCGCTTCGAGGTCGTCGTCGACGACGCCGACGCCGAGTCGGTCGTCTCGACCATCGCCTCCGCCGCTCGCACGGGCAAGATCGGCGACGGCAAGGTCTGGGTGGTGCCGGTCGAGTCCGTCGTCCGGGTCCGCACGGGCGAGACCGACGAGTCCGCCCTCTAAGACAGAGGTGCCCTCACTCGCCCAGCAACGCAGCGATCGGGCGCTGGAGGCCGACCGGCTGCTGCGCGGCCTGTTCACCGACATGGTGGGCACCGGCGACGATCCTCGCGAGGGCCAGGGGCTCGCGCTCGTCGCCGTCGGCGGCTATGGACGCTCGGAGCTGTCGCCGGCCAGCGACCTCGACGTCGTCCTGCTGCACGATCCCGCCGTGCCCGACGACCGGGTGCGTGAGATTGCCGAGGCGATCTGGTACCCGCTGTGGGACCGCGGCGTCGCGCTCGACCACTCGGTCCGCGACACCGCCCAGATGCGCGAGGCCGCCCTGCAGGACCACCGGGCCGCCACCGGGATGCTCGACGCCCGCACTGTCGCCGGCGACTCCGGACTCGTGCTGGCACTGCGTTCGGAGGTCCTGGCCGACTGGCGCCGGGACGCCCGGAAGCGGCTCGCCGAGGTGCGTGAGGCACGGGAGGCACGCATCGAGCGGTCCGGCTGGCTCGCTCACTCCGCCGTCCCCGACCTCAAGGAGTCCGGTGGCGGCCTGCGCGACGGCGTGATGATGCGTGCGCTGGTCGCAACCTGGCTGGTCGACGTCCCGCACGGGGAGTCCGAGGGCCTCCGGTCGGCCCTGCTCGACGTCCGCGACGCGCTGCACGAGACGTCCGGACGCCGGCTGGAGAAGCTCGACCACGACCACATCGTCGACGCGGCCGACTTCCTCGGACGCGACCCCATCGAGCTCGAGCTGCACACCCGCAACCTCGGGCGTCGACTCGCCCATCTGGCCGCGCTCGCGTGGCGACGGGTCGACGACATGCTGGAGTCCAGGCCGACGACGGTGACGCCGTCCGGACCCGTCGTCGTCGCCTTGGCGGATGGCGTCGGACGGCTCGACGACGAGGTCGTCGTAAGGCGGGATGCCGACCCGCGCGAAGATCCGGAGGTGGCACTGCGGGCCGCGGCGACCGCGGCCAAGGAGGGCCTTCCACTCGGTTCGAGCACGGCCACCCACCTGGCCGCGACGCTCGGTGAGCTCCCCGAGCCCTGGCCGGCGAGCGCCACCCGCACCATGGTCGACCTCCTGTCGTCCGGACCCGGACTGGTGCCGGTGTGGGACGAGCTCGACTACGCGGGCGTGGTCGACCGGTGGCTACCGGAGTGGGCCGACATCCGGCTGCGTGGCTCGTCGTCGCCGGTCCATCGCTACACGGTCGACCGCCACAGCGTCGAGACGTGCGTCAAGGCGGCCGAGGTGTTCCGCGACGTCGACCGTCCGGACCTGCTGGCGGTGGCGGCCCTTCTGCACGACATCGGCAAGGGAAGGGAGGGCGACCACAGCGAGGTGGGGGAGCCGATGGCCGTCGAGATCGCGCGGCGCTGGGGCTTTGGCGGCTCCGACGCCGAGACGATCGGGCGCCTGGTGCGCTGGCACCTGCTGCTCCCCAACATCGCGACTCGGCGCGACATCGAGGATCCGTCCACGGCGGTGAACATCGCCGAGATCGTGAAGTCGGCGGCCTTCCTCGACCTCTTGGCCGCTCTCACGCAGGCTGACGCACGCGCCACCGGTCCTTCTGCCTGGTCGTCGTGGCGACGCGGTCTCGTGCGTGGCCTGGTCGCCAAGATCCACGAGGTTCACGCTGGTGACGTCTCGACTCCGGACGCGGAATCCTATGAAGGCTGGCCGTCCACGGTGTCGATGCCGGAGATCGGTGAGCTCGAACCGGACGACGTCAGGCTGGAGGTCGAGAACCACCGAGGTGGATCGCTGCTGACTTTCGTGACGCTCGACCGGCCGGGTGTCATGACGAGCACGGCGGGCGGCCTCGCCCTGCTCGGCCTCCAGATCCGGTCGGCACGCGCTGCAACGACCGGTGATGCCGCGGTCTCCCTCTGGGAGGTCACGCGTCCCGACGTCGACGTGGCCAAGGTCCGTGAACGGCTCCGCCCGGTCCTGGCCGGGGAAGTGGATCTCGCGGCGAGGCTGGCGCTAGACCCGGCTCGAGACGAGGTCCCTGCCAGGGTGACGATGTTGCCCCAGCGCTCGGAGACGGCCACGCTCCTGGAGGTACGGGCGCACGATCGGCGCGGCCTCGTCTGGACGGTGTGCCGGGAGATCTCCGCCCTCGGTCATTCCATCCGGTCCGCGCACCTGTCGACGTACGGTGCCGAGGCGCGGGACGTCTTCTACGTCGTCGATGCCGACGGGCAACCACTCGCCCAGGCCGACGCCGAAGAGCTCCGCGCCGCCGTCACCGTCGCTCTGACCTCCTGAGGTGCCTCGGTTAGGCTTGCTGAGTCCACTAGCGCAGTCGCCTGCCCACAGCCGAGGATCCCCACGAGCCCATGTTCGACACCCTGCAAGACCGTCTGCAGTCCGCGTTCAAGAACCTTCGTGGCAAGGGCCGGCTGTCCGAGGCCGACATCGACGCGACCGCCCGCGAGATCCGTGTCGCTCTCCTCGACGCCGACGTCTCCGTCCAGGTGGTGCGTGACTTCGTTGCCCGCATCAGGGAGCGTGCGCTCGGCGCCGAGGTGAGCGGGGCGCTCAACCCGGCGCAGCAGGTCATCAAGATCGTCAACGAGGAGCTCATCGGCATCCTCGGCGGTGAGACGCGGCGCATCCAGTACGCCAAGAACTCTCCGACCGTCATCATGCTCGCCGGCCTGCAGGGATCCGGAAAGACCACGCTCGCCGGCAAGCTCGGCCACTGGCTGCGCGAACAGGGCATGAGCCCGATGCTCGTCGCCTCCGACCTGCAGCGACCCAACGCCGTCACTCAGCTGCAGGTCGTGGGGGAGCAGGCCGGCGTCACGGTGTTCGCGCCCGAGCCGGGCAATGGTGTGGGCGACCCGGTCAAGGTCTCGCGTGACGCGATCGACGAGGCCCGGCGCACCCTGCACGACGTGGTCGTGGTCGACACCGCCGGTCGCCTCGGCATCGACGCCGAGCTGATGCAGCAGGCGTCCGACATCCGCGATGCCGTCGATCCCGACGAGGTGCTGTTCGTCATCGACGCGATGATCGGGCAGGACGCCGTGCAGACGGCCGAGGCCTTCCTCGAGGGCGTCGACTTCACCGGTGTAGTCCTCACCAAGCTCGACGGCGACGCCCGCGGCGGCGCGGCCCTGTCGGTCCGCTCGGTCACGGGTCGTCCGATCATGTTCGCGTCCATCGGTGAGAAGCTCACCGACTTCGACGCCTTCCACCCCGACCGCATGGCGTCGCGCATTCTCGACATGGGCGACATGCTCACGTTCATCGAGCAGGCCGAGAAGGCCTTCGACGCCGAGCGGGCCGAGAAGGACGCCGAGAAGCTCATGGGTGGCTCGTTCACCCTCCAGGACTTCCTCAAGCAGATGGAAGCCATGGCCAAGATGGGCTCGATGTCCAAGGTCATGGGCATGCTCCCCGGGATGGGTCAGTACAAGGAGCAGCTCGAGAACTTCGACGAGCGCGAGGTCGACCGCATCAAGGCGATCATCTTGTCGATGACCCCGGCCGAGCGCGACGAGCCCAAGATGATCGACGGCTCGCGACGCGCCCGCATCGCCGGCGGCTCCGGAACCCAGGTCAGCGACGTCAACCAGCTCGTCGACCGGTTCTTCGCGGCTCGCAAGATGATGCAGCAGATGGGCAAGGGTGGCGGCATGCCCGGCGTGCCGGGCATGGGCGGCATGCCGGGAATGCCCGGCGGCGGCAAGCGGGCCGGTGCGAGGCAGAAGCCCCAGCAGAAGAAGAAGGGCAAGCGTGGCTCGGGCAACCCGGCCAAGCGGGCAGCCGAGGAGAAGGCTGCAGCGGCGCGTCAGGCCGGAGAAGCCGGTGGGGCGGGAGCCTTCGGCTTCGACCAGGACGCCGAGGGCGAGTTCGAGCTCCCCAAGGAGCTCCGCGACCTGATGTGACCGGCGCACGCTGGGAGTACCCTGCTCGCGTGCATCGACTCGCGGTCTTCCTGCTCGGTTTCGGCATCGGCTTGGCCGGCGACGCGTGCCACGTTGCATCCGGCACCACCGTCTACGACTGGACCGGCGTCCCGACGATCTGGAAGAGCGAGATCTGGTTCCCGTTCGTCGTGGGTCTCGCCGTCCTGGCTGCGGCCGAGGTCGGACATCGCGCGGGCCTGCCGAAGCGCGCGCGTGGGGTCAACGACGTCGTCATCGGCGCCTCGGTCGTGCTGGCCCTGTACGCGTTGACGGCGGCGCTGCGCGGCCAGCCGACCACGGTGTCCGTTGTGCTGTGCGCAGCGATCGCCGTGGCCGTCTGGGCATGGTGGGACCCGTCGGCCGGAGCATTCGGCATCGCGGCAGCAGCCGCCGTCCTGGGCCCGGTCGCCGAGATGTTCGTGGCCAACTACGCGAGCGACTCCGACGGGCTGTTCGGCGTCGCGCCCTGGCTGCCGTGCCTCTACTTCGCCGCCGGTGCGGTCGCCAGCGGTGTCCTCGGAGCCCTGACGGGGACCCGGGCGGCGGCCGAGCCATTGACCCCGGCGGGTTGAATGGTCGACATGGAATCGGTTCGCTACGACGTAGATGACGCCGTCTGCACGATCACGCTCGACCGGCCTGAGCGGCGCAACGCCGTCGACGGGCCGATGGCCGCGGAGCTGCGCGACGCCTTCCGCGCGTTCGACGAGGACCATGCTCTCTCCGTCGCCGTCCTCCATGGCGCGGGAGGCACGTTCTGCGCCGGCGCTGACCTCACGTCCGTCGAAGACGAGTCGCGGCGTCACGAGCTCGACCCCTCGGGCCTTGGTGACGGTCCCATGGGCCCGTCCCGGATGGCGCTGTCGAAGCCGGTCATCGCCGCGGTGGCGGGTCACGCCGTCGCCGGTGGTCTCGAGCTTGCTCTGCTCGCGGACCTGAGGATCGCCGAGGAGGACGCCGTCTTCGGCGTGTTCTGCCGACGCTGGGGCGTCCCGTTGATCGACGGCGGCACGGTGCGGCTCCCGCGAATCATCGGCCAAGGTCGTGCGCTCGACATGATCCTCACCGGACGTCCGGTGGACGCGCGTGAGGCGCTGCAGATGGGACTGGTCAACCGAGTGGTTCCGGTGGGGAAGTCGCTCACCACCGCACACGCCCTCGCCGAGCAGATCGCCGCCTTTCCGCAGCAGTGCCTGCGTACGGACCGCGACTCCAGCTACCGACAGTGGGATCTCCCGCTCGACGCGGCCCTCCGGAACGAGGGCACCGCCGGACTACCGGTCATCATGGCCGAGGGAGCGGACGGAGCGCAGCGCTTCGTCGACGGCGCCGGGCGCCACGGGATGTTCTGAGACGCACCCAGCGCGCAGCGCGCGACCGGTTTGGTCACCGCTGGGCGTTCTGGCAGAATGACCCATTGCGTCCGGATGCGTGAGGGCCCTCTCACCCGCACCGCCCGGCACACCGGCTTCGCTGGCTCGCGTCCCCACACGGCCCGGCACGTCACCACCACAGACATCCAAGGAGACACCACACTCGTGGCAGTCAAGATTCGCCTCAAGCGCGTCGGCAAGATCCGCACGCCCCACTACCGCATCGTCGTCGCCGACTCGCGCACCAAGCGCGACGGTCGTGTGATCGAGGAGATCGGTACCTACAACCCCAAGACGGAGCCGTCGACCATCAAGGTCCAGTCGGAGCGGGCCCAGTACTGGCTCGGCGTCGGTGCTCAGCCCACCGAGGCCGTGGCTGCGATCCTCAAGCTCACCGGCGACATCGGTGGCGAGGCCACCGTCAAGGAGCCCGAGGCCCGGGCCGACAAGGCAGCTCTGTTCGACGCGGCGCTCAAGGAGATCCACGCCGAGCCCAAGACTGCCAAGAAGGCGGCCAAGAAGGCTTCGCCGAAGGCCGACGAGCCGAAGGCAGACGACGCCAAGGCCGAGAAGCCGAGGGCCGAGAAGGCTGCCAAGGCCGAGAAGCCGAAGGCTGAGGAGCCGAAGGCTGCGAAGGCTGAAGAGCCGAAGGCTGATGAGGCCAAGGCCGACGAGCCCAAGGCCGACAAGGCTCCCGCCGAAGCCAAGGCTGACGAGAGCAAAGAGGCCTGATCGTGGGCGCGCCCACTGCTGAGGTCATCGAGCACCTCGTCGCAGGCATCGTCGAGCACCCGGACGACGTCGACGTCCGTGCCAAGCAGACGCGTCGTGGTGAGCTGTTCGAGGTCCGGGTCAACCCGGACGACCTCGGCAAGGTCATCGGCCGTCAGGGGCGCACCGCCACGGCCATCCGCAAGGTCGCGAACGCGATCGCCGGTTCCGGCGGCGCGCGCATCGACTTCGTGGACGTCGATCGTCAGCGCTGAACAGGAGGCCTGATCGTGCTGGTCGTCATCGGCCGCATCGGTCGCGCCCATGGCATCCGCGGTGAGCTGAACGTCCAGATCCGCACCGACGAGCCCGAGCGCAGGTTTGCGCCGGGCTCGCCGATCATCTGCGGCGATCGAACCCTCACGGTCGAGGCCAGCCGTCATCACTCCGGCCGGCTGCTGGTGGCCTTCCGTGAGGTGCCCGACCGCACCGCTGCCGAGCAGCTGCACGGCGCCGTTCTAGAGGCGGACATCGACCCTTCCCAGAGCCCCGACGACCCGGACGAGCTCTACGACCACCAGCTCGTCGGCCTCCACGTGCGGGCCGCTGACGAAACCGTCGTCGGCATGGTCACGCGCGTCATGCACGGGCCCGGGCAGGACGCCCTCGTCATCGACGCCGGCGCACACGAGGTCCTCGTGCCATTCGTGGCAGCGCTGGTGCCCGTGGTCGACGTCGACGCCGGCTACCTCCAACTGAACGACGTGCCCGGCTTGCTGGACCCCGGGGCCGCAGAGCAGGTCGACCCGTGATGCGCATCGACATCGTCTCGATCTTCCCGGCGTACTTCGAGCCGCTCGCGCTCTCGCTCCCCGGACGCGCTCAGCAGACCGGGCTGCTCGACGTCGCCATCCACGACCTGCGTCGGTGGACTCACGACGTCCACCGCACCGTCGACGACACGCCGTACGGCGGCGGTGCCGGCATGGTGATGAAGCCCGAGCCATGGGGCGACGCGCTCGACGCCGTGGCCACCGACGACGCCGTCATCGTCGTGCCGACCCCGGCAGGAGAGCCGTTCACGCAGGCCGGAGGTGAACGGCTGAGCCGGGAGCGACATCTCGTCGTCGCCTGCGGCCGCTACGAGGGCATCGACCAGCGAGTGATCGATTATGCGGAGACGCGATGGCGGGTCGAGGAGATCTCGCTCGGCGACTTCGTGCTCAACGGCGGTGAGGTGGCCGCGCTCGCGATCATCGAGGCCGTCGTCCGGCTGTTGCCCGGGTTCATGGGCAACCCCGAGTCGCTCACCGAGGAGTCACACGGCACCGCCTCCTCCCTGGGCGGGCTTCTCGAGTACCCCGTGTACACCAAGCCGGCGTCGTGGCGCGGCTACGACGTGCCTGACGTGTTGCTCTCGGGCCACCACGAGCAGATCGCCGCATGGCGCCGCGAGCAGGCCCGCGCCCGCACCGCTGAGCGCCGTCCCGACCTGCTGCCCTGACCCGGGGCGCGTCCCGCTCGCGATTTCGTCCGGCCCGGGGCGATGTGGCAAGATGGATCTTCGGCGCGGGACGGATCTGCCGCAGGGGAACCGCCATGAAGCGCCGAGATTTCTTCACACACGTTCATATCCGTGGGTGACCTGTGGCACCGGCGAGGAGTAGATCATGACCAACGTTGTCGACCAGGTGGCGAGCGAATCGCTCCGCGACGACCTCCCCGAGTTTCGTGCGGGCGACACGCTCAAGGTTCACGTCAAGGTCATCGAGGGCAGCCGCTCTCGTGTCCAGGTGTTCCAGGGCGTCTGCATCAAGATCCAGGGCTCCGGGATCGGACGGACCTTCACGGTCCGCAAGGTCAGCTTCGGCGTCGGTGTCGAGCGCACGTTCCCGTTGCACACCCCGATCATCGACAAGATCGAGGTCGCGACGCGCGGTGACGTCCGCCGGGCCAAGCTCTACTACCTGCGCACCCTCCGCGGCAAGGCCGCCAAGGTCAAGGAAAAGCGCGAGGACTGACCGGGTCACGCCGGTGTGCTTCCGCCGCCCTTCCTCCTCACTCGCTAGGCTCCTCAGGTGAGCGACATCGAGAAGCGTCAACTGCCTGTCTGGCAGGAGTCGATCCTTCTCGTGATCACCGCCATGATCATGGCGGTCGTCGTCAAGGCGTTCTTCCTCCAGGCCTTCTACATCCCGTCGGAGTCGATGGAACCGACGATGCTCGTCGACGACAAGATCCTCGTCCAGAAGGTCTCCTACTGGGGCGGCGAGGCCGACCGGGGCGACATCGTCGTGTTCGACGATCCGGGCGGTTGGCTCAACGCGGCCGAGTCCCGCCAGGCCAACAACCCGGTCCAGCGTGGTCTCGAGGTCATCGGGCTGTTCCCGACCGGCGGGCATCTCATCAAGCGCGTCGTGGGTGTCGGCGGCGACAAGGTGAAGTGCTGCGACAGCTCCGGACACATCACCGTCAACGGCACTCCCCTCGACGAGCCGTACCTGCTGGATGCCTCGGTCAACCCCAACCAGACCTTCGACGTCGTCGTGCCCAAGGACCATCTCTGGGTCATGGGTGACAACCGAGCCAACTCCGCCGACTCCCGCATGCACATGGGCGATCCCGGTGGCGGCTTCATCGACACCGGCGCCGTCGTCGGCAAGGCCTGGGTGCGGGTCTGGCCGATATCGCGCTGGGACGTCCTGCGCAGTCCCGACACGTTCGACGTCGTCCAGGCCCGCTGAGGGGTTGCCGATGACGTCGTTCGCACCAGGCACCACGGTCCGGCGCGACGCCGGGCTGTACGGCTACGAGCGAGCTCTGGCCCGACGCGGCCTGCATCCGGTGGCCGGTGTCGACGAGGCCGGGCGCGGTGCCTGCGCCGGGCCTCTCGTGGCAGCAGCCGTCGTGCTCGAGCGGCCCATCCCCGGCCTGGCCGATTCAAAGCTGCTCTCGGAGAAGAGGCGCGAGGCGTGCTACGACCTCATCTGCGAGCGAGCCGTCGACCTCTCGGTGGTCGTCATCGAGGCCGCCGACTGTGACCGCATCGGCCTGCACCGCGCGAACATCGCCGCCCTGCGTCGCGCGCTGGCGCGCCTGGAGGTGCGCCCCGGCTACGTGCTCACCGACGGGTTCCCCGTCGACGGGCTCGGTGTGCCCGGGCTCGCGGTCTGGAAGGGTGACCAGGTGGCCGGCTCGATCGCGGCCGCGTCGGTGGTGGCCAAGGTGACCCGTGACCGACTGATGGTCCAGATGCACGAGCAGTTCCCGTCCTACGAGTTCGCCACCCACAAGGGCTACGTCACCGAGCTGCACGACGCAGCCCTGCGCGAGCACGGCCCGTGTGCGGAGCACCGCCTGTCCTTCGTCAACGTCCGAACCGTCATGGGGGACCGATGAGCACTGAAGACCTCGAGCGCTACGAGTCCGACATGGAGCTCGCGCTCTATCGTGAGTACCGCGACGTCGTGGCCATCTTCAAGTACGTGGTCGAGACCGACCGCAGGTTCTACCTCTGCAACGCCGTCGACGTGAAGGTGCGCTCCGAGACCGGCGATGCCTACTTCGAGGTCAGCCTCACCGACGCCTGGGTCTGGGACATCTACCGGCCGGCGCGGTTCGCCAAGAACGTCAAGGTGCTCACGTTCAAGGACGTCAATGTCGAAGAGCTGCAGGATGCAGACGTCAAGGTGCCGCCCACGACCTGATCAGGCCGTCGTGGCCCGCACGATGAGGTTGCGGTCGACGCCCGCCACGGGATCGACGCCTTCGAACGAACTCGGCAACAACAGCTCGGCGTCGTCGAACCCTGCCTTCCGCAGGGCGTCGATGGCGTCCTGCTCGCGGTCGAAGTGCAGATATACATTGCCCCGCACGAATGCCGTGATCAGGACCTTCGCCGTCGCGGTGACCGCACCCGGCGACTGGTCGAGGTGGAGGTCCGACAGGTACAGCCCACGAGGGAACCGGTGCAGGGTGGAGCCGACGGAGTTCCACAGCGTCGTGACATGCGGCATCGGGAAGTAGTTGATCAGGCCTTCTGTGATGACGGCCGTTCCCTGGTCCGGGTCGAGCTCGTTGGCCAGGGCGTCGAGGGAGTTCGGTCCGGTCGGTTTGAACGCATCGAGCACGCGCACGCGGTGGCCCGGACCCATCAGTTCGGCCCGGGTGAGGAGGTCCTCCTTGCGGCGCGACATGGCCAGCAGGTCGGTCTCGATATAGGTGAGGTCGGAGCCGTAGCGCGAGGCGAACCGCCACCCGCGTGGTGACAGCCCGGCGGCGATTTCAACGACCTGGGAGATCTCGCCGGCGTCGATCGCCCGCTCGAGCAGCGTGTCGATGGAGTGGTGTCGGGCGAGCAGCATCGTGTCGAGGTCGGGCGCACCGAGCAGTGAGGCCGCGCGACGCGGGCCCACCAGCCCGGTCCACAGCGCTGTGCCGGCGAAAGTCGCGAAGGCCGGGTGGGACAACCCGTTGCGACGCCAGACCGTGCCCGTGTACAACGCGGTCGGACTGATCGCTGCATCCGTCCTGCGGAACATGCAGCGAGGCTAGACCATCCACAGTCCGGGGGAGATCGGACGATCTCCACAGGGAGTGGTCCGTCGCTGTCCCCGGTGGTTCGCGCTCGCGAGGCTGGATTCATGACCTACGCGCGCAACCAGGCCCTCGGAGACTTCGGTGAGCGGGTGGCCGCCGCCCATCTGCGGTCCCTCGGCATGGTGGTGCTCGCCCGCAACTGGCGCTGCCGGTTCGGTGAGATCGACCTGGTGGCGCGCGACGGATCCACGCTGGTCATCTGCGAGGTCAAGACCCGCACCAGCACGGCGTACGGCGCACCTGTCGAAGCCGTCGTCGGACGCAAGGCGGTCCGGCTCCGCAGGCTCGCCGCCCACTGGCTCGAGGTCCACGACGTCGAGCCGCTTGCGGTTCGAATCGACGTCGTGTCGGTCGTCGTGCCGCAGCGTGGTGCGCCGCACGTCGACCGCGTCGCCGGGGTGGCCTGATGGCGGCCACCCATGCCGTCACGCTCGATGGCCTCGCCGGGCGGCCCGTGGAGGTCGAGGTCGACATCAGCAGCGGCATGCCGGCCACGGTGGTCGTGGGCCTCGCCGACACGATCGTCAACGAGGCGCGCGACCGTGTGCGGGCGGCGGTGGTCAACTCCGGCACGTCGTGGCCCGATCAGCGCGTCACCATCAACCTGGCGCCGTCGACGTTGCCGAAGAGCGGCTCGCACTACGATCTCGCCATCGCGCTGGCCGTCTTCGCGGCCAAGCGCCTCCTTCCTGCCGAGCCGCTCGCGAGCACCGTCTTCCTCGGCGAGCTCGCACTGGACGGCCGTCTGCGTGCGGTTCGTGGCGTGCTCCCGGCCACGATGGCGGCGGCCGAGGCCGGGTTCGATCGCATCGTCGTGCCTGAATCGAATGTTCCTGAGGCCCGACTCGTGCCCGGAGTCGCGGTCGTCGGCGTGCGGTCGCTGCGTCAGACCGTGGCGATGCTCGTCGGTGGCGACGAGCCCGACGACCCGCCGGTGCCGCCTCTCGACGACACCGGCAGACTCGTCTGGGGTGGCAGCGAACGACTCGGTGTACTCGACGTCGCCGATGTCGCTGGCCAGGAGGAGTCGCGCACCGCTCTCGTCGTTGCGGCAGCCGGAGGCCACCACATGTTCATGACCGGACCGCCGGGCATCGGCAAGACGATGCTGGCGCACCGGCTGCCGGGCCTCCTGCCTGACCTGCCGCACGCGGACGCCCTGGAGGTGAGCGCCGTTCACTCCTTGGCGGGCACACTGCCCTCCGACGCTCCGCTCGTACGGCGCCCGCCGTTCATCGATCCGCACCACACGGCGAGCGCCGTGGCCATCGTGGGCGGTGGCAGTCGCAGCATCCGACCCGGCGCACTTTCGCTCGCGCACCGTGGCGTGCTGTTCCTCGACGAGGCGCCCGAGTTCGCCTCCAACGTCCTCGATGCCCTTCGCCAACCACTCGAGAGCGGTCACGTCGTGGTGTCGCGCGCTGCGCAAACGGCGGTGTTCCCGGCGCGGTTCCAGCTCGTGCTGGCGGCCAACCCCTGTCCATGCGGACAGGGCGGCACGGTCGCCGAGCAGTGCGAGTGCACACCGCTGATGCGCCGTCGCTACCGCGACCGGATCTCCGGACCGATCCGTGACCGGATCGACATCCACCGGGTGCTCACCGCGCCGAGCCGCCCTGAGCTCGCTCACGCACTCGGACGTACCAGAAGCACTGCCGACCTTGCCGTCGTCGTCGCCGAGGCTCGCGAGCGCCAGGAGGCTCGGTACCGCGGAACGTCATGGATCCTCAACAGTGACGTGCCGGGTGTCGAGCTGCGCAAGCACTGGCCCGTCAGCGAGGCCGGGCGCGGCGTGCTCGACAGTCAGCTGCGAGCCCAGAAGCTCTCGGCTCGTTCGGCCGATCGCGTCCTGCGGTTGGCCTGGAGCGTCGCCGACCTGCGCACCCACCACATTCCCGACGGCGACGACGTCGACCTCGCCCTCGCGCTGCGACGAGGTTCACCGCTCGGGCACGAGCTGCGTGACCTGGTGGCGGCTTCATGACACCGAAGAGACGCGCCCGTCTCGCGGTCAGCATCGTCTGTGAGCCCGGTGATCCGAGACTGCCCGCTCTGCTGGCGGCTCACGGACCCATGGGCCTGATCGACGCCATCCGCGCCGACCGGCAGCTCGAAGGACGTCCCTGGCCATCGGCGTGGATCCATCGTGTCCAGAGTCTCGACCAGCGACTCGCCAGGGCAGAGCGTCTGGCGGAGGTGGCGGGTCTGCGCTGGGTGGTTCAGGGAGATCGGGGTTGGCCCACCGGACTGGACGACCTCGACCACGTCGAGCCGCTGCACGGTGCGACAGGCGCTCCGGTCGGCCTCTGGGTCCGCGGCACCGGTCATCTTGCCGACCTGTGTGCGACCAGCGTGGCGGTCGTCGGTGCGCGCGACTGCACACCCTATGGTGCCGAGGCGGCTTCGGAGATCGCCGCCGACGCGGCCGCTGCCGACGTCACGGTCGTGAGCGGGGCGGCGTTCGGCATCGATGCGAGCGCACACCGGGGAGCGCTGGCGATGGGGCGTCCCACCGTCGCGGTTCTCGCTTGCGATGCCGCGACCGATTACCCACGAGCTCATGCAGCCCTGCTGAGCCGGATCGCGGAGAGTGGGCTGGTCGTCAGCGAGCAGCCGCCAGGTCATGTGCCGACCAAGCCCCGCTTCCTCTCCCGCAACCGCCTCATCGCCGGGCTCGCGGGCGGCACCGTCGTCGTCGAAGCGCGTCGGCGAAGCGGGTCGCTCAACACCCTCCACTGGGCCGACCGTCTCGGCCGTCCGACGATGGCGGTGCCGGGGCCGGTGACCTCCCAGCAGTCCGGGGGCACGCACCAAGCGGTCCGAGACGGCAAGGCAGTGCTCGTCACAGGCGGCTCCGACGTGCTGGCAGAGCTCGCTGGGCTCGGCGCCCCTGAACCGGAGTCGATCACCTCGACGGCCACCGAGTTCGACCAGCTCCCGGCTCCGGCGCAGCGAGCCTTGGACGCGTTGTCGTGGCGCGGCGCGAGGTCTGCGCGCGACGTGGCGGCTGCGGCGAATCTGGGTCCACACAACGTCGCCAAGGCCCTTGAGCTGCTCGCTCGTCGCGGGCTCGCCGAGCGCGCCGGCGATGGATGGTTGTTGGTCCGGCGCGCCGACTTGGCGTGAGTCTTCGCCAGTCCCACAGTGGTTTCGATACGGCGCTGCGCGCCTACTCAAACCCAAGGAGGGTGATGAGCGACCTGAGCGAGGCCTGGTCGTCGGCTCTGGCCGACTTCGAGCACCACCTGGATGCCGAGCGGAACCTCTCGGCGCACTCGGTGCGCGCCTACCTCACGGATCTGACCCGCCTCGCCGAGCACGCCACCAAGCTCGGCATCGAGGACCCGGCGTCCCTCACGCTCCGCTCCCTTCGAAGCCATCTGGCCGCCCAGCAGACACTCGGTCGCGCGCGCACGACCTTGGCGCGCCGCGCAACCTCCACCCGCGTGTTCACCGCATGGATGAGCCGTACCGGCCGGGCTCGTACGGACGTCGGGGCCATGCTGGCGAGCCCCAAGGCGCACCGAGAGCTGCCGGTCGCCCTCGGACACGACGACATCCGCGCGCTGCTCGACGCGACAACGGCGGCAGTCAGCCACGACGGACCCCAGGGATCGCGTGATCTGGCCGTGCTCGAGCTGCTCTACGCCACCGGCATCCGCGTGGGTGAGCTGTGCGGTCTCGACATCGATGATCTCGATCGAGAGCGGCGCGTCGTGCGGGTTCTCGGGAAGGGGCGCAAGGAGAGGGCGGTTCCATACGGCGCCCCGGCCGGTGAGGCCGTGGAGCAGTGGCTCCGCCATGGGCGACCTTCGTTGGCCACCGAGGCATCCGGGCCTGCGCTCTTCCTCGGGGCACGCGGCGGTCGGCTCGACCAGCGCATGGCACGTCGAATCGTCCACGAGCGACTCGCGGCCGTGAACGGAGCGCCCGACGTGGGCCCGCACGGGCTTCGCCACACGGCCGCCACCCATCTGCTCGAAGGTGGGGCCGACCTGCGCAGCGTGCAGGAGATCCTCGGCCACGCGTCGCTCGGCACCACGCAGATCTACACCCACGTCAGCAACGAACGCCTCCGCGCCGCCTACCGCCTCGCACACCCCAGAGCCTGAAAATCGCCCCCGTTCTCGGCCTACGCTGGAGCAGTGAGGCGCTTCGTCGCGGTCGCCGTCATCCTCGCGCTGGGAGGCTGCGCGTCCACCGAGCGCGACCCGGAGGGCGACCGCGGGCCTGCCAGCGCAGCTCCCACGCCCCCGGCTGCCACCCAGCCTTCGACCCCGGAACCCGGAACGGTGCCACCGGACTGGTTGTTCACCCGCGCTCTGCCGGTCACCGACACCGGATTCGGTGAGGTCCGGCCAACGCCACGAGAGTTGCGGGTCCGACGGTTCAACCTTCCCGACTCGGTCCCTCCGCTCCCCGGCGAGGGGTTCGCTTCGCGCGTCGACCAGGCACCGGCCGAGGTCATCGCCCGGTCCACGTGGAAGCCCGGTTGCCCGGTTCGGCGGGATCAGTTGGACTGGGTCCGCGTCACGTACCGCGGCTTCGACGGGCAGCGGCACACCGGAGAGCTGCTGACCCACGAGGACGTCAGTGCCGATCTCGTGAGGGTGTTCCGCGACTTGTGGAAGGCTCGATTCCCGATCGAGGAGATGCGGATCACCGAGAAGCGCGAGCTCGACCTCAAGCCCACCGGCGACGGCAACAACATCGGATCATTCGTCTGCCGGCCGAGGCGCGGTGGGACCGAGTTCTCCGAGCATGCCCGCGGCCTGGCCATCGACATCAATCCGTTCCAGAACCCCTATCGCCGAGGTGAGGTCGTCATCCCTGAGCTCGCCTCGGCGTATCTCGATCGCGAGAATGTGCGGCCCGGGATGATCTTTGAAGGTGGTCCCGTGGTGACGGCGTTCGATGCGATCGGCTGGCAATGGGGCGGACGGTGGCGAAACCTGACCGACCTTCACCACTTCTCGCGAAACGGGCGCTAGAGCAGCGTCATCGGATCGGTCGGTCGGCCGTCGCGACGCACCATGAGATGCAGGTGACAGCCCGTCGACGAACCGGTCGAGCCGACGTGCCCCAGCACCGTCGATGTCGTCACCCGTTGACCGACCGCGACCGCGTGGCTGGACAGGTGGTTGTAGGAAGTCTCGAGTCCGCCTGCGTGCCTGACGGTGACGCGGATGCCGTACGCGCCGCTGTGGTCCCGGCCGACGACGGTGCCGTCGCCTGCTGCCCGCACTGGCGTGCCGCACGGGACGCCGAAGTCGGTGCCGTCGTGCAGCTTGCGCACTCCGGTGAGCGGATGGACCCGCGGGCCGAACGGCGAGGTCATGGGCCCGCCAACCGGGCGCCGGAACGTGCCGTCGCCACTCGGACCGACCGGTGGTTTCGGAACCGGACCGGCCGGGTCGACGAGGCGGACGAGCGAGGTGGACCCGAGCCGGTCGGTCGGATCGAGGTAGGAGTCGCCTTCGAGCCGGCCGAGATGCAGACAGGCCGTGGCGCAGTGTGACCCGAGGTCGAGCAGGGAGCCGACGACGTCCCCGGCCTCGACCGTGTCGTCGCGGTCCACCGTCGCGTCGACCGGCTGGTACGTGGAGCGCTCGTCTCCGTGGTCGATCGTCACGACGCCAACGCCGGCCACCGAGCCGGCGAAGGTGACGCGCCCGGAGGCGACGGCCCGGACTGGCTCTCCGACGCGACCGGGAAGGTCGATGCCGCGGTGACCTGGGCTGTACTGGTTGTCCGGCAGGTCGAAACCGCCGGTGACCCGCCGATCGCCCACGGGCCAGGCCCAGGAGCCGTCGCCGGCCCGAGCAGGAGACCCGAGAGCAATCGCCACGACGAGGAGGACGATGAGGACGCGGACGAGAGGCATGTGGCCATCCCATATCCGGTCGTCGGCGCCGGCCAGAGCCGGCCGCGCGCCCTGGGGAGATCCGGTCTGAACAGCCCGGTTGTGGATTTCGTGCCGGATGGGTCGGTGTCGTAGACTGACCGCATCACGTCTCCGGGCGTGAAATTCGCGCGCTCGCGCTCCGTATGACGTGTCTGCACTGAATACGGACGTGGTCCTGGTCCTCCGTCAGGAGGTGGGTCACGCACACGGGCGCCAGGGCACCACCGACCGGCGGTGCGTCAACCAGGACGGGCGCATGAATGCGTCCAGAGGAGGAACGGCCATGGCCGTCGTCACCATGCGTCAGCTGCTCGAGAGCGGCGTCCACTTCGGGCACCAGACCCGGCGCTGGAACCCCAAGATGAAGCGATTCATCTTCACCGAGCGCAACGG
>NZ_JBOHDT010000207.1:0-9074 GCF_050700635.1 Aeromicrobium sp.
GGCGTACGTCGACATCGCCCGCGTCGTTCGTGACCGTGTGCTGGAGATCGGGTACGACTCGTCGGTCAAGGGCTTCGACGGCGAGTCCTGCGCTGTTCAGGTCACTCTGGACGCGCAGTCGGCCGACATTGCCCAGGGCGTCGACACCGCTCATGAGACCCGTGCCGGGAGCTCCGTCGACCCGCTCGACCTCCAGGGCGCCGGCGACCAGGGCCTGATGTTCGGCTTCGCGTGCGACGAGACCCCCGAGCTCATGCCGCTGCCGATCACCATCGCCCACCGTCTGGCCGAGCAGCTCACCGCAGTGCGCAAGGACGGCACGCTGCCCTACCTGCGTCCGGACGGCAAGACCCAGGTCACCATCGAGTACGGCGACGACCACAAACCGGTGCGCGTCGAGGCCATCGTCATCTCCACGCAGCACGAGGAGGGCGTCGACCTGGAGAACCAGCTCAACCCCGACCTGAAGAAGCACGTCATCGACTCGGTGCTCGCCAACTACGACATCGACTCCTCCGACTACAAGCTGCACATCAACCCCACCGGCAAGTTCGTCATTGGTGGCCCGATGGGCGACGCCGGCCTCACCGGACGCAAGATCATCGTCGACACCTACGGCGGATACGCCCGTCACGGCGGCGGAGCCTTCTCCGGCAAGGACCCGAGCAAGGTCGACCGCTCCGCGGCCTACGCCATGCGTTGGGTGGCCAAGAACATCGTCGCCGCAGGCTTGGCCACGAAGGCGGAGGTCCAGGTGGCCTACGCCATCGGTGTCGCCCACCCGGTCGGTTTCTACGTCGAGACGTTCGGCACCGAGACCGTTCCGGTCGACGCCATCCGTGCCGCGGTGCTCGAGGTCTTCGACCTTCGCCCCGGTGCCCTCGTACGCGACCTCGATCTCCTGCGCCCGATCTACGCCAAGACCGCGGCCTACGGCCACTTCGGGCGCGAGCTCGAAGGCTTCAGCTGGGAGAAGACCGACCGCGCTGACGCGCTCAGGGCCGCCGCCGGCGCCTGAACATCACGGCACGACACTCGGTGCGGTGTCGTGCGCGGCTGGTAGAACTGCCACGTGGATGACGACGGGCAGCTCGAGCTGGTGTCGTCGCCCAAACCCCGAAAGCCCAAACCCCGAAAGCCCAGTGCCCGCAAGCGCACCGAACGGCCGAAGCCCGAGGCCGCAAGCGTGCTCCCGGTGGCCCGCGTGGTCGTCGACTCGCCGCTCGCGCACCTCGACCGGCCGTTCGACTACATCGTCCCCACGACACTCGACGACGAGGTGGTGCCCGGCTGCCGCGTGCGGGTGCGCTTCTCCGGCCGCCTCACCGACGCCTTCGTCGTCGACCGCGTCGAGACCAGCGACCACGAGGGCAGTCTCGCGTTCCTGAGCAAGGTTGTCTCGACCGAACCGGTGCTGTCGCCGTTGGTCCTCGGACTGTGCCGGGACGTGGCCGACCGGTGGGCCGGCACGCTCAACGACGTGCTGCGACTCGCCGTACCGCCGCGGCACGCACGCGACGAGGCGAAGCCGTCACAGGTCCAGGACGGAGCGCTCCCGCCGATCACCGATGACGCATGGATGTCATGGCCGCACGGAGCGAGCTTCGTGGCGGCGCTTGCGGCGGGGGAGCGGCCGCGTGCGTGCTGGGCCGCCCTACCGGCGCACGAGCCCGCCCAAGCCGTCGCCGAGGCTGCGCTGGCAGCGCTCCATGCCGGGCGGGGCACCATCGTCTGCGTGCCCGACGTGCGTGACGTCGCCCGGTGGGATGCGGTGTTCGCCGCGGTCCTGGGGGAGGGGCGCCACGTCGTCCTGACCGGGGCACAGAAGCCCGCCGAACGGTACCGGTCCTTCCTCGCCGTGTCCCGCGGTGCCGTACAGGTCGTGGTGGGCACGCGCGGTGCGGCGTTCGCCCCGGTTGCCGACCTCGGCCTCGTCGCGATGTTCGACGACGGCGACGACCTCTTCGCCGAGCCGCGGGCGCCGTACCCGCACACCCGGGAGATCCTCCTCACCCGGGCGGCCCGTGAAGGTGCGGGCGTGCTCATCGGCGGCCACGCCCGCACGGCCGAGGGTCAGGCGCTCGTCGAGAACGGCTGGTGTGCGGACCTCGTGGCTGAACCGGTCACGCGCCGCCTTCGCTGGCCGACGGTCGAGGTCACCGATGGTTCCGTCGACGGTGGCGCGCCGGCTCGTCTGCCGCACGCCGTGTTCCGGGCGATCCGGGCGGCCGACGGACCCGTCCTCGTCCAGGTGCCGCGGCGCGGGTATCGAACGTCCCTCGCGTGCCAGCGGTGCAGGACTCCGGCGCGGTGCACGCAATGCAGCGGACCACTCTTCCAAGGGGGTGCGGGCCAGCCGGTCGCGTGCCGATGGTGCGGAACGGAGGCCTCACCATGGAGCTGCCGAGAGTGTGGTGGCGACCAACCTCGCTCACCTGTCGTCGGCCAGCTCCGCACGGCCGAGGAGTACGCGAAGGCGTTCCCCGAGCACGAGATCGTCACGTCCGGCGGTGACTCGGTGCTTGACACGATCGTGCCCAGTCGTGTCATCGTGCTCGCCACGCCGGGTGCCGAGCCGCACACGTCCGGCGGCTACGCGCTCGTCGTTCTCATGGACACTTCGTTGATGCTCGCGCGCGATGACGTCCGTGTGGTCGAGGAGTCGCATCGCCGATGGTTCAACGCGCTTGCTCTCGCCCGTGAGACAGCACCCGCCGTGGCCGTTGGCGACCCGGCCGCTCTGCAGGCGCTCGTTCGGGCCGACCCGATCGGTCTGGCCTCGCGGGAGCTCGCGGGCCGTGCTGAAACGCACCTACCACCGGTCGGACGCCTCGCCACCGTCGACGGACCGGCCGACGTCCTCGGTCCACTGGCCACCCGCGAGTGGACCCCGAACACCGAGATCCTCGGCCCGGTTCCGGTCGACGATCTCGAGAGGCTGGTTCTACGCGCCCCGCGACGCGAGGGTGCGGCCCTGGCGTCCGCCCTCCAGGACGTTCAGGCCGAACGCAGCGCGGACAAGCTGCCACCGGTCCGCGTCCGCATCGATCCGCTGACCTTCTGACCCGCCTCCTACACTCGGCCCCGTGAGGATCGTGTTCGCCGGGACGCCCGAGGCCGCTGTCCCGACACTCGACGCCTTGCTCGGCAGCCGGCACGAGGTCGCGGCGGTGCTCACCCGACCCGAGGCCCCGACCGGACGCGGTCGCCGGCTGCGGCCGTCGCCGGTCGCCGAGCACGCCGCCGCCCACGGTGTCGAGGTGCTGACGCCACCCTCGCCGTCCGACCCGGAGTTCCTCGAGCGACTCCGGGGCATCGATCCCGCCTGCTGCCCGATCGTCGCCTACGGCGCGATGTTGCGCCGTGAATCGCTGGACGTCCCCGAGTTCGGATGGGTCAACCTTCACTTCTCCGTGCTCCCGGCCTGGCGCGGGGCTGCACCGGTGCAACGGGCGATCATGGCCGGCGACGAGGTCACCGGCGCCACCGTGTTCAGCGTGGTCGAGGCTCTCGACGAGGGCCCGGTGCTCGGCACCATCACCGAGCGCATCCGCGACGACGACACCGCAGGCACGCTTCTCGACCGGCTCGCCCGCGAGGGGGCAGGTCTGATGGTCGAAGCCCTCGATCACATCGAGGCGGGCGACATCGCCGCTCACCCGCAGCCGGAGGACGGGATCTCCTACGCCGCCAAGCTCACGACGGACGATGCCCGCGTCGACTGGAACCGGCCGGCGTTCGCGGTCGACCGGCACGTCCGCGGATGCACGCCGACTCCCGGCGCCTGGACCAGTGTCGACGATCAACGACTCAATCTCGGACCGGTACGGATCGCGGAGGAGGCCACCCTCGGAGTCGGTGAGCTCGACATCGGCAAGCGTGAGGTGCGCGTGGGCACCGCCACGACCGACGTCGTGCTCGGCGACGTGCAGCCGTTCGGTCGCAAGCGGATGCCGGCCGCCGACTGGGGTCGCGGCGTCTCGCTGCCGACCGGCACGGTATTCACGTGACCGACCCGGTTCGGATGATCGCGTACCACGTGTTGAGGGCGGTCGCCGAACGTGATGCCTACGTCAACCTGGTGCTGCCCGGCATGCTGGCCGAGCATCACGTCAGCGGCCGGGACGCGGCCTTCGCGACCGAGCTCGTGCACGGCACCGTGCGGCGTCAGGGCACCTATGACGCCGTGATCGACCAGGTCGCGAGCAAGGGCCTGGGCTCGATCGATCCACTGGTGCTCGACGCGCTACGGCTCGGCGCGCACCAGCTGCTGAGCATGAGGGTGCCGGCACACGCTGCCGTGTCCACCACGGTCGACGTCGTGCGCCGCGAGATCGGCCACAAGCCCGTCCACTTCGCCAACGCGCTGCTGCGCTCGATCAGCAAGCACGACCTCACGGGCTGGCTCGACATCGTCACCGAAGGGCTCGCCACGGACGAGGCGATCTCCATCCGCACGTCGCACCCGGTGTGGGTCGTGCAGGCGTTCCGGGATTCGTTGGGGCCCGACGGCGACCTTCAGGCCCTTCTCGAGGTGAACAATGCATCTCCCCGCGTGACCTTGGTGGCCAGGCCTGGCCTGTGCGACCCCGACGAGCTGCCCGGCGAGCCGGGCCGTCTCTCGCCTTATGCACGCATCCTCAACAGCGGCGTTCCCGGGGAGATCCCGGCGGTGCGCGACGGGCGTGCGGGCGTGCAGGATGAGGGTTCCCAGCTGGTCGCCATCACGCTCGCCGAGGCGACGCTCGAGGGGCCCGACGAACGCTGGCTCGACCTGTGTGCCGGACCAGGTGGCAAGGCCGCTCTGCTGGGCGCACTCGCAGCCGGGAGCGGTGCCACCCTCGTCGCCAACGAGCTGCAACCCCACCGTGCCGATCTCGTCCGGCATACGACCAGTGAGCTCTCCAACGTCGAGGTCACCGAGCACGACGGCCGCGAGGGTCCCTGGCCGGCAGGTTCCTTCGACCGCGTTCTCGTGGACGCCCCGTGCACGGGCCTCGGCGCGCTGCGCCGGCGACCCGAGGCGCGGTGGCGACGAAGCCCCGAGGACCTCCAGACCCTCATTCCGCTCCAGCGCGACCTCCTGGCCCGTGCGCTGGAACTCGTCCGTCCGGGCGGTGTCGTCGTCTACGCCACATGCTCGCCGCACCTCGCCGAGACGCGCGATGCGGTGTCCGACCGTTCGGTGGAATCCACTCGCCAGCTGTGGCCGCACGTCGACGGCACGGACGCGATGTTCTGGGCCGTCCTGCGCCGATAAGGTCGGGGCCATGGGTATCCAGATCACCCCGAGCATGCTGTCGGCGGACTTCGCGAACCTCGAGGCCGAGGCCGCGCGGATCGCCGGGGCCGACTGGTTGCACGTCGACGTCATGGACAACCACTTCGTGCCGAACCTGACCATCGGCGCTCCGGTGGTCGAGGCTCTGTCCAAGGTGGCCCGGCAACCCATCGACGCCCACCTGATGATCACCGAGCCCGATCGCTGGGCCCCCGGGTACGTCGAGGCAGGCGCACAGAGCGTCACCTTCCACATCGAGGCCGCCCAGGCACCGGTTCGGCTCGCCCGGGAGATCCGTGCCAAAGGAGCCCGCGCGTCGATGGCCCTTCGCCCCGCCACCCCGATCGAGCCCTACGAGGACCTCCTGCCCGAGCTCGACATGGTACTGCTGATGACCGTCGAGCCCGGTTTCGGCGGTCAGGCTTTCCTCGACGTCTGCCTGCCCAAGATCCGGCGCACCCGTGAGCTGCTCGACAAGCACGGGGGTGACATCTGGCTGCAGGTCGATGGTGGAGTCTCGGCCGACACGATCGACCGCTGCGCCGAGGCAGGCGCCGACGTCTTCGTCGCCGGCTCCGCCGTCTTCGGGGCCGCCGATCCGGACGCCATGGTTGCTCAGCTGCGCTCACGGGCCGAGCAGCATGCTCCATCCCGCTGACCCGTGGGTAGAATGGGCGCAGACGAGCAACATGCTCGCGTGCTCCGGGGTCGGTGAAATTCCGAGCCGGCGGTCATAGTCCGCGACCCGGGCCCTGAAGTTGGGGCTCGGTTGAACCGGTGGAAATCCGGTACCGACGGTGAAAGTCCGGATGGGAGGCGCACGCCGGTCTCGCTCCGTGTCTCCACGGTGCGACGTCCCGTCACCCCGGACGCGTGTGCAGCGACCGGAGGAGCCGATGGCCACCATCTCACCCGACATCGTTGGCCGTGCCATGCGCACGGCGATCGACGCGGCGCGTGTCGTGCCCCGCACCCTGCCCAACCCCCGCGTGGCGTGCGTGCTGCTGCGTCCGGACGGATCCCAGATCGCCGTCGGCGTGCACCGCGGCGCCGGCACACCGCACGCGGAGGTCGACGCGCTCGCCCAGGCCGGCGACGAGGCGAAGGGCGCCACTGCGGTCGTCACTCTCGAGCCCTGCAACCACACCGGACGCACCGGACCCTGCACGCAGGCGCTCATCGACGCGGTAGTTGCCCGTGTCGTCCACGCCCAGACCGACCCCGACCAGGCCGCCGCCGGGGGAGCGGACGTCCTCCGGAAGGCGGGCATCGACGTCGAGTCCGGCGTCCTTGTCGACGAGGCCGAGGCGCTCAACGTCGAATGGACCCACGCCGTCACCAAGGGAAGGCCCTTCGTCACCTGGAAGTACGCCGCCACACTTGACGGGCTCAGTGCCGCGCCCGACGGCAGCAGCCGCTGGATCACCAGTGCCGAAGCGCGCCAGGACGTCCACGTGTTCCGGGCTGAGGCGGACGCCGTGATGGCGGGCACCGGGACGGTTCTCACCGACGACCCGCGCCTCACTGTGCGCGACGCCGACGATCTACCGCTGCCGTACGAGCGGCAGCCGCTCCGGGTCGTCGTGGGAGAGACGCCCATCCCGGAGTACTACCGGGTCCACGACCGGGTGGCCCCGACCGTGTTCGTCCCAGGCCGCGATCCGTCCGCCGTGCTCGCCCAGCTGGCCGAGCGCGAGATCCGGCACGTATGGCTCGAAGGTGGCCCCCGGCTGGCCGGCGCATTCTGGAACGCCGGCCTCATCGACCGCGTCATCGGGTACATCGCGCCGGCCATGCTCGGGTCCGGCCGGGCCGCCCTCGAAGGGGAGGCCACGACGCTCGCCGACCTGCGCCCCATCGACATCCAGGACCTGAGCCGGATCGGACCGGACATCCGCATCATCGGCACGCCGGACGCCGCATCGACTGAGGAGGACCGCTGATGTTCACTGGACTCGTCGAGGAGAGGGGCATCGTCACCGCGGTCGAGCGCCTCGGCGACGCGGTACGCCTGACCGTGCGCGGTCCCGTCGTCACCTCGGACGCCTCCCGCGGCGACTCCATCGCCGTCAACGGGTGCTGTCTCACGATCTCCGAGCTCGACACCGACACCTTCTCGGCCGACGTGATGGCCGAGTCCCTCGACCGGACGTCGCTGGGAGACGTCTCGGAGGGTTCCGAGGTCAACCTGGAGCGCGCGATGGCCGCCGGAGCACGCATGGGCGGCCACATCGTGCAGGGCCACGTCGACGGCACCGGCGAGCTGCAGGACCGCGCGCCGAGCAAGAACTGGGACCTCCTGAGATTCTCACTGCCTGCCGACCTTGCGCGCTATCTCGTGGAGAAGGGTTCGATCACGGTCGACGGCGTGTCTCTGACGGTGGTCGAGGTGGCCGACGACTGGTTCTCGGTGTCGCTCATCCCCACCACGCTCGCCGACACCACGCTCGGCACACGGGGGCCCGGCGAGCGGGTCAACCTCGAGGTCGACATCCTCGCCAAGTACGTGGAGCGGCTTCTCGCCACAACGAAAGGAGATCGGCAATGACCGTCCGGCTCGACAGCATCGAACGCGCCATCGCGGACATCCGCGAGGGCAAGGCCGTCGTCGTGGTCGACGACGAGAACCGCGAGAACGAGGGCGACCTCATCTTCGCGGCGAGCAAGGCCACACCGCAGCTCATGGCATTCCTCGTGCGCCACTCCAGCGGCTACGTCTGCGCACCGATCACGGGCGACACGCTCGACCGGCTCGGCATCCCGCTGATGACGCCGCACAATCGCGAGCTCATGCGCACGGCGTACACGATCTCCATCGACGCCCGCGACGGCATCACCACCGGCATCTCCGCGGCCGACCGGGCCCGCACGTGCCGGGTGCTCGCCGACTCCGCGACCGAGCCGTTCGAGCTCGTCCAGCCCGGTCACGTGCTGCCGCTGCGGGCCGATGAGGGCGGCGTGCTCGCTCGCGCAGGCCACACCGAGGCAGCGGTCGACCTGACGCGCCTGGCCGCGCTGACAGCTGCCGGCGTCATCGGCGAGCTGGTGAACGACGACGGCACCCTGATGCGGGCGCCGGCTCTGCGTGAGTTCGCCGACGAGCACGGCTTGTCGCTCGTCTCGATCGCCGACCTGCGGGCCTACCGCCGCCTGCACGAGTCGCAGGTCGAGCGGACCGCCGAGACGCGGCTGCCCACCGAGTTCGGCGAATTCACCGCGCTCGGCTACCGCGACGTCATCGACGGGGCGGAGCACATCGCGCTCGTGCACGGCGACCCCGGCCAGGATCGCGTGCTCGTCCGGCTCCACTCGGAATGCCTCACCGGCGACGTCCTCGGTTCGCGCCGATGCGACTGTGGCCCGCAGCTGCAGGCGTCCATGGCCGCGATCACTGCGGAGGGAGCCGGCATCGTCGTCTACCTGCGCGGCCATGAGGGTCGCGGCATCGGTCTGCTCAGCAAGCTGCAGGCCTACGCGCTGCAAGATGGCGGCCGCGACACCGTCGATGCCAACCTCGATCTCGGCTTCGCCGAGGACGACCGCGACTACGCCGCCGGCGCTCAGATGCTGCGCGACCTCGGCGTCACGTCGGTGCGCCTGCTGACGAACAATCCCGGCAAGGCGACTGGCCTGGAGACGTACGGCATCAAGGTGGCCGAGCGGCTTCCGCTCGCCGTTGCTCCCACCCCCGACAACCTGCGCTACCTGCAGACGAAGGCCCGCCGCATGGGCCACGACCTGCCGGAGCTCGCCCAGCCGACGGAGGACGAGACATGAGCAAGCACGGAGCACC
>NZ_JBOHDT010000208.1:0-12630 GCF_050700635.1 Aeromicrobium sp.
GAGGCTCGCCTTCATGCCACCCGCGAGCTTGGTGAGGAGCACCTCACGCGACTCGAGGTCGGCCAGCTTCTGGATCTCGCCGGGCTCGAGGACCTTCCCGTCGAGGAAGCCCCCCTTGATGATGAGCGGCGAGTTGGCCTTCGCGAAGTCACGCAGACCTTTGGCCGCCTCGACGACGTCGCCGGTGATGAAGGCGATGGCGGTCGGACCGACGAGGAGCTTCTCGTCGAGCTCGACCCCGGCCTCCTTGGCGGCGATCTTGGTCAGCGTGTTCTTGGCGATGGAGTAGCTTGCGCTCCCACCGAGCGAGCGCCGCAGTTCCTGCAGCTGCTTGACGGTGAGACCGCGGTAGTCGGTGAGGACGGCGCCGTTCGACTCGCGGAAGCTCTCGGTGAGCTCCGCAACGGCGGCTGCCTTTTCCGGGCTTGCCATGGGTCTCCTTGTGGTACGGGATGTGGAAACTGGGTGATGCAGCCTGGGCCCGGATGGCTGTCCCATGAGAAACGCCCCGGCGCAGGGCACGGGGCGGGGTCATCTTCGGTGTTCGTCGCGATGACGCTTCGTGTTCCTGCGCGGGCCGCCCTGACGGGCTCTTCGGGTTCCCCGTGGGGATCCGACCAGCGGTCTTCGGCGTCGCCCAGTCTAGGCGACGACGTTCCTCACGGCCAAATCCGTGGTCTCGGTACACCGGGCGTCTTCGGCGCGCACACTCGACCTGGCCCGCCGTTCGCTCGCGGAGCTCGCTCAGGCGGCCTCAGGACGGCGCGGGTGACGCGCCACCGAGCTGGCTCAGGAAGTCCTTGTCGGTGATCTCGGCCTTGTCCGGCTTGGTGATGGAGACCTTCTCACCCCACTTGGAGTAGTCGATCTTCATCTCGCCGCCGCCTGCTCCGGCGGCCGCAGGCAGCTGGCTGAGCACGCGGCGCGGGAGGTTGTCGGGGCCGATGTACATCGTGTACTCCAGCGTCTTGGGCATACCGGGCGGCGCTTCGGCGGCACCGGACATCTTGGAGGTGTCGATCACGACGACGTACGGCTGCGCGTCCACCCCGTCCAGCGAGACGGTCTTGCCCTTCTTCTCGAAGCTGGTCACCGCGCCCTCGAACTGCTTGAGCTGCTGGGCGGGGTCGAGGTTGCTGACGATCTCGGAGTACTGCTTGCCGATCGGGTTGTCTTTGTCGGTGAGGTCGATCTCGGCGAACTTGTTGTCGGTCATCGGGCCGAAGTTGAGGTAGAAGATCTGATCGACCAGACGCATCTCGAGCGAGCCCATGCCGGCCTGGCCGGTGTTCATCGTCATGGCCATCGCGGAATCGGCCATGGTCTCGCCGGTCTGGATATCTCCATCGGCCTCGAGCTTCTGGCCGGCGACGTCGACCGCCATCTTGATGTGGCTGCTCCCGGCTTCGGTCTGGGCCTGGGTGATCTCGTCCAGGAAGTTGGACCGGGTGAGCGCGGTGCCGCTCTCCTCGCCGACTCCTCCAGACGATCCGTCGTCGCTGCAGGCGGAGAGACTGCCTCCCGCAACCAGGACGAGTGCAGTGGCGGTGATCAGATTCTTGAGGCGTACGCGCATGCGGCGAGCATAGGTGACCCCGCCAATTCCCGAGAACTGCGCTCCCGTCATCCGTGGGTCAGTTGTCGTCGTCGGCGGCGAAGCTCTTGGTGCGGCTCGTGTCGACCGGGACGCCAGGGCCCTGAGTGGTCGAGATGGTGACCTTTTTGACGTAGCGACCCTTCGAGCTGGCCGGCTTGAGGCGGAGGATCTCCTCGAGCGCCGCACCGTAGTTCTCGGCCAGCTGCTCGGCCGAGAACGACGCCTTGCCGATGACGAAGTGCAGGTTGGCGTGGCGATCGATGCGGAACTCGATCTTGCCGCCCTTGATGTCGGAGACGGCCTTGGCGACGTCGGTGGTGACGGTGCCCGTCTTGGGGTTCGGCATCAGGTTGCGCGGACCGAGCACGCGACCGAGCCGGCCGACCTTGCCCATCATGTCGGGGGTCGCGACGACGGCGTCGAAGTCGAGCCATCCCTCGTTGATCTTGTCGACGAGTTCGTCGGCGCCCACGTGGTCGGCGCCTGCCTCACGGGCGGCGTCGGCGTTCGCGCCGGTGGCGAAGACCAGGACCCGGGACGTCTTGCCGGTGCCGTGGGGCAGGTTGACGGTGCCGCGCACCATCTGGTCGGCCTTGCGCGGGTCGACGCCGAGCCGGACGGAGACGTCGACGGTGGAGTCGTACGACTTGCTGCCGGACTCCTTGGCCAGCGTGGTGGCCTGGAGCGGGGTGTAGACGGAGTCCTTGTCGATCTTGTCGGCGACCGCGCGGTACGCCTTGCTGTGCTGTGTCATGACTGGTTCCTTCTGTTGGTTGTTGCACCAGGTGTGGTCGGACGGGCCCAGCTGGCCCTGCCACGTGTTGCGAGGTCGCGTTCAGTCAGTGGTGACGCCCATGGAGCGGGCGGTGCCCTCGACGATCTTCATGGCCTGCTCGACGTCGTTGGCGTTGAGGTCTGGCAGCTTGGTCGTGGCGATCTCGCGGACCTGGTCCTTGGTGATCGACCCGACCTTGTCGGTGTGCGGCGTGCCGGAGCCCTTCTTCAGGCCGGCGGCCTTCTTGATGAGCTCGGCGGCCGGCGGCGTCTTCGTGATGAAGGCGAAGGAGCGATCTTCGAAGATCGTGATCTCGACCGGCACGACGTTGCCGCGCATGGACTCGGTCTCGGCGTTGTACGCCTTGCAGAACTCCATGATGTTGACGCCGTGCGGGCCGAGCGCGGTGCCCACCGGGGGCGCCGGGTTGGCCATGCCGGCCTGCAGCTGCACCTTGACGACGGCTGCGACTTTCTTGCTCTTGGGAGGCATGTGTTCAGGGTCCTTGTTTCGTTGGGTTGGGTCAGACCTTCTGGATCTGGGTGAAGCTGAGCTCGACCGGGGTCTCGCGGCCGAAGATCTCGACGAGGGCCTTGACCCTCTGGGCGTCGACGTTGATCTCGGTGATGGTCGCGTGAAGCGTGGCGAACGGGCCGTCGACGACCATGACGGAGTCGCCGGCGACGAAGTCGGCGAACTCGACCTTGGGGGCCTTCGCCTGCTGCCCCTCCGCCGACCCAGCGGTTTCAGTCGCGGCCGCCGCGACCTCCGCCTCAACGGCCGGAGCGAGCATCGTCTCGACCTCGTCCAGGCTCAAGGGCACCGGCTGGTGGGAGTTGCCCACGAACCCGGTGACCGACGGGGTGTGGCGGACGACGCCCCAGGACTCGTCGGTGAGGTCCATGCGCACGAGCACGTAGCCGGGCAGCACGGTGCGCTTGACCAGCTTGCGCTGGCCGTTCTTGATCTCGGCGACCTCCTCCGTGGGCACGACGACCTCGAAGATGAAGTCCTCGGCGTTGAGGGAGGTGATGCGGTTCTCGAGGTTCGCCTTGACCCGCTTCTCCATGCCGGAGTACGTGTGCACGACGTACCAGTCGCCGATCTGGCTGTGCAGCAGCTCGCGGAACTCGGCCAGGGCGTCCGCCGCCGCAGGCGATTCCTGGTCCGTGTCGGGCTCGGCGGGCACCGGGGACTCGACCGACTCGTCCGGTGCGTCCTCCGCCGGGGCGTCCCCGAGCGGACCTTCTTCGGCCGGATCGGTGATCGGGTCGTCGGCGGGCGCATCTTCAGCCGGAACCTCGGTGTCGACCGACTCGGTGTCTGCCGGCTCGGGCGCCGCGACGTCCTCGGGGGCCGCAGCCTCGTCGGACGCGTCGTCCTCGACGACCGGGGCGTCGGCAGTGCTCTCGACGTCTGGGACATCGAGACGGTTCTCGTTGGTTCCTTGGCTCACGGTGATTCCTCAGGTCCTCACGCGAAGATCGCGAACATTGCGCGGCCGAGCCCGTAGTCGAGGCCGGCGACGAACGCCATCATGAACATCACGAACACCAGCACGACGAAGAAGTAGTTGACCACCATCGGTCGGGTCGGCCAGACCACCTTGCGGAGCTCGGCGACCACCTGACGGTAGAACGTGATCGGCGACGTGCGCCCGGTCGTGCCGGACAGCTCGTGACGTTCGCTCACGCTGAATCCCTTCCACTTGTCGGTCTGATTCGCACGGCACTCTGTCCGTGCTTCGCACGGCACGAGGGACTTGAACCCCCAACCTTCGGTTTTGGAGACCGATGCTCTGCCAGTTGAGCTAGTGCCGTACGTCGATCCCCGTGCCTGCCGCCGACCCAGTGTGAGGGCATGACGAACTAGCCTGAGAATCGCCGGTCAGGCAAGTGTACGGGGTCGAGGAGGCGCGAGTCGAACCGACTGGTGTGCATGCCCAGCCATGCACTAGAACCGAGACATGGCCTCCGCACCGAGCATCTCCTACTCCATCACGATCCGTCTCCAGATCGCGCCGGGCGGAACCGCGGTCAGCCTGCTGACCTCGACCGTCGAGGACGCCGGCGGGATCGTCACGGCGCTCGACGTCTCGCCGTCAGGAGCGGGCCTGCGCATCGACCTCACCTGCGCCACGTCCGGCACCGATCACGCTGACCGGGTGGTCGCCGCCCTGGAGGAGATCCAGGACGTCGACGTCCACAAGGTCTCCGACCGCACCTTCCTGATGCACCTCGGCGGTGTGATCGAGACACACGCGAAGCACCCGCTGCGCAACCGTGACGACCTGTCGATGATCTACACGCCCGGCGTGGCCCGCATCTCTCAGGCGATCGTCGCCGATCGGGAGGACGCACGGCGGCTGACGATCAAGCGCAACAGCGTCGCCGTGGTCAGTGACGGCTCCGCCGTGCTGGGCCTCGGCAACATCGGCCCGCACGCCGCGCTGCCGGTCATGGAGGGCAAGTCGGCGCTGTTCAAGAGCTTCGCCGACATCGACGCCTGGCCGTTGTGCCTCGACACCCAGGACGTCGACCAGATCGTCGAGACGGTCGCCGCGATCTCGCCCGGATTCGCCGGGATCAACCTCGAGGACATCTCGGCCCCGCGCTGCTTCGAGATCGAGGCGCGGCTGCGCGAGCGGCTCGACATCCCGGTGTTCCACGACGACCAGCACGGCACGGCGATCGTCGTGCTCGCCGCGCTGCGCAACGCGCTGCGTGTCGTCGACAAGCGGATCGAGGACGTCCGCGTCGTCATGGCGGGAGCGGGTGCCGCCGGCACGGCGATCCTCCGTCTGCTCGTCGAGGCCGGCCTGAGCGACGTCGTGGTCTGTGACGTCGCCGGAGTCGTGCACGCCCAACGCGGCGACACCGATGAGTCTTTGCGCTGGATCGCGGACAACACCAACCGCGGTGGCTTGACCGGCACGCTGAAGGACGTCCTGCCCGGGGCCGACGTCTTCGTCGGCGTGAGCGCACCCGACCTCATCGGCGCCGACGACGTCGCAGCGATGGCCGAAGGTGCGATCGTGTTCGCACTCGCCAATCCCGATCCCGAGATCGACCCGTCGGTGGCGCGACAGCACGCCACGGTCGTGGCGACTGGACGCTCGGACCACCCGAACCAGATCAACAACGTGCTCGCCTTCCCCGGCATCTTCCGCGGGCTCCTCGACGCGCAGAGCCACGGGATCAACAGCGCCGTGCTGCTCGCGGCGGCGGACGCGATCGCGTCGACCGTGCACGACGACGAGCTCGGCCCGCACTACATCGTGCCGAGTGTCTTCCATCCCGACGTCCACACGCGGGTGGCTTCGGCCGTCCGCGAAGCCGCCCGCACTTGAAATCCATCGCGCACCTGCCGAAGGCGCACTTGCATCTGCACTTCACCGGGTCGATGCGACACACGACGCTGCTCGAGCTCGCCGATCGAGACGGTCACCCCCTGCCGGCGGCGCTCGTCGAGGACTGGCCGCCCCAGCTCGTCGCCACCGACGAGAAGGGCTGGTTCCGGTTCCAGCGGCTCTACGACGTCGCCCGTTCGGTGCTGCGCACCGAGGACGACGTGCGCCGGCTCGTGCGCGAGGCCGCCGAGGACGATGCCGCCGACGGAAGCGTGTGGACCGAGATCCAGGTCGACCCGTCCGGGTACGCGGCCAGGTTCGGCGGCATCACGACCTTCACCGATCTCGTGCTCGATGCCGTCCATGACGCGGCGGAGCGGGCGGGAATCGGCATGGGGGTGGTGATCGCGGCCAACCGCACCCGGCACCCGCTCGACGCGCGCACCCTCGCACGTCTCGCCGGTCAGTACGCGGGCCGAGGCGTGATCGGCTTCGGGCTCTCCAACGACGAGCGCCGCGGCGACACGCACGAGTTCGCTCCGGCCTTCGCGATCGCCGAGCGCGCGGGCCTCCTCCTTGTGCCGCACGGCGGTGAGCTGCGCGGCGCGCCTCACGTCGCCCAGTGCCTCGACCACCTCCGTCCGCACCGGCTCGGGCACGGCGTGCGCTCGGGCGAGGATCCCGATGTGCTGGCGCGGGTGGTCGACGCAGGAGTGGCGCTCGAGGTGTGTCCGACCTCGAACGTCGCGCTCGGCGTCTACAGCACGTTCGACGAGGTCCCCGTTCGTGAGCTCGTGCGGGCCGGCGCCGACGTGGCGCTGGGCGCGGACGATCCCCTGCTGTTCGGTTCGCGCCTCGCCGGTCAATACGCCGTGCTGCGCGCTGCGCAGGAGCTCACCGACGTGGAGCTGGCGACGCTCGCACGGATGTCGCTGCAGCGGTCGTGCGCCCCCAAGGACATCCGCGACCGTGGCCTCTCAGGCATCGACGCCTGGTTGAGTGTGCCTGACGAGGAAAGGCTGAACTCGTGACGCAGCCTGCCCACGTCGCACCTCCCGACCATCCGCGGGCGACCGCGGCGTTCGTGGTGGGGCTCGTGTCGGTGATCGGGGCGGCGCTGGTCGTACCGACCGCTCTGGGTCCGGTGGCGTGCTACCTGGGCATCACGGCCCGACGCGCCATCGAGTGTGAGCCGAACCGCTGGAGCGGACACAGCCGGGCCACGGCAGGCATGGTGCTCGGCATCGTCTCGACCGTCCTGCTCGCGCTGCTCGCGCTGACCGCCTTGGTGCTCGCGGGACTGTTCGCGCTGTCGTTGCACCTCGACACGGGCTACGGCAACTGACATCTCGGCGTGGGACTCTTGACCCATGACGACCGAGAACCCCCCGCCGTACGAACCGTCCGAACCGTCGGAACCGACCGATGGCGCCGGTGTGCCGCCCACCGAACCACAGGGCGCATGGGTCCAGGTGCCACCTAGGCACCCCCAGGCCACGACCGTGCTCGTCCTCGGGATCCTCGGCATCGTCGCGTGCGGCGTCCTCGCACCGATCGCCTGGTACCTGGGATCGAAGGCGATGACCGAGATCAATGCGAACCCCGCCGCCTACAGCGGTCAGAGCGAGGTAAGCACCGGCCGCATCCTCGGCATCGTGGGCACGGGCCTGCTCGCCCTCGCAGTGATCCTCCTGATGGTTGGCCTGGTGGTGCTGCTGATCGGCGCAGCCGCATCGGGTGGCTTCCACTCCGGGTCACCGGGGTACTGATTCCTCAGAGCTCACAGCCCACGAGTACCGGCTCGGGCACCAGCGTGACGCCGAACGCGGCGCGCACGCCGTCCCTCACTTCGCGGGCGAGATCGAGCAGCTCCTCGGTCGTCGCGCCGCCGCGGTTGGTGAGCGCGAGCGTGTGCTTGGTCGACAGGGACACCCGGTCCGAACCATGGCCACGCGTGAACCCCGCCTTCTCGATCAGCCAGGCGGCGCTGGTCTTGACCGAGCCGTCTGGTTGGGCGAAGCGAGGCGCCTCCGGGGGCAGCGCCGCGGCCTCGGCGGCCGGGAGGATCGGGTTGGTGAAGAAGGAACCTGCGCTCCAGGTGTCGTGGTCGTTCGCGTCGAGGACCATGCCCTTGCCACGTCGCAGCGCCAGCACGGCGTCGCGCACGCGGGCGGCGGGCGCCCGCTCACCGACCTCGACACCCAGTGTCCGGGCCAGCTCGGCGTAGGCGATCGGGGCGCCGAGGTCCCCCAAGGCCAGCTGGAATGTCACGGAGAGCACTACGAAGCGGTGCGGCTCGACCTTGAAACGGCTGCTGCGGTACGTGAACCCGCAGTCGGCGGCCGCGATGGTGCGGAGCTTGCGGTCGTACCGGTCGTAGACGCGCACCGAGGCGATCGTCTGCGCGACCTCCTGCCCGTACGCGCCGACGTTCTGGATCGGCGTAGCGCCGACCGACCCGGGGATGCCGGACAGTGCCTCGACGCCGACCCACTCCTCGTCCACCGCCCGGGCCACGATCGCGTCCCACGTCTCCCCCGCCTGCACGGTGACCATCGCTCCGCTGCACGAGTCGAGGTCGACGACGACGCCGCGGGTGAGAACCCGGATCACGGTGCGGTCGACGCCCTCGTCGGCCACCACCAGGTTGCTGCCACCGGCGACGAGGAGCGGCGGGTCGCCCCCCTCGTCGGCAATCCGCACGGCGTCGACCAGCACGTCCTGGGTGGCGGCCTCGATGACGGCCGGGGCCGGGCCGCCGAGGCGAAGAGTCGTCAGCTCGGCGAGGTCCATGGCCGCGAGCCTAACGAGTGGCGAGATGCCGACGGCCCCCATCCTGCGCGGTGCAGGTGGGGGCCGTGCGAATGGGTCCGGGCGCGGTCAGCGCGTCTCGCGGTGCAGCGTGTGCCGCTTGTCGCGCGGGCAGTACTTGACGATCTCGAACCGGTCGGGGTCGTTGCGACGGTTCTTCTTGGTGATGTAGTTGCGCTCTTTGCACTCGGTGCACGCCAAGGTGATCTTGGGTCGAACGTCGGAGCTCTTGCTCGCCACGGGTCTGCCTCGTTTTCGTCTGGATGGTGCTGGTCGTGGTAGCGGGGGCGGGACTCGAACCCGCGACACCACGATTATGAGCCGTGTGCTCTAACCACCTGAGCTACCCCGCCACGGGTCACGAGCCTACTCGCGTCCCAGAGCCCCTTTACGGAATCGAACCGTAGACCTTTTCCTTACCATGGAAACGCTCTACCGACTGAGCTAAAGGGGCAAGCCGACGACCAAACATACCGGCTCGTTCAGCGATCCCGAAATCGGGTCAGAGCCACCGACGGACGCGCTCACGGTAGGCCGTGTACTCACTGCCGAACACATCCGCCATGAGGCGTTCCTCGGGCTTGATCACCAGCACCGTGACGAGCACGATCGCCGGCACCAGCAGCACGAGCGGCCACCACGAGTCGATGAGAAGTGCGCCGCCCACGACGTCCAGCGCCATGCCCACGTACATCGGGTTGCGCGAGAGCTTGTATGGACCGCCTGTGACGAGCGAGGAGGCACGCCGGTAGGGGATGAACGTCGTGCGAGCCCGCTTGAACGTCAATGTCGCCCAGACGTCGAGCACCACGCCGGCCGTCAGGAGCACCGCACCGATCCAGATCGTGGCCGGACGACCGCCGAGGCGATCGTCGGTCAGGGCATGCAGCCACCAGCCCACCAGGAACGCCATGAGGAAGTACAGCGGTGGTGGGACGAAGAGCTTCCGATCGGTGTCGCTGCTCATGGGGCCATTGTGGCGTAGTCAGCGCGCCGCGCGGGCCATCCGTGAAGGCCAGGCCGGGCCGCTGTAGATGAAGCCGGTGTAGCCCTGGACGAGGTCGGCTCCGGCGGCAAGACGCTCACGAACGTCGTCAGGTGTCGTGACTCCCCCGACGCCGATGAGGGCGACCCGTCCGTCAGTTCGGGCCCGAAGACGTACGAGCACGTCGAGAGCCCTCTCGCGCAGCACAGGTCCGGACAGCCCGCCCGGTCCGGCGGCCTCGACGGTGGCGCGGTCGGTGCGCAAGGAGTCGGGCCGGTCGATCGTCGTGTTCGTGGCACTGATGCCGTCGAGACCGAGCTCGAGCGCGAGGTCGGTCAGGGCGTCGACATCTTCGTCAGCCAGGTCGGGCGCGATCTTGACGACGAGCGGGACGCGCGCGCCATTGCCGGGGGCGTCGCTGACCTCCTTGACCGCGGTCAGCAGGGGCCGCAGCTCGTCGACGGCCTGAAGGTCGCGCAGGCCGGAGGTGTTCGGGCTGGAGACGTTGACGACGAGATAGCTCGCGAACGGGGCGAGCAGCTTGGCGCTCTCGACGTAGTCGGCGACGGCCTCCTCGGGCGGCACGATCTTGGTCTTGCCGATGTTGACGCCGATCACCGCGTCGCGCCCGACGCGGGAACGCCGCAAGCGGTGCAGCCGGCTCGCGACGACGGCGGCGCCGTCATTGTTGAACCCCATGCGGTTGACGACGGCGTGGTCGTCGACCAGCCGGACGAGCCGGGGCCTGGGATTGCCGGGCTGGGGCTGCGCCGTGACGGTGCCGATCTCGACGTGGCCGAAGCCGATGCCGAGGAGACCGGGCACCGCGCGAGCGTTCTTGTCGAAGCCGGCGGCCAGGCCGAAGGCATGCGGGAACTCGATGCCCATGGCGCGTCTGGGGGCCGGTGTCACGCGGACCGCTCGGCGGGTGACCGGACCGGCTGCGCGGATCGCCGCGAAGGCCCGATCGTGCGCCTTCTCCGGATCCATCGAGGCGAACACGGAGTCGAAGAACGCCTGATAGACCACGCCCGAAGCCTATCGGCGGACTCCGTAGGGTTCGTGGCATGGGTGACGTCCTGGGCCGCCTCCGATGGACGGTGTCGATACCCTGGGCCGCCGTCGTGATGCTCGTCGCGACCTGGGGACGGAAACCCAACGGGTTCGTGCTGACGCTCGTGGCGCTGCTGCTGGCGGGCGCCGTGCTGGCAGCCGTGCACCACGCCGAGGTGGTCGCCCACCGGGTCGGCGAACCATTCGGGTCGCTCCTGCTTGCCGTCGCCGTCACGGTCATCGAGGTCGGGCTGATCGTGACACTGATGATCTCGGGCGGGAAAGACACGTCAGGACTCGCGCGCGACACCGTGTTCGCGGCGGTGATGATCAGCGTCAACGGCATAGCCGGGCTGTCATTGCTGGTCAGTGCGCTGCGCCACCGTCTCGCCGTCTTCAACCCCGAGGGAGCCGGGGCCGCCCTGGCGACCGTCATCACCCTCGCCACCATCTGCCTGGTCCTGCCGACGTTCACCACAACCCACCCGGGTCCGGAGTTCTCCGGCGGCCAGCTGACGTTCGCCGCAATCGCCTCGTTGGCGATCTACGCCTTGTTCGTGTTCACCCAGACCGTGCGACACCGCGACTTCTTCCTGCCCGTCGATCGCGACGGTGCGACTCTGGACATCGACGGCGACGGGCACGCCGATCCGCCCGAGGGCCGGGCGGCAGCTGTCAGCGGACTCCTGCTCGTCATCGCCCTCGTGGCGGTCGTTGGACTGGCGAAGGTCTCGTCCGGCGCGATCGAGGACGCCGTCAACGTGGTGGGCTTCCCGAAGGCATTCGTCGGCGTGGTCATCGCCTTGCTGGTGCTGCTGCCCGAAAGCATCGCTGCCATCCGGCAGGCTGCGGCGGAACGGGTCCAGGTCAGCCTCAACCTGGCCTACGGCTCGGCGATGGCGTCGATCGGCCTGACCATCCCGACGATCGCGGTGGCGTCGATCTGGCTCGACGGGCCCCTGTTGCTGGGTCTGGATCCGACTCAGATGGTGCTCCTCGCGACGTCGGTCGTCGTCGGCACGCTGACGGTCGTGCCCGGGCGGTCCAAGGTGCTCCAGGGCGGGCTCCATCTAATGCTGATGGCCGCGTTCGTGTTCCTGGCGATCAGTCCCTGAAACGTCGGGCCCCTGACACGTCGACATTGTGCGACCGTGGTGCTGTGGACGCAGTGCTGGGCGGCATCCTCGTAGCCGGGTTTGTCGTGTTCGGCGTGGGAGCCGTCCGCTGGCGGCTCGAGTACGAACGGCCGTTGGCTGAATCGCTGCCTCTGATCCATGCCGATCGGCGTCGGCGCGCCTGGATCCACTCCTGGATGCTGGTCGCAATGTTCATCACGACGGCCGGGGTCGGCGGGTTCGCCATGGTGCCGGATGGGCAGGCTGCCGCACTCGTGGCCGTGATGGCGGCCTTCGTCTACGCGCTCGGCGCACTTTGCATGATCGTGGGGTTGACGTTCGAGCTCACCGTCGTTCCTTGGGCCGCCGAGCGGACGGTCGCGGACGGTTCGCCGCCGGACGGGTACGCCGCCCAGCACGCCTGGTCGGGTCTGCTCTACGTCGTGCACATGGCCGCGTCCTACGTGACGTTCGGCCTGCTCGGCGCTGCGGTGCTCGCGTCGGACTCGCTGCCGCACTGGTCGGGATGGCTGGGTGTCGGTCTGGGTGTCGGGTGCCTGGCCGGGTTCGTGGCCACCCGGTTCGCCGGTCCGTTCAACCCGCCGATCCTGGCCCACACCTACACCGCCGTGCTCGGCGTCGTCCTGCTCGTCACCTGACCGGCGACCTCCGAGGCGGTCGTCGCGGCGTTCGCCTCGGAGCCCCCAGCGACGAGGAGCGCTCCCAGCTCCGCGACGACCTGAAGCCCGCAAGCTCGAGGGCGAGGAACGCCGCGACGCACTCACAGGCATCCGCGAGGACGCACGCGACGGCAAGTACGGCGATGGCATCGAGCAGCGGATCGAGCGTCGCAGCAACCATCGAGCCGCGTTCTTCGCCCTGCTTCCGGACGAGATGCAGGCCGACCTGAAGGCGGCCAAGGAGGCCTTCACGTTGCTCGGCGAG
>NZ_JBOHDT010000209.1:0-10494 GCF_050700635.1 Aeromicrobium sp.
CGAGCCGCCAGCCGACGGCGTCGACGTACTCGACCTCGCTGCTGGCGTTGGAGTGGTTGCCGAGCTTGTCCTTGAGGCGTTGCAGCTGGATGCCGTTGGCCGTGCCGTCGGGGAGAACGCGCGGCACGACGAAGCAGGTGAGCCCACCCTGCGCCTGCGCGAGCACCAGCAAAAGGTCGGACATCGGCGCCGACGTGAACCACTTGTGCCCGGTGATCCGGTACGTGCCGTCGGCCTGATCGACGGCGCGGGTGGTGTTCGCGCGCACGTCTGAGCCGCCCTGCTTCTCGGTCATCGACATGCCGGCGGTGAGGAACTGCTTCTCGGCGGGTGCGCGGGACGACGGGTCGTAGCCGGCCGCGGTGAGCCCGGGCTCGTACTGCGTCGCCAGCGTTGGATCGACCCGGAGGGCCGGCACCGCGGCGTAGGTCATCGAGATCGGGCACTGGTGACCGGCGTCGACCGGACCCCACGCGCTCAGCTTCGCGGCGCGCACCAGGTGGGCGTTCGGGTCGTCCGAGGCCCACGGCGTGCCATGCAGGCCGAAGCCCGTCGACAGCTCCATGAGCTCGTGGTAGCTGGCGTCGTACGCCACTTGGTCGATGCGGTTGCCGTAGCGATCGTGGGTGTGCAGCACCGGTGGGTGCGCCTCGGCCCGGTCGCCGAGCGCAATCGCGTGAGCGGTGCCGGCCAGCCGGCCGACCTCGTGCAGCTCGTCCAGCGCCGTCGTGGCGCCCTCGCGGCGGAGGGCCTCCTCGAACACCGGATGGTCGGCGGTGTCGTGGCCGGTGAGCGGCGGGACCTGGTTGGTCACCTCGTGGGTCGTGGTCATGGCTCTCCTTCGGTGCGCAGTCGCTTGATCTCGGTGCGGAAGTCCTCGTAGCCCTGACGCATCGCGGGCGCGGGCCAGTCGTCGGGGAGCAGGTCGTCGGGCAGCGCGGGGTCGGTGCGCAGGTGGCGCACCAGCGCGGCCGCGGCGGTGAAGCGGTCGGCGAAGGTGTCGCCGTTGCTGGTGACGTCGAGAAGCGAGGTGCCGGTGTCGGCCCAGCGTCCGAGGTCCCACAGTCGCGCGGTCAGCACTGCGGGATCGTCGGGGCGCGCCATCAGACGCAGCGTGTCCGGCTCAGCGGCGTCGTCGCGGGGCAGGTTGTCGGGACGCATCCACACCCCCTCGCGGAGCATCACGAGGCGTCGTTTCGTCAGTCGTCGTCGCAACTCGGCGCGCGCGGAGGCATCACGCCCACTCGACGTGACGACGACGGTCTCCCACGTCCCGTCCCACGGAAGGCGGACCGGGTCGAGCTCGAGCTCCTGCAGCTGATGACGCTCCAGGTGGCGCGGACTCAACGCGTAGACCGCCTGGTCACTGACGAGGTCGCCCGCCTGCACGAGCCGGGTGAGTGCGACCCGCATCGTCGCCGGCGAGATGCCGAACCGCTCGCCTGCGCCGAGGATGTCGCGCACCGGCAGTCGCGGAGGATGAGCGCCGAGAAGCAGGCTCAGCACCACCGAGCGCGCGGGGAGCGGTCGGACGCGAGCTGCTGTCAGCGGCATAGGACTCCGTTACAGACTCGAAACGTCTGTATGAGAATCGTAATACCAGCGATCCCTGATGTCTAGATGACGCCCGCGACCTCGGCGACCTCGCGGTACACCACGGCCAGGCTCGCGATCGTGGCGTGGGTGTTGAGACCGCTGGGGTTGGGCACGACCCACAGCTCGGCATCGCCCATCGTCGCTTCCTGCCGCCCCGTCGCAGCGCGGCGCTCGCTGAACGCGGTGCGATAGGCGGTGATCCCGGCGACAGCGACCACGCGCGGTCGATGCTCACGCACGAACCGTGCGAGTCGATCCCGCCCGTCGCGCAGCTCGTCGTCGGTGAGCTCGTCGGCGCGCACGCTCGCGCGCCGAACGAGGTTCGTGATGCCCACGCCGCGTTCGACCAGCACCGGGGCAGCCTCGCCGGGAGTCCGGACATGGTCGGGCAGGACGCCGGCAGCGCGGAGCGCCGGATAGAAGCGGTTGCCCGGACGGGCGAAGTGGAAGCCGGTCTCGGCGCTCATGATGCTCGGGTTGATGCCGACGATGAGGAGTCGAAGGCCTGGCCCCACGAGGTCGGGAGGCGACGGGTGGTCCGGCATCACCTCAACAGTAGCGATCCTCGTGTCGGACGCTTGCGACAAACGGGCCCGAATTCGGCCCCAGACCTGACAGGATGGGCCCGTCAAAGGGGGCCCATGTCGGACGAACAGTCGTTCCCGCCGCCAGGTCATCAGCCGTATCCACCGCGGAGTCCGGGCCTGCCGCAGCACCCGGTCGCGGCGCCGCCCGCACCTGGCCCGTCGCCCGGAGCGGCGCCGCCCGGCATGCTCGGCGCAGCGCACAAACCGGGTGCGATGCCGCTGCGGCCGCTCGGGCTCGGCGACATGTTCGACGCGGCCTTCCGCATCATCCGGTTCAATCCCAAGGCCACCGTCGGTTCGGCCGTGCTCGTCGCCTCGGTCACGATGCTGATTCCGGTGGTGATCAGTGCGATCTTCACGTTCACCGTGGGTGTGACGCTCTCCGAGACCGGCGAGATCGACACCAGCGCCACCCAGAGCGAGGTCGTCGGCACGTTCGTGTCCCTCGGTTCCCTTTTCGGCGGGACGATCCTGCTGCAGATCGGGCTGATCTTCGTCACCGGCATGATCGCCCACGTCACGAACGCTGCGGCCGTCGGCCAGCGACTGTCGCTCGGCGAGGCGTGGGCGGCCACCCGCGGCAAGCGGTGGAAGCTGCTGGGCCTGATCGCGGTCATCAATGCAATCGCGCTGCTGGCCCTCGCCGTGTACGTCGGCCTGTGGGTGCTGGTGGTCGTCTCCAGCTCCACCCCGCTGACCGTGATCTGGGGCGTCGTCACCGTCCCGGCCTTCCTCGCCGGGATGTTCTGGTACTGGGTCCGCGTGTACTACCTGCCGGCCCCGGTTTTGATGCTGGAGCCGGTCGGCGTCTTCGGCGCGATCGTGCGCGGCTTCCGGCTGACCCACCACCAGTTCTGGCGGGTCTTCGGTATCGGCGCACTGACGTTGATCGTCACGACCGTCGCCGGGGGGATCCTCTCCTTCCCCATCTCCCTGGCCGGTGAGATTGGCGCCCTCGCCGTCCCGGAGTACGCCGTGCTCGGGCTCGCGATCACCCAAGCCATCTCGGCGGTCATTTCGTCGGCCTTCGTGGCCCCCTTCGCCTCTGCGGTGGCGTCGCTGCAGTACATCGACCAGCGCATGCGCAAGGAGGCGTTCGACGTCGAGCTGATGGCCCGGGCGGGGATCACCGGCTTGTGAACCTGACCGTCGTCGTCACCGGCCCGATCGACCCGAGTCCGGATGAGGCAAGGTCGCTGATGCAGCGCGAGCTGCTGAAGCCCGAGTACTACGAGGATGACCTGATCCTCCGCCTCCTGAACTGGCTCGACCGGCTGCTCAGCAGGGGCATCGACGCGGCGATCGATCTCCCGGCAGTCAGCGTCTTCGCGGCCATGCTCATCGCCGTGCTGCTCATGGGCGGGCTGGCGTGGCTCGTTTCTCGTGCGCAAGGAGCCGCCCGGGCGCCCCGGGGGACGCACGCCGTGCTGACCGACGAGGTCATCACGGCTGCCCAGCTGCGCGCCCGGGCCCAGGCCGCGCTGGCCGACGGCCGCCACGAGGATGCGATGACCGACGGGTTTCGCGCGTTGGCCGTGCGTCAGGTCGAGCGTGGACGGCTCGACAATAGTCCCGGAACGACGGCCCAGGAGGCGGCTAGAGCGCTCGGCGGTGAGTACCCGAGCTTCCGTACCCGGATCGGCGGCACCGCGGCGCTTTTCGACGCGGTGATGTACGGCGACCGTGCGGCCAGTCGTGATCAGGCCGCCGACGTGCTCGAGCTGGACGACGAGATCGGGAGTCGTCGATGACGCAGGCGTCCCTCATCAGAGCCACGTGGTGGCGACGCCACCGGTCGATGCTGCTCGTCGCCTGTGGGTTCCTGCTCGCGGTCGTCGTGGCGGTCGTGCTCGGCGCGGTCGACGAAGGACGGACCGCACCCTATGACCCGGACAACGCCGGGCCGGACGGATCGCGGGCGCTGGCTCGCGTGCTCGACGACCAGGGTGTCGACGTCGAGGTGGCGCGCTCGGCCGACGAGCTCGACGAGACCACGGTCGGCGCGGATACCGTCGTCGTTGTGACCTCCACCAGCGAGCTCGGCAAGAACACCGTCGACCGCTTGCTGGAGCACGCACGGGGGAGCCGTCTCGTGCTCGTCGAACCAGGCATCGACGTCCTCGCCGCGGTGGATGCCCCCGTGCAGACCGACCAGGTCATCCCCGACCGGGGCGTCCCCGCCGACTGTGACGACCCGAAGTTCCGGGGCCTGACCCTCGAGGTCGACTTCGCCATCGGCTACGGCGGCGGCTCAGGCTGCTTCGGCCAGGACGACGTCTCGATGGTGCTGGAACGGAACGGGGTCACGCTCTTCGGCGGTGGTGAGGCGATGACGAACGACCAGGCTCTCCGCGGTGACAACGCGGCGGTGAGCCTCCGACTGCTCGGTCAGAGCGGGAGCCTGGTCTGGTACGTGCCGACCTTCGAGGACGTCGGAGCCGACGAAGGCCTCGGAGTTACTGCGCTCCTCCCGCGGTGGATCGAGCCCGGACTCTGGATCGCCGCGATCGCCACGATCCTCCTGATCCTCTGGCGCGCCCGCCGGCTCGGCGCGCTGTCGACCGAGCCGCTTCCCGTGTCGGTCATGGCCATCGAGACCACTCGCAGCCGCGGGCGGCTCTACCGCAAGGCCCAGGACCGGGCGCATGCCGCTGAGGTGCTGCGAACCGCGGCACGAGCGCGCGCCGCCGCACGATCGGGCCTGGGCGTCACCCACGATCAAGACGCACTGATCAAGAACCTGGCCCGCCAGACCGGCCGCCCGGAAGCCGAGGTCACCGCACTGGTCAGCTCTGACGCCGAGCCACCCTCAACGGATCGTGCGCTGATCACGCTGGCTCGAGAACTGACCGAACTCGACAGAGAGGCACGCCGAACATGACCGAGTCCCCTGCACCCGTGGACCAGGATCGCGACGACTGGGCCCAGGACGACCAAGCCCAGGACGATCAGGACCAGGACGACCAGGCATCGCGTGAGCGGCTGGCAGCCGTGCGAGCCGAGGTCGCGAAGGCCGTCGTGGGCCAGGACTCCGCAGTCTCCGGCCTCCTGGTCGCGCTGCTGTGCGGCGGTCACGTGCTGATGGAGGGCGTCCCCGGGACGGCCAAGACGTTGCTGGTGCGGACCCTCGCCGCCAGCCTGTCCGTCGACGCGAGGCGCGTGCAGTTCACCCCCGACCTGATGCCGGGCGACATCACCGGCTCGATGGTGATCGACAACACTCGCGGAGAGCTCCGATTCCGCGAGGGCCCGGTCTTCACCAACCTGCTGCTGGCCGACGAGATCAACCGGACACCGCCCAAGACCCAGGCTGCGCTCCTCGAGGCCATGGAGGAGGGACAGGTCTCGGTCGATGGTGTCTCACGCCCCCTGCCGCGCCCGTTCCTGGTGGCCGCGACCCAGAACCCGATCGAGTACGAAGGCACGTACCCGCTGCCCGAGGCTCAGCTCGACCGGTTCCTGTTGAAGGTCGTCCTGCCGATCCCCGGTCGTCCGGACGAGGTGGAGATCCTGAACCGGCACGCGAGCGGGTTCGACCCTCGCGACGTGACCGCCGCAGGCGTGCGGGCGGTCGCGTCCGGTGCAGACATCGCGGCTGGTCAGGCCGCGGTTCAACGGGTCCAGGTGTCGCCGGACATCAGCGGTTACATCGTCGACATCGCCCGGGCCACCCGCGAGTCGCCGTCGCTGTCGCTGGGCGTCAGCCCACGAGGAGCAACCGCCCTGCTGCGGGCCGCCCGGGCATGGGCCTGGCTCACCGGCCGTGACTTCGTGACGCCCGACGACGTCAAGTCCCTCGCCCGCGCCACGCTGGCGCACCGACTCGCACTCCGTCCGGAGGCCGAGCTCGAGGGAGTCGACGTGATGCAGGTGCTCTCCTCGGCGCTCGACTCGGTGCCGGTGCCGCGATGACCGTCCCGATCGCCGGCGTCCCCTGATGGCGATCTCAGGCCGGGTGCCGCTGCTGATCCTGCTGGGCATGGTCCCGGTCGTCCTGCGTCCGGTGATGAGCACCGTGTGGCTGTGGGCGCTGGTCGTTCTGCTGCTCTGTCTCGCCGACTGGAAGCTCGTGTCCCCGGCCGCCTCGCTGTCGTTCTCGCGATCATCCACGGGTTCGGTCCGCCTGGGTCAGCCGGCCGAGACGACGGTGGTCGCCACCAACGACTCACGTCGCCGCGTGCGCGCCCTCGTCCGCGACGCCTGGCAGCCGACCGCCGGCGCCACGGACAACCGGCACCGGGTCCGGCTCGCCGCGGGGGACCGGACGCGACTCCGGACACCGCTGCTGCCACGGCGTCGCGGCGACCTGAGGGCCACGGGCATGACCGTGCGGTCCCAGGGGCCGCTAGGACTGGTCGCCCGGCAGAAGACCTTCGACGTTCCGGGGACGGTCCGTTCGTTGCCACCGTTCGACTCGCGCAAGCACCTGCCCTCGCGCCTGGCGCGTCTGCGGGAGCTCGACGGCCGCGCGGCCGTGCGCGTACGCGGCCCGGGCACGGAGTTCGACTCGCTGCGCGAGTACGTCAGGGGAGATGACGTGCGCTCCATCGACTGGCGAGCCTCGGCGCGAACCACGAAGGTCGTCGTCCGGACCTGGCAGCCGGAGCGCGATCGTCGGGTGGTGCTGGTGCTCGACACCTCACGCACCTCGGCGGGCCGGGTCGAGGACGTGCCGCGGCTCGACTCGGCGATGGATGCCGCCCTGCTCCTTGCCGCCCTCGCGGCTCGCGCGGGCGACCGGATCGACTTCGTGGCGGGCGACCGCCGGGTCCGGTCGCGAGTCCGTTCGGCCCACGCCCGCGACATCGTCGGCACCCTGCAGGACGCCATGTCCGGGCTGGAGCCGGTGATCGCCGAGGCCGACTGGAGCGCGCTGGCCGGCGCCGTCCAGGGTCTCGGCCGGCAGCGGGCCCTGGTCGTCCTGCTCACACCCCTGGAACCGTCGGCGATCGAGGAAGGACTGCTCCCCGCGCTCCCGGCGCTGACCAAGCATCACCGCGTCGTCCTCGCCTCGGTGAAGGACCCGGCGCTCGCGGAGCTGGCCGCCGCCCGCGACACCATCGACGACGTGTACGGAGCGGCCGCCGCCGAGCAGGTCCTGCGCCGCCGCACCCGCACCTCCGAGCTGCTGACAAAGCTGGGCGTGGACGTCGTCGACGCCGACGCCCAGCGCCTGCCGCCCGTGCTGGCCGACCACTACCTCACCCTCAAGGCCCGCGGGCTTCTCTAGTGCGGGCCGGTCATGCCTGCGACGCGACCCGGGCCTCGAGCAGTGCGGCGTCGATGTCGCCGGTATGGCCACGACGCACGGCGTTGCGGCCGAGCACGAACACGTAGGCGAAGAAGACGAGCTCGGCCAGGATGCCGATGCCGACCCTGGCCCAGGTCGGGAGCCCGGACGGGGTCACGAAGGCCTCGATGACACCGGTGACGAGGAGCACCCCGACCAGTCCGAGTGCGACGGTCGCCGCGGTCCGGCCCTCGCGGGCGATCGACGCTGTGCGGCTCAGGTCACCCGGCTCGATCCAGGACCAGAACAGCCGCAACCCGACGCCCCCGGCGACGAAGACGGCGGTCAGCTCCAGCAGGCCGTGGGGGAGGATGAGTCCCCAGAACAGCTCGCCCCGATCGTGACGGATCATGATCGAGCCGATGATCGCCAGGTTCGTGATGTTGTTGAAGAGCAGGAAGATCACCGGGGCACCCAGGATCCCCAAGGCGATGCAGAGCGCCGCGACCCACGCGTTGTTGACCCACACCTGCGTCGCGAAGTGACTGGCGGCGTACTCGCTGTAGTAGTTGGCGAAGTCGTTGCTGACGAGCTGGTCGACCTCGCTGGGGGAGAGGAGGCTCTGCTCCACTCTCGGGTGGTCGAGCAGCCACCACATCATCACAGCGGCGACCACCACGTTGGCGGTGAGGCAGCCCAGCCACCACCACCGCAGCCGGTAGAGGGCGGCTGGGACGCGGTCGACGAAGAAGGTCGCGACGCCGCGCCAGGTGGTCACCCTGGTACCGATCGCCCTGTTTCGCGCGCGGGCGAGCAACGACGACAGATGGGCGACCAGCGAGGCATCGGGAGCGGAGGTCCGGACCACCGACAGGTGTGTGGCGACCTGTTGGTAACGCTCGACGAGCTCGTCGCTCTCGGTGCCGGAGAGGTTGCGGGCCTTGAGCAGCACCTCGAGGCGGGACCACTCGCGCGAGTGCGCTTGCACGTACGCGTCGAGGTCCACGCCGATAGCCTAAGGGCGTGCAGGCCATGATCGGCCCGGAATTCGCCACCCTCACCACCGACGACCTCGTGACCGGCGAGGCCGTCGCGCTCGACCTGCCCCCGGCAGGCGTGGGCTCGCGGATCGCGGCCGGCATGATCGACGTCGCCGCGACGATCCTGCTGATGGTCCTGGCCATCGTGATCGCTGGTATGGCGTCGGTCCGTTGGGACGAAGCGCTGGTCACCGCTGCCGTGATCGGCACGACGATCGTGGTCTTCATCGTGTTCCCGACCGCGCTGGAGACTCTGACGCGTGGCAAGTCGCTGGGGAAGCTGGCGCTCGGGCTCCGCACGGTCCGCGACGACGCGGGACCGATCGGCTTCCAGCACGCGTTCGTGCGTGCCCTCATCGGCTTCGTCGAGATCTACGTGTTCTGGGCAGGGCCCGCCCTCCTGTCGGCGATCGTCAGCTCGCGCGGCAAGCGTCTCGGTGACTTCGCCGCCGGCACGTACGTCGTCCGCGAACGAGTGAGTCTTCAGCTCACCCCACCGGCCGCGATGCCGCCGCACCTGGCGGCCTGGGCGCAGCGCGCCGATATGGCTTCGTTGCCGACCGGTCTGATGCTGGCTGTGCGTCAGTTCCTGGCCAGGTTGTCGACGATCGATCCCGCGTCCCGGACGGCGATCGGCGCGCGGCTCGCCGACGAGGTGGCCACATACGTCGCCCCGGCCCCGCCCGCCGGAACGACCCCCGACGACTTCCTCAAGGCGGTGATCGCCTCCCGCCGCCAGCGAGACCTCGCCCGCCTCGACCGCGAGGCCCGGTTCCGCGACCGCCTCGTCGTCCGCGACTGAATATGGGCGCGTCCTACGAGATCAGTGAGCAGCGCAGGCGAACGCTGATCCGCCGGAAACGCCTCGGAGTGGTGTTGATGGTCGTCGGGATGGCAATGGTGGCCCCGGGGGGTGTCCGTCCTCGTCCCGGTTGGCGTGGACGACCTGCAAAAGGAGTGGTTGTGGGTCTCGGCGGTGTCCCTGCCCGTCGCGCTTGCCATCGTGCTGACCGGGGCCTACTTCTTCGGCGACGCGCAGGAACGACTCGGGCAGACGGGAGACCTCTCCGAGTTCGTCAACGATCCGAAAGAGGCCCTGCGCTTCGTCCGACTTCTCCTGGCCGGGTCGCCAGCATCGGTGTGGCGTTCCTCGCGGCTGCAGCCGGGTTCCATCAGCTCGTCGTCAAACACTCCGTGGTGCAGTGACGGTGCGCCACTCGCGGGGCACATGTCACGGGCGTGACCCAGACACGGTTCTCGCGTTGAACGGGCATGCGCCCCAGAAACCTCCTGACGGTTGTCTTCGCCATCTCCGTCCTGTCCGTGCCCTTGCTCACCGTGTCGAACGCAACGGCCGCCCCCGAGGGCGGCGTTGACGACGAGTACGTCGCGCTGGGTGACTCCTGGTCCGCCGACGTGGTGATTGCGGACGCCAACGGCGCGCCGGACACGACTCACGCGCCGATCGGCTGCGGGCAGTCGCACACCAACTACCCCAAGCTGCTGGCCAAGGAGCTGGGGATCTCGAACTTCCGGGACGCCACGTGCGGTGGAGCCGAGACCGACGACTTCTACGCTCCGCAGAGTGTCGACCCGGGTGGCACGAATCCGGCGCAGTTCGACCGTCTGAGTCCCACCACCGACCTCGTGACGGTCGGTATCGGCGGCAACGATGCGGGGATCGCCGGCGCGGCGATGGACTGTCTCGGTCTGTTCCCTGACGACGAGACGGTGCCTCCTGGGACCGCGCCCGAGCCGGTGCCGACCGGCGGCTGCAAGGACAGGTACGCGCCGGAAGGTGGTGAGGACCAGCTCGCCAGGCAGATCCTCGAGGCCGAGCCGAAGGTGGTGGCGGCGCTCCAGGAGGTTCACCGGCGCAGCCCGGACGCTCGTGTGCTGATCATCGACTACTTTGCGGCGGTGCCCAAGCACGCCTGCTACCCGACGGTGCCGATCAGCGAGGAGGTCAGGGTCTACCTGCACGCCACCATGCTGCGGCTCAATGCGATGGTGCAGCGGGCGGCAGCCGCCGGGGCTGCGG